>CAZMSN010000024.1:0-28078 GCA_964569015.1 uncultured Acidimicrobiaceae bacterium | reverse complement strand
TGCCGCGGTGTCGTCGTGCCCGGCGCCGTCGTGCCGCGGCGACGGTCGCATCGTCGTCGAGGTGGGGTGAGGGGCCGACCCTCTCGTGGCGGGGCGCCCGGCGCGGGCGGCGGGACTCGAACCCACAAGGGCTTGCGCCCACCAGGAACCGAGCTAGATGAACTCATCGACAGATCCGGCGCCGGCGAATAGCGGGTTGCCATCGGCATCGGCAATATCCGCTACCGGCCCATCAGTCAGGCTGCCGACCAATCGGGGGTTGAGCGAGAGCTTGCCGGTCAGATAGAGCGTCAGTAGATCGTCGACTCCGTACCCGCCGACGTTCTTGCCGTAGAGGTAGCCGGTCGGTGTTTCGAAATTGAATCTCGAGTCGCTGCGCACGACACACACGGGTTCCCAACCTCGGGACGAATGCCAGGCACCAAAGCCGAGCAAGTCCGTGCCATCGCTGGACCTGCCAACCACCGTGATCTGGAATGTTGATGGATCAACACCGAGCTCCCTGTACGCGCGGGGGCGGAGATAGTTGTTGCGTATCGACCATACGACCGGCACCCCGATCAGAAGCAGCCCCAGGCCGAGGGCGATGTTCCCAAACAGAGCCGTCACGCCCAAGAACATGAGCCCAAAGGTTACGGAATCAAGCACCAAGAACCCTGGGTACTTCTTCCACCAGTATTGTCGCCGCCGTCCGAGAAGGGCCACCGCGGCATATTACCGGAGCGTGCCCTGTAGGCCGCTTCGATGGATGGCAAGAGGGCGACGGGCTCGCTGGCTCGTGCGCCATGTTTCTTCTCATGGCTGGGTTTCGGAAATCAAAGAAAGTGGGACCCATCCGGGTCACGGCTTCCAAGCGAGGCATCTCCACGTCGGTCGGAGGCAAGGCATTCAGGGTCACGAAGGGCGCGGACGGCCGGATTCGCACGACGATTCGCATTCCGAAGACCGGCATCTCTAGGACTACAACACATGGCAAGCGTGGTCCGACGATGAAGACCCAAGCGGCGGGGATTCCTTGGGCAAGCGTGGGCCGCGTCGTCTGGTTGCTGTTCCTCGGCTGGGTCCTATTCGCAATCCTCGGCTTGGCGGCTCTCGTCACCAATCTCGTACCGGCTTGGTCCGACTACTCGCCTCGCCTATGGCGACGGGCCAAGCAGTGGGCATGGCCACGCGGAGGATCGAGCGATTCCGGCGGCGATGATCCTGGCGGCTCTTTGTCTTGAACAGGGATTATGGGCCGCTCGGCCCGGAGGCGGATTCGGGGGTGCGGGCGGTGGGACTCGAACCCACAAGGGCTTGCGCCCACCAGGACCTAAACCTGGCGCGTCTTCCATTTCCGCCACACCCGCCTGAAGCCTGGAGTGGGTCGCCCGGGACTCGAACCCGGAACCTGCGGATTAAGAGTCCGATGCTCTGCCAAATTGAGCTAGCGACCCGGCGACGAGATTAGCAGAGGCCGCCTCTCTCAAGCTGAGCGGCACGGGGCCGATCCCGGTGGGTGGGGCGCAGCACCACGGTGGGGCCGCGACCTGCGAGAATGCCACGCGACGGGCTGTAGCGCAGTTTGGCAGCGCACCTGCTTTGGGAGCAGGGGGTCGCCGGTTCAAATCCGGCCAGCCCGACGAGGCGGGGCTGTAACCTACGGCGCCGCGCGGATGTAGCTCAATGGGAGAGCCCCAGCCTTCCAAGCTGGTTATGCGGGTTCGATTCCCGTCATCCGCTCGGGACGCCCCCGTAGCTCAGAGGACAGAGCAGGAGCCTTCTAAGCTCTTGGTCGAGGGTTCGAATCCTTCCGGGGGCGCCGGGCGGCGTCCCGCCCGTCATGGTGGCCGTAGCTCAGCTTGGTGAGAGCGCCTGGTTGTGGTCCAGGAGGTCGCGGGTTCGAATCCCGTCGGCCACCCCCATCGTCCCTGTTGGCGCGCGTCGGCAGGGTGCGGCCGTCGACCCTGCGAGGAGCGTTGTGGACACCGAGGTGAGAGAGGCTGGGCCGTTCGAGAGAATTCTCACGGTCAGCTTCGACGAAACCGAGCTGGAATCGGCGAAGAATCGAGCCGCCCGCAAGCTGTCGCGGGAGATGAAGATCAAGGGCTTTCGACCGGGCAAGGCGCCCCGAGCGATCGTGGAGCGCATGGTTGGGGAGGACGCCCTCCGCACCGAGGCGATCGAAGACGCCCTTCCGGCGTTGGTCGGATCGGCGATGGAAGAGGCCGAGCTGAGACCAGCCACCACACCTCGAGTCGATGAGATCCGAGACGCCGCGGAGGGTGGCGTCGACGTCGACGTCAGGATCACGCTCTGGCCGACCGTGGATGCAGTGCCCGACTTCGCCGATCGGAAGATTCACGTCGATGTCGAAGAGGTCACCGACGAGGAGATCGAGCAGCAGATAGAGCGGCTTCGGGGCCAGTTCGCCGAGCTGGAGGACGTTTCCCGGGCGGCCACCGACGGAGACTTCGTGATCGTGAAGATCACCGCCCGTGACGGCGGCAAGGAGATCGAGCAGGCCTCTGCCGATGATCTGCTCTACGAGATCGGATCGCAGTCCTTCATCGGGGGCCTGGACGACATCGTCGCCGGGTCCTCGGCCGGCGAGATCCGAGAAGGACCCGCCACGCTTCCGCCGGGATTCGGCCAGGAAGAGGCCCGGGACGTCCATCTCCAGGTCCTCGTCAAGGGTGTCAAGGCCAAGAAGCTTCCCGAGGTCACCGACGATTGGGTTTCCGACGTCTCCGAGCTCGACAGCGTCGAGGAGCTGAGCGATCGGCTGCGAGCCGACATGAGAGCCGTCAAGCTGGCCGCGGCCGCCAACACCTTCAGGGACCGGCTCATCAGCGACCTCGGTGAGGAACTCGGCGTCGAGCTGCCAGAGTCCCTCGTCGAGGCCGAGATGGAGGCCACGATCCACAACATGGTCCACAGCCTGGAGCGGCGCGGCCTCGACCTTCCCAACTACCTCCGCATCACGGGACAGGGGCAGGAAGAGTTCGTCACCGAGCTACGCGAGCGGGCGGTGCGGTCGCTGCGTACCCGGATACTGCTCGAGGCAGTGGTGGCGATCGAGGGAATCGAAGCGACCGAGGCCGACATCGAGGAAGCGATCACCACGGTCGCCGCCGACTCGGGACGGGAACGGGACGCCGTGGATAAGGCACTACGGGAGAGTGGTCAAGACCATGTGCTCACCAGTGATATCCTGAGGCGCAAGGCTCTCGATCGGATCGTGTCGGGTGCGACTCCGATCGACGGTGACGGCAACCCGGTGGACCTCACGCCGCCGCCGGCGGTGGTGGACGAAGCGGCCGGCCGGGACGATGCAGACGACGGCGGTGAGTCGGGTCCCGAAGCTGCTGCCGAGTGAAGCCGATGACTACAGAAAGCCGAGGAGAGCGATGACCTATCTGGTGCCGACGGTCGTTGAGCAGACACCCCGGGGGGAGCGTGCCTTCGACATCTACAGCCGCCTGCTCAAGGAGCGGATCGTCTTTCTCGGGACACCGATCGACGACGGTGTCGCCAACGTCATCATGGCGCAGCTCCTTCACCTCGAAGGTGAGGACGCCGACAAGGACATCGCCATTTACATCAACTCACCGGGCGGATCCACTTACGCGCTCATGGCGATCTACGACACCATGCAGTTCATCAAGCCCGATATCGCCACCTACTGCATGGGGTTGGCGGCCTCGGCGGCGGCGGTGGTGCTGGCCGGCGGGACCAAGGGCAAGCGCTTCGCCCTGCCGCATGCCCGCATCATGCTCCACCAGCCGCAGATCTCAGGTTTGGGGGGGCAGGCGAGCGATATCGAGATTCATGCGCGTGAGATCCTCAAGACTCGTGAAGAGATCAACGAGCTGCTGGCGGGGCACACCGGGCAGGATCTGGCGCGGGTTGCCGATGACACGGAACGGGACTACTGGATGAGCTCAGCCGAAGCCAAGGACTACGGGGTGATTGACGATATTCTCACGCGGCGTACCCTGGAAGCGGTGAGCGGGTAGGGGAGAGCGAAGCTTGGCAAAGTACGAAGGCAGCGAGCTGCTCAAGTGCAGCTTCTGCGGCAAATCGCAGAAACAGGTCAAGAAGCTGATTGCCGGTCCCGGCGTCTACATCTGTGACGAGTGCATCGAGCTGTGCAACGAGATCATCGAGGAAGAGCTCGCCGACACCGAAGAGGTGGCCTTCACCGAGCTCCCCAAGCCGCACGAGGTCTTCGACTTCCTCGACTCATACGTGGTTGGGCAAGACCGTGCCAAGCGGATTCTCGCGGTGGCGGTCTACAACCACTACAAGCGGGTTCGCGCCGGCCAGCGCGCCAAGGATGACGACGTCGAGCTCCAGAAGTCGAACATCCTGATGATCGGCCCGACGGGCGTAGGCAAGACCCTGATGGCCCAAACGCTTGCTCGCCTTCTCAACGTGCCGTTCGCCATCGCCGACGCCACCGCTCTCACGGAGGCCGGCTACGTGGGTGAGGATGTCGAGAACATTCTCCTCAAGCTGATCCAGGCCGCAGATTTCGATATCAAGCGAGCCGAGAGCGGCATCATCTACATCGATGAGATCGACAAGATCGCCCGCAAGGCCGAGAACCCGTCGATCACTCGGGACGTCTCGGGCGAGGGCGTCCAGCAGGCGCTCCTGAAGATTCTCGAGGGCACCGTGGCCTCCGTGCCGCCCCAGGGGGGCAGGAAGCACCCCCATCAGGAGTTCCTCCAGATCGACACGACCAACATGCTGTTCCTGTGCGGGGGGGCGTTCGCCGGGCTCGAGCACGTCATCAAGAGTCGGATCGGCGAGAACACCGTGGGATTCGGCGCCGATGTGCGATCGGCAGCGCAGGGCCGTAGTGGTGAGGTGCTCTCGAAGGTGATGCCCGAGGACCTGATCAGCTTCGGGCTGATTCCGGAGTTCATCGGCCGGCTGCCGGTCGTGGCCACCGTCGACGACCTCGACCAGGATTCGTTGGTTCGCGTTCTGACCGAGCCGAAGAACGCGCTCGTTCGGCAGTACGCCCGTTTCTTTGAGATGGACGGCGTCGAGCTGGTCGTCACCGACGAGGCGATGCATGAGATCGCCGGGCGGGCGATGAAGCAGGGGACCGGTGCTCGTGGCCTGCGCGCCATCATGGAAGAGGTGCTGCTCGACACGATGTACGAGTTGCCGGCGCGAGCCGATGTCGCTCGGGTCGTGATCGACGAGCATGTGGTGCGCGACCGAGTCAATCCGGCCCTGGTACCGGTGCAGGACCTCACCTCGGGTGAGGCGCAGGAGCGCAGCGCCTAGGCCGTCGTGCCGCTCTGCGCCGATTCCTCCTCCACGTCTTGCTCGTTTGGCGTTACGATCGGGCGGTGCGGTGACTAGTCCATTCGGAAAGCACTGTTTGTGTCTGGGCAACCACTGAGCGTGATCATAGATTGCGCGTGGGGAAGGCAACCGCACGCGTGCTCAAGGCGGCGGGCCAGTGAGAATCGAGCAAGTGGGGGGAACTAGGACGGGACATCCGGAAGCGGCGGGGGAGCCAACCGGGTGTCCCGTTTCGGGGGTTCTTCAGCGTCGACGCATCTCTTCGCGATCTCCTGGATCGACCGCGATCCCAGAGGCCGGCAACGGCCGCGGTAACATCGGCCGCCCCGACGATCGAGGGGATCGCAGCACGCCATGGAATCGACGTACGACCCGGTCGCCATCGAGGCACGCTGGTATCACGTCTGGGAGGAGGCCGGTGCCTTCCGGCCGGAGGTGAACCCCGAGGGCGAGCCCTTCTCGATCGTCATCCCCCCGCCGAACGTGACCGGGGTGCTCCACATGGGGCACGCCCTCAACATGTCGATCCAGGACGCGATCGTGCGTCGCAGGCGCATGCAGGGCTATGCCGCCCTCTGGCTCCCTGGCTCGGATCATGCCGGGATTGCCACCCAGAACGTCGTCGAGCGAGAGCTGGCCGCCGAAGGTCTGAGCCGCCACGACCTCGGACGAGACGCGTTCACCAAGCGGGTGTGGGAGTGGAAGGCCAGGGCCGGAGGAACGATCACCGCGCAGATCCGGGCCATGGGCTTCTCCACCGACTGGACTCGGGAGCGATTCACCCTCGACGATGGGCTCTCCGACGCGGTTCGCGAGGTGTTCGTCAGGCTGTACGAGGAAGGCCTCATCTACCGAGGGAACCGCATCACCAACTGGTGTCCCCGCTGTCACACCGCCCTCTCCGACATCGAGGTCGAGTACGAGGACGAGGTCGGTGAGCTCGTGTACATCACGTACCCGTTCGTCGACCGGGAAGGCGGCATCACCGTGGCCACCACCCGGGCCGAGACGATGCTGGGAGACACCGCGGTGGCAGTGCATCCCACCGATCCCCGCTACCACGACGCCATCGGCGAGACGGTGCGGCTTCCTCTGATTGATCGCGTCATCCCCGTGGTGGCCGACGAGGCGGTCGACCCCGAGTTCGGAACCGGGGCGGTCAAGGTGACGCCGGCCCACGATCCTGTTGATTTCGAGATCGGCGAGCGCCACCACCTCGCATCTGTCGTCGTCATCGACACCGAGGCCAACATCACCGATGCAGGTGGGCGGTTCGCCGGACTCGATCGCTACGAGGCGAGAGAAACGCTGCGCCACAACCTGAAACGGGAGGGCTATCTCGTCAAGATCGAGGACCACCACCACTCGGTCGGACATTGCTCGCGGTGCGGCACAGTGGTCGAGCCGATGCTGTCGCTGCAGTGGTTTGTCCGAGTGGCGCCGCTGGTAGGACCGGCCGTCGAGGCGGTGAGGGCCGGTGCCACACGATTCGTGCCGGAACGCTGGGCGAAGAGCTATCACCACTGGATGGAGAACCTGCGCGACTGGTGCATCAGCCGCCAGCTCTGGTGGGGCCATCGTATCCCGGCGTGGTACTGCGAGGACTGTGATGAGGTCATCGTGTCGAGGGAAGAGCCGTCGCAGTGTCCCAAGTGCACCGGCGCTGCATTGCGGGCGGAGGAGGACGTTCTCGATACCTGGTTCTCGTCGGCGTTGTGGCCCTTCTCGACCCTGGGCTGGCCGGTCCGATCCGACGATCTCGAGCGGTTCTACCCAACCGACGTGCTGGTCACCGGCTTCGACATCATCTACTTCTGGGTTGCGCGCATGCTGATGATGGGCCTGCACTTCATGGGTACCGAGCCCTTTGCCGACGTGGTCATCCACGGCCTCGTCCGGGACGTCGAGGGGCGCAAGATGTCGAAATCGGGCGGCAACGCCCTCGATCCCCTGGAGCTGGTCGCACGCTACGGAGCCGATTCCGTCCGGCTGACCCTCGTGCAGTCGGCGGCCCCCGGGCACGATATTCCCCTCAACGAGGAATGGATCGACGCCTCGCGCCGCTTCGGGAACAAAGTGTGGAATGCCGTCCGGTTCGCCGTCGAGCATGGGGGTGTCACCGAGGTCCCAGAGAACGGCGGCTACCCAGAGGATCCCGGCCCGGAGGATGCCTGGGTGCTCTGGCGTCTCAACGACGTCGGGGCCGTCTACGACGCCATGCTCGACGAGTACCGCTTCTCGGACGCGATTGGCCTCCTGTACAACTTCGCTTGGGCCGAGGTGTTCGACTGGTACCTGGAGATGGCCAAGTCCAATCTGCGAGACGAGCAGCGCTCGCAGGCCACGACGCAGACTCTCGGCGTGGTGCTGCGAGATCTCCTCAAGTACTTCCATCCGGTGATTCCGTTTGTCACCGAGGAGCTGTGGAGCGAGCTCGGCGATGGATCGATGCTCGCCACCTCGACCTGGCCGGCTCCACCTTCGGTGGCTCGGCCGGCCGGCATCGACGAGTTGCAGAGCATCGTCGCCGCGGTGCGTCGATTCCGCTCCGAGCACCAGCTCGGGCCGCGGCGCCCTCTCTCGTTGTTGGTTGATGACCCCGACGGGGTTGCCGGGGAATGGTGGCGGCGCCAGCTCGCCGCACTCGCCCGGGTGGATGCGGCATACCAGGGTGCCCCCGCCGAGCTGGCGGGCCACACCAGGATGACGGCAGGAAACCTGCAAGCGTTCGTTCCACTTGGCGGGGTCATCGACGTGGCCGCCGAGCGGCCGCGTCTCGAGAAGGCCATCACCGAGCTGGAGCGGCTCGAGGCCAGATCGCGCGGCAAGCTCGAGAGTCCCAGCTTCCGCGAGAAGGCCCCCGCAGACGTTGTCGCCAAGGAGGAGAGCAAGCTGGCCGAGTTCGACGCCAAGCTCGAGCGTCTCCGCACTCAACTCGCAGAGCTCGGATAGCAGCCCTGGACACCTCACCCATCGCGCCCATGGACTACGAGACGGCGGTTGCCTACCTCGAACGGCACCGTGGATATGGCATTCGGCCCGGCCTGGAGACGATTTGCGGTCTCCTGGCAATCCTGGGAGATCCCCACCGGCGATACCCGGTGATCCATGTCGCCGGCACCAACGGCAAGACGACCACCGTCCGCATGGTGGCCGACTTGCTCGGCGCCCATGGACTGACGGTCGGCACGTTCGTCTCACCCCATCTCCATCACGTGGAAGAGCGATTCGGGATCGGCGGAGCCACGATGACGCGCGATCGGCTCGCGGTCGCGGTGGCAGACGTGGCGCCGTTTGCCGACCTGTACGAACAGCACAGCGAGCACGGGATCACCTACTTCGAACTCACGACCGCAGTTGCCTTCGAGGCCTTCGCCGGCGAAGCGGTCGATGTCGCCGTCGTCGAGGTCGGATTGGGCGGCAGGCTCGATGCCACCAACGTCGTCGAGGCGGCCGTTTCCGTGATCACCGGGGTGGCCCGCGACCACGTCGCATATCTCGGCGAGACCCTGCGCGAGATCGGAGCCGAGAAGGCTGCCATCCTCAAACGCGAGGGCACCCTCGTCACCGGGAAGCTCGGTCCGGAGGCCGAGAGCGCAGCGGAAGCGAGGGTCCGCGAGGAAGGCGCCCGCTGGCTGCGAACCGGCATCGACTTCGCGGTTGAGGACGTCGAGCTGTCGCCGCAGGGGTGGCGGTTCTCCATCGACGGTATCTACGACCGCTACGAGGATCTGGAACTGCACCTCCACGGTCGCCACCAGGTCGATCACATGGCGACCGCCACCGCGACATGCGAGGCGTTCTTCGAGCGCGCCCTCGATCCGGCTGCGGTAACCGAAGCCGCCGCCGCGGTCACCTCACCTGGGAGGCTCGAGATCGTCCGTGAGCGGCCGCTCATCCTGGTGGACGGTGCACACAACGAGCAGGGCTTCGCCGGTCTGGCACAGGCCATCGACACGGAGATCACGGGAGAGCACTGGGTGCTGGTCATCGGGGTGAGGGAGGGCCGCGACCCGGGGGCGTTGGCCGAGCCGCTGCTCCCACTCGTGGACCGGGTCGTGGTGACGGCGGCGGCCGATCCCAGCGCCATCGTCCCCGAACGGGTCGCGGCAGCTCTCGCCGACATCGCTCCGGAGGACCTTCCCATCGAGATCCGTTCCACCGTCGCCGATGCCCTCGCCAGGGCCACCGAGCTGGCCGGGAGCACAGGTTCGGTGGTCGTCGCCGGCTCCTTGTACGTCGTCGGGGAGGCCAGGATCGCTCTCGGCCTGGCGAGGAGCCGCTCCTCGTCGCCGGCGCATCACAGATTCGAGGCCGATCCCCACTGGTTTCTGGGATCGGAGTGACCCCCGGCAACGGTTCGGTGAGCCGGCTCGGCTAGCATCCCGGCGTGCGGATGGCTCCCGCGGAGGTTTCCCATGGCAATCGAGCACACGTTTGTGATGGTCAAACCCGACGGCGTGGTGCGCGGGCTCATCGGAGAGGTCGTTTCCCGGTTCGAGCGCAAGGGACTCACGCTGGAGAAGATGCGGATGCTGACGATCGACGAGGACCTGGCGAGACGCCACTACGCCGAACACGAGGGCAAGCCGTTCTTCGGAGAGCTGGTGAGCTTCATCACCAGCGGTCCGGTGGTCGCCATGGAATGGTCCGGCGAAACGGCGATCTCAGTGGCGCGGACGCTGATGGGCCCCACCAATCCGGTGGAGGCGCCTCCGGGGACCCTGCGGGGCGACTATGGGCTCGTGATCACCAACAACATCGTCCACGGATCGGATTCCCCGGCCAGCGCTTCCCGGGAGCTGGCTCTCTTCTTCGCCTGATCGCACTCCCGGCCCACAATCGGCCTCCACGCCGAGGGGCGGCGCATTGATGGACGTTCTCCGGTACCCTCCTAGACTGCAATCACTCTCACGAGCGTAGGCGATCATGCTGAACAACCTCTTCTCGTTCGCCGGGCGGGACATGGCGATCGATCTCGGCACCTCCAATTTCCTCGTGTTCGTGCGCGGCATGGGGATCGTGCTCAACGAGCCGTCGGTGGTTGCGGTCAACACCCGGGACAACCGTCCGCTCGAGGTCGGCATGGAGGCGAAGCGGATGATCGGGCGCACGCCGTCGTACATCCAGGCGATCCGTCCCCTGCGCAGCGGTGTCATCGCCGACTTCGACATCACCGAGAAGATGCTGCGCTACTTCATCAACAAGGTGCACAACCGCCGGTTCGCGGCACGTCCCCGCATCGTGATCTGCGTTCCCTCCGGCATCACCGCGGTCGAGCGCCGTGCCGTCGAGGAAGCCGCCTATCACGCCGGAGCCCGCCGGGCATACACGATCGAAGAGCCGATGGCTGCAGCGATCGGCGTCGGGCTCCCGGTGCACGAGCCGTCCGGCTCGATGGTGGTCGACATGGGAGGCGGCACGACCGAGGTGGCGGTGATCTCGCTGGGCGGAATCGTGGTCTCGAAGAGCACCCGCATCGGAGGAGACGAGCTCGATGAGGCCATCATCAATTGGGTGAAGAAGGAGTACAACCTCATGCTCGGTGAGCGCACCGCCGAGCAGGTCAAGATGGCGATCGGCTCCGCCTGGCCCTACGCGGACGAGCCGGCCGCCGAGGTGCGTGGACGCGATCTCGTCACCGGGCTTCCCAAGACCGTTGTGCTCTCGAGCGCCGAGGCGAGGGAAGCCATCGAGGAGCCGGTGGCTCAGATCGTCGACGCCATCAAGTTCACACTCGACAAGACGCCGCCGGAGCTCGCAGCAGACGTCATGGATCGCGGAATCGTGCTCACCGGGGGCGGGGCTCTGTTGCGAGGGCTCGACCTGCGGGTCGCCAACGAGACGGGAATGCCGATCATCACCGCCGAGCATCCCCTCCAGTCTGTGGTGCTGGGGTCGGGCGCCTGCCTCGAGGAATTCGATGTGCTCCACGTCGTGCTGTCGTCGAGTGGTCGCCACTGATCCGGCAACGAGCAGCCGGGAAGGCTGATGTTTTCGTTCCGAAGATTCGATAGGTCGACCTTTCTGCTCCTGGGACTGCTCATCATCTCCTTCCTTCTCGCCACCTTCGACGTTCGGGCGGAGGGCGCGGGGATCGGCACCACCATGCGGGAAGGTGCCCAGACACTGTTCTCCCCGTTGCAGCGTGCCGTGTCGGCGGCGACCCGGCCGGTGGTGGGCTTCATCGATGGCATCTCGAACATCGCGGGTCTGCGCGACGAGAACGAGCGGTTGCGGGCTCAGGTCGCGGAGTTGGAGGCCAAGGTGCGTGATATCGCCGCCACCGAGGCCCGGCTGGCCGAACTGGAGAAGCTGAACGACCTCGAGGTCCCCGGTGATCTTCCCGCTGTCTCGGCTCGCATCGCGTCGCCGGGATCGAGCGACTTCGATCAGATCCGCTGGATCGAGAAGGGAACGAACGACGGGATCTCGGTGGGGGATGCGGTGATCGACGAGAACGGGCTCGTCGGACGCATCGACCTCGCCTTCGAGGACTCGGCGCGAGTGCGCCTGCTCACCGACCCCCGCTTCGGCGTTGGAGTCCGCGACACGTCCACGAACGAGACCGGCATCGTCGAAGGTCAGACGACAGAGTTGAGCCTGAAGATGTTCCAGGCGGAGGATCCGGTCGCTGCCGGTGATCTGCTGGTCACCTCTGGGAGTCGATTCCCGCAAGGCATCCCCGTCGGCCTCGTCATCGAAACGGCCTCCAGCGAAGCCGGGTTCGCCCTCATCACGCGTGTCGAGCCTCTGGTGGAGATGTCCCAGCTCGACTTCGTCAAGGTGATCGTCGGGTGGTCGCCGCTCGACGCCGGCGCTCTCGACGAAGTGCCGGCCGAAGGCTTTCCCGGCGGCCCGGGTTTCATTCCGTGAATCGACGCGCCGTCGGGCTCGCGATCGCGCTGGTGGTCACCACCGTTGTCATCCAGACGTCGGCCTTCGGGGCCGGGCGCATCCAACCGTTCGGCTCGTCGCCCGCGCTGGTTCTGCTCGTCGTCATCGGATGTGCCCGCTACCTCGATGCCGAGCCGGCGCTGCTGGTCGGGTTCACCGCCGGCCTGCTCCTCGACCTGCTCGGGGGGTCGGCTCTCGGGCTGTGGGCGATGTCCTACACCGTTGTCGTCCACCTGACGTGGCGAGCTCGTGATCGAGCCGACGACGGGCCGCTCGTCGTGGCCACCGGGGTGTTCCTGCTGACCGTGCTGGGACAATCGTTGTTCGCGGTTGCAGCTACCCTGTTTGGGCAGCGAATCCTCAGCAATCCCGTGGTGGTCAGACACATGCTGCTCCCTGCGGTGTACAACGTGATCCTCGCATCCGTCGTGCTTCCAGTTGTCACACGCCTCATTGGTGACCGGCGGCGTCGTGGGTGGACGCCATGAGCAGCGGTTGGCGCCTCGGCGTGCTCGGCTTGGTCTTCGCTGTCATGTTTGGGGCTCTGACGCTTCGGCTATGGCAGATTCAGGTGGCATCGACGACGGATTACGAGGCCAGGGCCAGCAACAACCAGGTGAAGATCGTCCATACGCCGGCGCCGCGTGGCGAGATCCGTGACAGCAACGGCCGACTGCTCGCTGGAACCCGAACCGCGCTGGCGGCCGTGGTGGACGGCGCGCTCGTCAGCGAGGAAGCCGAGGAGGCGCTGGTACAGCAGCTTGCAGCTTTCAGCTCGCTCACCACCGACGAGGTTCGTCGGATCGTCGAAGATGCCAGAGCGCGGGGCGATCGGCGTACGATCGTCGCCGACCTCACCAGCGAGGCAATGGAGTTTCTCGCCGAGCGCAAGGAACTGTTCCCCGGTGTGTCGGTCGTGCCACAGCCGATTCGCGTCTACCCGGAAGGGGAGTTGGCGTCCGACATCCTCGGCTATATCGGGCTCCCCGACCAGGGGGACATCGATTTGGGCAAGTCACCCACCGAGCTGCTCGGGAAGGCAGGCATCGAGAAGGCATACGACGACTGGCTCCGCGGCGTGCAGGGTTCCATCAAGTATCAGGTGAACGCCCGTCAGACGGTGCTCAGGGTCTTGGGCGAGGATTTCCCCGAGGCGGGCGCCTCCCTCACACTCAACATCGATCTCGACCTGCAGCGGGTCCTCGAGCAGGCCCTGGCAGACGGGCTCGAATTGGCCCGCAATGAGTACCAGCCCGGTTGCGAGCCTTCCGACGAGGACAAGGGGTGCCCGGTGCGGGCCGTCGGCGTGGTGTTGAATGCTCGCGACGGCGCTGTGGAAGCGATGGCGTCGATGCCGACCTACGACCCGAGCATCTTCGTGGACGGGATCACCGAAGAAGAGCTCGAACGCCTCAACTCTCTTGCCCTGTTCAACAACTTCGCCATCCAGGGTGAGTACGCCCCGGCGTCGACCTTCAAAGTCGTCACCTACGTCATGGCAATGGAGGAGGGCATCCCTCCGGAGGACGCGGCCTCGGTCGAGGATCCGATTCTGTGCTCCGCTCAGCTCAGCAAACCCTTCACCGATCCGAGCCAGCAAGTGTGGAACAACTGGACGAGGGCAGACGACGGCATGCAGTCGATTCACGAGGCGCTCATGCGGTCGTGCAACGTGTACTTCTGGGATGTCGCCTACAACCTCTGGCAGCTCTACAAGAACACTCCCAACGAGAGCCTGCTGCAGACATGGGCGCGCCGCTTTGGCTTCGATGCCAAGACGAACATCGACCTCCCCTTCGAGAAGTCCGGCATCATTCCTGATCGAGAGCTGTTCGAGCGGTGGAAGATCGAGGAGCCGAAACGTCTCGCCCAGTTCCGGCTCGATCTCGCCAGCCCCTGGCTGGGCGGCGACCTCCTCCAAGCGGCGGTGGGACAGGGCTCGGTCGTTGTCACGCCGATCCAGCTCGCAACGGCATACGCCGCGATGGTCAACGGGGGAACGGTGTGGGAACCCCGTGTACTCGACCGAGCCGTCGATCAGGACGGCAACGTCGTCTTCGAGAACGAGCCGGAAGTGCTGCATCAGGTCGAAGAGCTGTCGTCGGACACGGTGAAGACGCTTCGGCGTGATCTCCAGTCGGTTGTCAACAACCCTCGTGGCACCGCTCACTCCGCTTTCAGGGATTTCGGCCCAGGTCTCGAAGAGGTGGGCGGCAAGACCGGCACCGCCGAGGTGATCGACCAGCAGGTCGATGACGACGGCACGGTGACTCAAGAGGCGGTGACCACCGCGGTCTTCGTCGCTGTGACTCCGATCAACGATCCGGAGCATGTGGTTGTCGTGATCATCGAGCGCGGCGGCAGCGGTGGAGGCATCGCGGCTCCCACTGCCAAGCCGGTGCTGCAGTATCTCGTCGGAGTCCCGATCACCGACATCCTGGTCGGGGCGGAGGCCGACTGATGGCGCTAGCGGCTTCTCGCAGCGAACCGTTCCTGCTGCTGCAACGCGAGCGCGCCCTCCGGCCCGATCTGTTCCTCATCCTGCCCTACCTGGCGCTCTCCGGCCTGGGAATAGTGATGGTCTACTCGGCGTCGGCTCCCCGGCTCGAAGCGATGGGCGAGGATCCGGCGAGCCTGATGCGAGACCAGGCGATCTTCGTCGCGAT
This sequence comes from uncultured Acidimicrobiaceae bacterium, assembly GCA_964569015.1. Lineage (GTDB taxonomy): Bacteria > Actinomycetota > Acidimicrobiia > Spongiisociales > UBA5794 > CAYQEC01. The sequence continues at coordinate 13,211 of CAZMSN010000024.1, read as the reverse complement.
CGGGGTGGCCGTCTTCATCGTGGGCTCTCTGTTCGAACACCGCACCCTGTTCATGCTGGCGCCGCCGGCGTATCTCGCGAGCGTCTTCACCCTCATCGTTGTGCTCTTCGTCGATCTGCGGGCCAACACCCATCGGTGGATCGAGATCGGCCCGTATACGTTCCAGCCGTCCGAGTTCGCAAAAGTGGCTGTCATCCTGGCGTTGGCCGCATTGCTCGCCTCGACCGCCGACAAGACGCTGCGATGGGACCACATCGCGCGCGCGGTTCTACTGGTCGGCGTGCCGGCGTTCCTCATCCTCAAGCAGCCCGACCTCGGTACGATGCTGGTGTTCGGGTTCATCGCGGTGGTGATGCTGTTCGTGGCCGGGACGACCTGGCGGCAGCTCACCTTCCTCGTGCTCACTGCCAGCGTCGGTGCTGTTGGCTTGTTCCGGGCAGGGTGGATCCACGAATTTCAGCTGGCACGCCTCACCGCCTTTCTGGATCCCGCCGCTGACATGAGCGCGACTGCCCTCTACAACCAGGTGCAGAGCGAGATCGCGATCGGATCGGGAGGGTTCCTGGGAAAAGGGCTGCTCGGTGGCACCCAGACCAATCTGTCGTTCGTCCCTCAGCAGGCCACCGACTTCATCTTCACGGCGGTCGGCGAGCAGCTCGGTTTCGTGGGAGCCGCCATCGTCTTGGGACTGTTCGCCATCGTCATCTGGCGGCTGCTGGTCGCTGCCGCCAACGGCCGGGACCGCTTCTCGCAACTCGTCGCAACCGGTGTCGCCGGCATGCTGGTGTTTCACGTTTTCGTCAACGTCGCCATGACCATGAGGTGGATGCCGGTGACAGGCTTGCCGTTGCCTTTCCTCAGTGCCGGGGGCACCGCCTTCATCGGAATGAGCCTGGCGCTGGGCTTGGCCCACTCCGTGTGGATGCGGCGATCCCCCGTGCCGGGAAAGCACCAGACCGTGCCGTGAGGCCGGTGGCGGCCGTGGAGGATCAGGTCTGTGCGATGCCGAGCGGAGGCTGAACCGCCTCACCCGGGCGGTAGCACCTGCGGCAGCGGGCCTCGTAGGTGTCGGTGGCGCCGAGCACGACCAGCTCATCGGAATCGACGACCCGCTGAGTGAACAGGCCGGGCCCGCCGCAGCGGTGGCACACCGCCAGGTTCTTGGTGACGTACTCGGCGCGCAGCATCAACGATGGGATCGGCTCGAAGGGCCTTCCCAGGTAGTCGAGGTCGAGGCCGGCGATGATCACCTTCTTGCCGGCCCCTGCGAGCAGCTCCGCGACTTCCACGAGGCCCATGTCGAAGAACTGGCCCTCGTCGATCCCGACGACGACGGTGCGGTCGGCGACCGACTCGAGCAGTTCCCGGGAGTCTCTCACGGGCTCGGCCGCGGTGGAGAGCCTGCTGTGAGACACGACCTCGCCGACTGCGTAGCGGGTATCGAGTGCCGGCTTGAAGGTCTGGGTGGGGATCCGGGCGAGGTGGTAACGGGTGACCCGGCGGATGAGCTCTTCGCTCTTGCCGGAGAACATCGGGCCGCTGATGACCTCGATCCACCCTTGGTCGGCGCGGCGCTGCATGGCCGAGGAGAGTAGCAGCAGGTGGGGCCACAACCCATCGGGGCCGCGGTACGATCGAAGGCGTCGCGCCCCGGCCATGATTGACTGTGACGACCTCGCGACATCTCGTGCTATTCTGCGCTTCGCCGCAATGCGCGGCGGCTGCAAGCCTTCGACCGAGGACAAGGATGCCGGGCCTTTCTGCTCTTCTCGCCCAGACGGTGCGTCCGCGGTCGCATGGGCTGCTCACCGAGACTGCCAGACCGGCCGGGTCGGCGTTGGTGATACATGTCGGCCGCCCGACGCGCTGCACACTCCGCGGCCGAGCCGCACACTCGATACGCCCGTTCGGGCATCTCAAGGAGATTTTGCATGGGTTTGTTTCGCAAGAAGACCGCTCGCGTCGTCAAACGCGGCGCGGTGGTCCAGAGCCAGGAGCCGGGTCCCTCGGCTGGGGGAACCGCCACCGGGCGGCGGTCTGTCAGGAGCTCGCCCCGCCAGGCTGAGGGCGTCTCCGATACCCGGAAGCGGTCTGAGCGCGAACGATCCAAGCGCCGGGGCCGGCGGGGCCGTTCAAACGGGCAACAGCGCGGATCGGCTGCGCGTGATCGGGCTCGTCGGTCCGCGCCGTCGCATATCGAGGTGGTGCCGCCGCCTGAAACGGCGCGCAAGCAGATGCTGGTGCGATCCAGCCCCCACCAGACTCAGATCGTCGTGCTGGAGGGCCCGGTGTTGGTCGAGCACTACGTCGCCCGATCCGACAAGCGATCGATGGTCGGCAACGTCTACCTGGGCAAGGTGCGCAACGTGCTCCCCGGCATGGAAGCGGCGTTCGTCGACTTCGGTGAGGGAATGAACGGCGTTCTGTATGCCGGCGACGTCAACTACGACGATTTCGAGATGGAGGGTCGGCCCCGCCGCATCGAGATGGTGCTGAAGCCTGGAGATACCGTCCTCGTCCAGGTCGTCAAGGACCCGATGGGCCACAAGGGGGCGCGGCTCACCAATCAGATCAGCCTGGCAGGGCGCTACCTCGTCTTGGCTTTCGATGCGGAAGTGCGCGGCATCTCCCGCCGCCTCCCCGATGACGAACGGCGCCGCCTGCGGGCGATCGTGGCGGAGGTGCGTCCCAAGGGCATGGGGGTGATCGTGCGGACCGCCGCCGAGGGCGCCTCGCGTGAGGACATCGAGGTGGACATCGAGCGACTGATCGCCATTTGGGAGAAGATCCAGGCAAGGGACGACGTCCAGGCTCCCAGCCTCATCTACGAGGAGCCTCCTTTGGTGCTGCGGGTGATCCGAGAGCACTTCACACGGGAGTTCCGGCGGCTGTTGATCGACGACGCTTCCACCTATGAGATGGTGCTCGGCTATCTCGAGGGGACCGAGGCGGATCTCCTCGAGAAGGTGAAGCTCTACGAGGACGAGCTGACGATCTTCGAGCGCTTCCATGTCGAGGATCAGCTACGCAAGGCGCTCGACCGCAAGGTGTGGCTTCCCTCGGGCGGCCACATCGTGATCGATCGCACCGAGGCACTCACGGTCATCGACGTCAACACCGGCCGTTTCGTCGGTCGATCGAATCTCGAGGAGACGGTTCTGCACAACAACCTCGAGGCGGCCGAAGAGATCGCTCGCCAGCTTCGGCTGCGTGACATCGGGGGCATCATCGTCATCGACTTCATCGACATGGAGATTCCGCGCAATCAGCAGGCGGTGCTGCTCCGTCTTCGCGAGCACCTCGCAAAAGACAAGATGCGCACCCAGGTCTTTGACGTGTCGAATCTGGGCTTGGTGGAGATGACCCGCAAGAATGTCTCGGCCGGGCTCCTCGAGTCGTTTTCGGAAGTGTGTCCGCACTGCGGTGGTCGAGGGGTGCTGCTGTACGAGGAAGCAGCAACCTCGGGTGCTCCGCTTCCGGAGAAGCCGGCGTCCTGACGGGTCGCCGGCGATCCCGACTGCTCGGCGTCCCGCTATGATGCCGCCGGTTCGCGACCGGTCGCGACCGCTCGGACGCGTCGTAGGCGCCACTAACATGCCCGGGAATCCCGGAGGACAGATGTACGCGATCATCCGCGTTGGCGGAAAGCAGGCCAAGGTTCGAGAAGGCGACGTCATCGACGTCGAGCGCCTCAAGACGTCCGGCGTTGTGACGTTTGCGCCACTGTTGCTCGTCAGAGACGACGGCAGCGTCATCTCCGATCGCGGCGCGCTGGAGAAGGCGACCGTGACGGCTGAGATCGTGGGGGAGCACCGGGGCGACAAGGTCGACATCTTCAAGTACAAGCCCAAGTCCGGCTATCGGCGTCGTCAAGGGCACCGGCAGACGTACACCACGCTCCAGGTGACGAAGATTGTGGAGGGTGCCGCCAAGAAGAGGGCCACGAAGGCGAAGAAGGCCGCCACAGCCGAAACCGATGAGCCCGATTCCGCGGTCGAGGCCGCCGCGGACGACCAGGAGGCGTAGCGATGTCCAAGACGAAGTCAGGTGGCTCGACCAGGAATGGCCGTGACTCGGCGGCCCAGCGTCTCGGTCCGAAGGTCTTCGACGGCCAGGATGTGGCATCCGGCGCCATCATCGTGCGCCAGCGCGGTACGCGGATCCACCCCGGCGACAACGTGGGTCGGGGCAGCGACGACACCCTCTTTGCCAAGGTCGACGGGACGGTGCGCTATGGCACACGCCGGGGGCGCCGCCAGGTCAGCGTAGACGTCGACGGCTGACGTCGGTTCCGGGACTCGCCCGGGACGTGCCACCTCGAAGTTCTTCTCTCGAGCGGAGAGTCATGTTCGTCGATCGCGTTCGTATTCACGTCAGGGCCGGCAGCGGTGGTGCCGGGGTTGCCAGCTTCCTCCGTCGGCGCGGGCGTCCCCGCGGCAAGCCCACCGGAGGGTCCGGCGGTGCCGGCGGGGCGGTGGTACTTGAGGCATCGAGCGCGGTTCCGACCCTGCTGCGGTACGCCAATCACCCCCATTGGGTCGCGAGCGACGGAACTCACGGTGAGGGCGATCTGAAGCACGGCAAGGTCGGTGACGATCTCGTGCTCCCTGTGCCCCTCGGAACGCTGGTGCGAGCCGAAGACGGAACGGTGCTGGCCGACTTGGTCGAACCCGGTCAGCGTGTCGTGTTGGCGCGCGGCGGCCGCGGGGGCCGCGGCAACACAGCGCTGGTCTCGCGACGGCATCGTGTCCCCACTTTCGCCGAACAGGGCGAGTTCGGAGAGGATCTCTGGGTCACCCTCGAGCTGAAGCTCATGGCGGATGCCGCTCTGATCGGTTACCCCAATGCCGGCAAGAGCACTCTCGTGTCGAGGGTGTCCTCTGCGAAGCCGAAGATCGCCGACTATCCATTCACGACGCTGAGTCCCAATCTGGGCGTGGTCGGCATCGACGACCGGGAGTTCGTGCTCGCCGACATTCCGGGCCTGATCGAGGGGGCGTCTGAGGGAAGGGGCCTCGGGCACGAGTTCCTGCGCCACGTCGAGAGAGCGCGGGCACTGGTGGTCCTGTTGGACCCAACCGTGCTGCAAGAGGATCCGCCCGACCGGCAACTCGATGTTCTGCTCGGTGAGTTGGAGGGTCACCTCGCCGAGTTGGCGACCCGCCCCCGGCTGGTGGCGCTCAACAAGGTCGATACCGTTGTCGATCCCTCGGAGTACCTATCGTGGGCCGCTGAACGCGGCATCGAGCTCCACCTCGTGTCCGCCGTCACTGGAGAGGGAATCGAGTCGCTCATGCATGCCGTCGTCGATCTGGTGGAACGAGCCCATCCCGAGGGTCCGGGCCGGGAGGGGTTCGTGCTGCACCGGCCGCTGCCCGGCGGGTTCAGCGTGTCTCGAGAAGGCGGCGTCTGGGTCGTGTCGGGCGTGGCGGCCGAACGGGCCGTCAATCTCGATGACCTGACCGTGCCCGAGGCGGCGGATCTTGCGGCGGCCCGCTTGACCAAGATCGGGGTCGACGAGGCGCTGCGGGCTGCGGGAGCCGAGCCGGGTGACGACGTGCAGATCGGCGATCTCGTGTTCACCTTCGACCCCGACGAGTCATCGTGAGACATCCAGTGTCGCCGGGGAGCCCGGTCGTGGTGAAGGTCGGCTCGTCGTCGCTGGCGCGACCGGGAGGCGGCCTCGATGGCGCCGCCCTCGAACGGGTGGTCGAGCAGGTCGAGGCGCTCTGGTCACGGGATCATCCCGCCGTCCTGGTGAGTTCCGGTGCGGTGGCGGCCGGCATCCCGGCGCTGGGCATCGCCGAGCGGCCGCGTGACCTGCCCGGTCTCCAGGTCGCCGCCGCGGTGGGCCAGGGACGTCTCATTGAGCGATACTCGGCGGAGTTCGGGAAGCGCGATCGTGTCGTCGGCCAGGTGTTGCTGACTCGTGATGTGCTCGCTCATCGCAGCCAGTACTTGCATGCACGCGGCGCGCTGGAGCGCATGCTCGCGATCGGGGTCGTGCCCGTCGTCAACGAGAACGACACGGTCGTGGTCGACGAGCTCAAGCTGGGTGACAACGACCGTCTGGCAGCGATCGTGTCTCATCTCGTGGCGGCCGGGATGCTGATCATCCTCACCGACACCGGCGGTTTCTACTCCGACGACCCGCGCCTGTCCGACAACGCCGCGCTGCTGCCGGCGGTGCGCCACACCGACGAGGTCCTCGACGAGTTGTGGAAGCGATCCGGGGTAGGGGCGCTCGGCTCAGGAGGAGTCGCCACCAAGGTGGCGGCGGCGCGCATGGCGGCGTGGTCGGGCATCCCCACGGTGATCGCAGATGCCGCCGACCCACACGCGACGGCACGCGCTATCGAGGGTGACGAGATCGGGACGTGGGTGGCGCCGCACGACTCGCGCCTCAGTGCCCGCAAGCTCTGGATCGCTTTCGGCCTCCCGGCCGAGGGGGTGATCACCATCGACGATGGCGCCGCCACCGCGCTGAGGGAACGGGGCGGATCATTGCTCGCAGTCGGCGTGACGGACGTGGCCGGGGAGTTCGCCGCCACCGCTGCCGTAGAAGTCGTGAACCAGAGCGGCGTGCTGCTGGGAAAGGGCCTGGCGGGCATGAGCGCCGCCGAGATCCGCTCGTCAGCCGGCCAGCACACCTCGGTCGCCGGTGGTGAGGTCATCCACCGCGACGATCTGGTGGTGTTGGCATGAGGATCTCCCGGTGAGCTGCCGGGCGCGCCTCTCCGATGGCACCGTTCGTGTCCGTCGGCTCCGGCTCGACGACGTCGATGCACTCTACGAGGCCACGGTGGAATCCATCGGGGAGGTCTACCCATGGCAGGACTGGTGCCATCCCGGATACCAGCGCAGCGAAATGGCGGAGTGGGTGGAGGCACAGCCCGAAAGATGGGAGAGCGGCATTCATTCATTCGTCATCGAAGACGTGGCCACCGGCACGGTGCTCGGATCGACTGGTGTCAACAGGATCGACACGCGTCACCGCAACGCCAATCTCGGCTACTGGGTGCGGCCGTCTTGGACGAGGCGCGGAGTGGCGACACGGGCGACCTACCTGACGGCCCGGTTCGCCTTCGAGGACCTCGATCTGATCAGGGCTGGAATCACGGCGGCCGTCGACAACCTCGCCAGCAGGAGGGTGGCCGAACGGGTGGGGGCATCCTTCGAGGGAGCGCTCCGTCATGGGCTGATGATCCAGGGTGAAGGCCGCGATGCCGCTCTCTACTCACTGATCCGAGACGACTTTCCACGGTTTCCGAGCCTCGTCGAAGAGCCTGAGACTCAGCCTTTTTCAGCGAGCACCTCGCCGTGGATGAGCGAGAACCACGCCACGGGGTCCTCTGCCCATCGGCGAAACGCCCGGCCGATCTCTTCCAACTCGTCAACAGTCGACACCCCCAGCTCCGCGGCCCGGTCGGCGAAATGAGGAACCAGGATGCGTCCGGCCCAAAGGGCCGCCCAGTGCCCTCGAGCCTCGGGGTCGGCGAAGATCCACGAAGAGGTGGTGGGGTTGGGATTGATGAATCCGGCCGCCGTCACCCACTCGAGCAGCCGGCGCCCCGCATCGGGCTCGCCTCCGTTCGCCCTCGCCACCGCGTGATAGACACGGAGCCAGCGGTCGATGAGCGGCGAGTGTGGGTGGTGCGTCATCGTGCCGAAGTCGCCGTCCCGGACCGCGACGTAGCCGCCGGGACGAAGGACCCGCCGCATCTCGACCAGGGCGTCTACCGGCTCGGCGAGATGCTGCAGGAGCTGATGCGCATAGACGACGTCGAAGGTCCCCTCTGCGAACGGGAGGTCGTACACGGCCGCCTCGACAAATCGCACCGAATCTGTGTGCGACTCGGCGACGTGTTCCCTGGCCCGCGCCAGCACGTCACGGGATCGATCGGCGCCGACAACCTCGGTGGGCGCAACGTAGCGGGCGAGCCCAATCGTGATGGTTCCCGGGCCGCAGCCGACGTCGAGGATGCGCATGCCTGGTTCGAGATGGGGGAGCAGGAAGGCAGCCGCCTCTTCGGCGGTGCGCCGGGCATGGGCGTCCACCACGATCGGGTCGTGTCCGTGTGTGTACCGCTCCATGGTGGGAGTCTATGAGTGATCACTCGGGCGCCTGCTCCGATTCCCAGTTTCACGCGTCGGGCCGGCGCGGTACCCTCCGGTTCATGAGCGAGCTACTGACAGAGCTGACCGAAGGTATGCAGATCCCATACGGCGGAGACCGGGTGACCATCGTCCCGGCAGAGCTAGCTGACGCTTTCCAGGAGGGAGATCGGCTGCTCGTTGTGCAAACGACAGGTGACCTGCTCCACGTCCCGGCGGACGATTGGGCAGTCGCCCAGGCTTCGGTGACGTCGGCATCCGAGGCGTTCGGCCAGATGGCGACGGTGACCGACGAGCAGATCACCGTGTTCTACGAGGTATTCGCGCGGCGCCTCGAGGATGATGTCGTCTTCGAGCCCATCGAACGAGCCAATCGTGCCGATGTGGCACAGGCGCAAGAGCGGGGGGCGACGACGACTCGGCTCATCCTGTCCGAGCGGATGCGAGCCGAGATGATCGACGGACTGTGGCTGTGGGCCAGAGCGCCGGCGGGACGCGGCTCGGTCGTCGAGACCGTCCGTCACGAGGGATGGCGGGTCGAGCTCGTCAGGGCGGGCCTCGGCGTCGTCGGGTTCGTGTTCGAAGGCCGCCCGAACGTCTTCGCCGATGCCACCGGTGTCATGCGGAGTGGCAACACCGTGGTGTTCCGCATCGGGTCGGCGGCGCTCGGCACGGCCCGCGCCATCGTCGAGCACGCCCTGGATCCCGCGCTGAACGAGGCAGGCCTGCCGCCGGGTGCGGCGACCCTGGTCGACAGCGCATCCCGAGCCGCGGGCTGGGCGATGTTCTCCGACCCTCGCCTCGCCCTTGCGGTCGCTCGTGGCTCGGGGAGGGCCATCTCCCAACTCGGGTCGGTGGCTCGACAGGCCGGGATCCCGGTCAGCCTGCACGGCACCGGCGGCGCGTGGATCGTCGCTGCCGAATCCGCCGACGCTACCGCGTTCGCGGCAGCCGTGTTCCGCTCACTCGATCGCAAGGTCTGCAACACGCTCAACACCTGCTGCATCGTCGAATCCCGCGCCGACGACCTCGTGCCGGCGTTTCTCGATGCCCTCGACCGTTCGGGGCGCTGGCGAGGCGCCGTCTCCAAGCTGCACGTAGCCGAGGGTGACGAGGGAAGGATCCCCCCCGAGTGGTTCGCGTCCGCCACGATCGTGCGGGCGGATGGCGAGAGCGTCGAGCCGAGGACGGAGGTGCTCGCCGGCGATCAACTGGGCCGTGAGTGGGAGTGGGAGCACAGCCCGGAAGTCACCCTGAAGATCGTTCCGGACGTCGATACCGCGGTGCGGCTCTTCAACGAGCTGAGCCCTCGCTTTGCAGCGAGCTTGATCTCCGAGCGTCCCGCCGAGCACCGGCGCTTCCTCGGCACGATCGATGCTCCGTTCGTCGGCAACGGATTCACGCGTTGGGTCGACGGCCAATACGCCCTCGACAAGCCTGAGCTGGGGCTCTCCAGCTGGCAGTTCGGCCGGCTGTTCGGTCGGGGCGGCGTTCTGTCGGGTGATTCGGTGTTCACCGTGCGCACTCGGGCTGTGCAGACCGATCCTGATCTCGGGCGGTAGGGCTCGCGGCGGCTTCACGGCACCCGATTCCAGAATGTACTGCCGGTCGGCTCAAGTGATCTTCCGCCGAGGTCGATATCTTCTGCGAAGGGTGAGCGTACGGGCATCGCTGCGGCTGGGGGGAAGGTGGCAGGATCGAGGAGCGCGTATCGTGGCGAAGCGTGTGTTGGTAGTCGAAGACTCGCAGGTCATCCAGCGGTTGATCGAGGTCTGCTTGCAGCCTGCCGGCTTCGAGGTCGAGACGTGCACGGACGGCCCGAGCGGTCTGGCCGCAATATCCGAGCACGAGCCCGATCTGGTGATTCTCGATGTCGGCCTTCCCGGCATGAGCGGCTGGGATGTGCTCAGCGGGATTCGCGCCGATCCCGCCACCGAGAATGTTCCGGTGATGATGCTCACCGGGGATGTCCACGACGCGGTGCGACGCCAGGCCGCCGATCTGGGTGCCAACGCCTACCTGGCGAAGCCGTTCCGACCTCAGGTACTGCGTGAACGGGTTGCCGACCTCACCGGGCCGGCGATGGCCGTGGGCGGATCCGTCTCCTAAGTACTCCGCAGACGCTCCCGGTTCCTCCACCTGCCACAACGTACCCATTCCTTCTGGTACGCGGCCGCGGTACGTTGGCCAGGCGGCGGGCGGTGTGAGAGGTGGGCACGATGTGGTTGTTCGCGGTGGTCGTTGCTGCGGCGACGGCGATGCAGCCGGCCGCTGAATGTGTGCGGCTGGAACCGCCTGTTCCCGGGCCCGTGATCCGAAGTTTCGCCCCGGTGGGGAGGTACGCGGGCCACTGGGGCGTCGACCTGGAGGCTCCCATCGGCTCGGGAGTCGCACCTGCCTGGGCCGGCCGTGTGACTTTTGCCGGATCGGTGGCCGGCATGAAGACGGTGACGATCGACCACGGTGGCGACCTGAGAACCTCGTATTCCTATCTAGAGGCGGTCGAGGTGGCCGAGGGCCAATGGGTGGGGCGCGCCACCCGGCTCGGGACCAGCGGGCTCGATCACGGTGTGGCCGCGGTTCATTTCTCGGTGCGGGTTGCAGGCGAGTACTGCGATCCGGAGGCCTGGTTGGAATGTCGGGATGAGCCTTCCCGCGGGCTGCGGCTGGCACCGGCAACGGGAAGTCCTGCCTATCCTGCCCGTCGTGAGACGCGGTATCCTCGGTGGAACCTTCGACCCGCCCCATCTCGCCCATCTGTTCGCCGGCGAGGCCGCCTTCCGCGGGCTCGACCTCGGCGTGGTGACCTTCATCCCGGCCGGTGCGCCCTGGCAGAAGGCCGGGCATCGTGTCTCCGCGCCCGAGCACCGTTGGCGGATGACCATGCTGGCCGTCGATGGGGTGGAGTACTTCGAAGCCGATGATCGGGAGGTGAACCGGGAAGGATGGACCTATACGATCGACACCCTCGACAGCTACCCGGCCGACGAGGACCTCTTCTTGATCGTGGGGGCCGACGCCGCGCTGGGGCTTCCGACTTGGGACCGATGCGAAGACGTGATGGATCGTGTGACCGTGGCGGTGATGCCACGTCCCGGCGTTGATCGCCGGGCAGTCGATGATGTGTTGGGCGATTGTGAGCATGCCTGGCTCGATACGCCCAGTCTCGATATCAGTGGGACGATGCTGCGGGCCCGAGCTCGGGTCGGGATGAGTCTCCGTTTCCTCGTGCCGGACCCGGTGTGGCTCTACGTGAACGAGCACGCGCTCTATGAGCCGGACTGACCGGCCCCGGGAGCCTGCCGGGATGACGAGGCCACGGCGCCGCTCACGTCTCGGTTCTCTCGTCGGCGGTGTGGTGCTCGTCGGTCTCGTCGCCGGCGGGTTCACGATATGGCCCCGGATCGGCGACCGTCTCCACAACTGGACCCATGACCTTCGTGACAGGGCGGCCGCCATGCCCGAGCTTCGCCTCGAGGAGCAGCGCTCCCTCGCCGAGTCGGAGTCGGTGCTGATCGTCGTCACCGACGAGAACGAGCGGGGCGTCGCCTTCGCGCTGCTGTCGCGGGCCGGTGACGAGGTGGCGACGCTGGTGCTGATCCCGGCCTCCCTCTACGACATCCTGCCGGGCTATGGCGACTTCCCACTCGCCGATGCCACCGTGTTCGAGGGGCCCGAGCTCACCCGCCTCACGCTGTGCAACGCGCTCGGCATCCGCATCGATCGCATTCTCCCGCTCGAGCCGGGAGAGTTCGCCCTTGCGCTGGAGGGCGAGCTCGAGATCTCGCTACCCAATCCTCTGATCGTCGAGGAAGCCGACGGTGTGCAACAGCGGGTGGCGGCCCAGGGGACCTCATCGAGATCGGCAGAGATGATCGAGACGATCCTGACGACGCGGGGAGCATCGAGTGATCTCGAATGGTTGGAGCGGCAGGCGGCGGTGTGGGAGGCGGTCATTGCCGCCATGGGGCACGACCCGGCGCTCGTTGACCGTCTCGCCGCCTACGCCGGAGCCGGGGCAGACACGGCAACCGGGATCCTGGCGCGGGCGGCGGAGGGCGAAGTGCAGGTGACACTGGTGCCAGTCGTCTCGGTGTCGGCGGCCGGCGTCGAGGATGGGTTCAAGCTCGACGCAGAGGAAGCTGCGACCTTCACCGCATCGCGGCTCGGGCATCTGCTCTTGGACGAGGGTGATCGTCCCCGAGTCGAGATCCTCAACGGGAACGGCCGCATCCTCACCACCCGCGCCGTGGCGGAGTCGCTTATCAGAGCCGGATTCCACGTTGTGAACACCGACAACGCCGACACGTTCGAGTACGAGGAGAGCTTCGTTGTGGCCCAAGGGCGGGAGCACCAAGCCGACGCCGAGCAAGTGCTGGGGATCCTCGGCAGGGGCAGCTTGCTGCTGGAGTTGCGGGCGCCATCGGGGGTGGTCGATGTCTCTATCATTGTGGGCCACGACATTCCCATCGGAGAGGGTTGAGCACCATCAGCGCAGATCGAGACGCCATCGGAGCCGCCGAGGCCGCCGCGACCGCGATCAGCGCGAAGAAGGGCAAGGACATTGCGTTGCTCGATGTCTCCGAGGTGGTGGTCGTCACCGACGTGTTCCTGATCGCGACCGGAACCTCGACGCGCCACGTCAAGACCCTCACCGATGAGGTCGAGGAATGCCTGCGCGCCGACCTGGACCGCAGGCCGTTGCGTCGGGAAGGGCGTGAGTACGGCAGGTGGGTGCTCCTCGATTATGGCGATCTGGTGGTCCACGTCTTCGACCAGGAAACGCGGGACTACTACCAGTTGGAGCGGCTGTGGGCCGACGCCCCGGCGTTGGAGTACGAACCGGCCAGCGCCGAGGCCTGATACAATTCTCCCTCCCAGGGGGCTGTAGCTCAGTTCGGCAGAGCGCTTGCATGGCATGCAAGAGGTCACGGGTTCAATTCCCGTCAGCTCCACCAGTCCGAAACCCGTTGCGGTGCAACGGGTTTCTGCATGTCCAGGATGGCGGCGCCGCGGGCCGGTTCGCGGCTCAGGGTGCCTATCAGGGTGCCTATCGCCCGAGCGCCTGGTTCTGGCAATGTATTCAAGTTGGGCGT
>CAZMSN010000023.1:21420-29497 GCA_964569015.1 uncultured Acidimicrobiaceae bacterium | reverse complement strand
CCTCGGCGGCCAGCATGCCGTGCACGTCGTCGGGCTTGGTCTCGGGGCGCACCAGGATGACCTGCCGGCCCTCCGCGGCCATCTCGACGGCCTTGTCAGCATCGAAAGCGATGACCCCCACCGCCGCACCGGGCGAGACGTTGAGGCCGGTGGCGATGAGGTTGCCCTCCCCGGCCGCCGCAGCCCGGGAGTCGCCGCCGAGCTGGGGATGGAGGAAGAAGTCGATCTGCTCCGGGGAAACCCGCTGCACCGCCTCCTGCTTTGAGATGAGCCCGTCCTCGACGAGATCGACCGCGATCCGCACCGCCGCCTGGGCGGTGCGCTTCCCGTCGCGGGTCTGCAGCAGCCACAGCTTGCCCCGCTCCACGGTGAACTCGAGATCCTGCATGTCGCGGTAATGCTTCTCGAGCCGGCCGGAGATCTCGGCGAACTGCTGGTACACGTCCGGCATCTCGTCGGCGAGCTGGGCGATCGGCGTGGTGGCGCGGATGCCGGCGACGACGTCCTCGCCCTGGGCGTTGACGAGCCAGTCGCCCTCGATGTGGTTCTCGCCAGTTGAACCGTCACGGGACATGGCGACGCCCGTGGCCGAGTCCTCGCCCGTGTTGCCGAACACCATCGTCTGCACGTTGACGGCGGTCCCCAGGTCGTGGGCGATGTGGGCGGCGTTGCGGTAGTCGACCGCCCGCTTCCCGTTCCAGGACTTGAAGACGGCCTCGGTGGCGAGCCGGAGCTGCTCGATCGGCGTCTCGGGAAAGCCCTTGGCGATCTCCTTGAAGCGGGCCACGATCTGCTTGAGAGCATCGACCGACAGGTGGGCGTCGTCGGTGACACCGGCCTTGGCCCGGAATCCGGTGAGCACCTCCTCGAACGCCTCGGCGGGGGCGCCCAGCACCACGGAGCCGAACATCTGGATGAGACGCCGATAAGAATCGTAGGCGAACCGGGCATCCCCGGTGAGGGTGGCCATGCCCTCGACGACCTCGTCGTTGAGGCCGATGTTGAGCACGGTGTCCATCATCCCGGGCATCGAGAACTTGGCACCCGACCGGCAGGACACCAGTAGCGGATTGGCGGCGTCGCCGAAGGTCTTCCCGGTCTGCTGCTCGACCTTGGCGAGCGCCTCGGTCACCTGGTCCCACATTCCCTCGGGGAAGGTCTCACCGGCGGCTGCGTAGGCGTTGCAGGCCTCGGTACTCACCGTGAACCCCGGCGGAACCGGGACTCCGAGTCTGGTCATCTCACCGAGATTGGCGCCCTTGCCTCCGAGGAGGGAGCGCACCCCGTCCCACGAGCCGCCGACCTTGTCCTCGGCGTCGCCCACCTCGTCGAACGCGTATACCCATTTCGTATCCGGCATCTCATTCCTCACTGACGTTGTGTCTGACTTGCGCTGCGCACACGGTACAACGCTACCGCGGTGGTCCAGTCGTGCGAAAACGCCCGCTCATTGTGGATTTCCGACGGTCGACGCCCTAGGGCCACCGGTCCCATCCCGAACGATCATGAGCCCCCAATTCGCACGTGCGGGCGGATTCCGCCTCGCCTCCGGCGCCGGCCTCCCGAGGTGCAGAGGGCTTGCGGCGGCTCAGACGGGCCGATGGCCCCTATTCACTCGGCCCAGGAGGGGTACCTTGTCGTCGACCGCGTCGCGCTGGAACAACGGAGGCGGCTGCAAACCGGTAGCCTCGGACGCGAGGACACCGCCGAGACCTCTCGGGACGTGGCGTGCCGCGACAGGAGGGTCACTCATCGTGAACGAAGCAGTCGTGATGGATCGTGCCGGCTTCGACCGGATGATCACGGTGCTGGCCGATCGCGGATACGAGGTCGTCGGCCCGACGATTCGGGCGTCGGCCATCGTGTACGACACCATCGACTCCAGCGCGGATCTCCCCATCGGTTGGACCGATCATCAAGAACCCGGCTCGTACCGGCTCGAGAACCGTAACGACGGCAAACTCTTCGGCTACGTCGTCGGCCAGGATTCCTGGAAGCAGTTCCTCAACCCATCTGAGACCGTGATCTGGTCGGGCGAGCTGACCGAAAAGGGCATCACGACCCGTCCGACTCCACCAGAGCCTCGCTATGCCTTCGTCGGCGTGCGGCCCTGTGAGCTGGCGGCGCTCGGAATCCTCGACCACGTTCTCACTCCCGACGGATTCCTGCCCACCAATCAGACCTACGCTGAACGTCGCCGCAAGGCGTTCATCGTCGCGGTCAACTGCACTGAGCCGGGAGGCACGTGCTTCTGCGATTCGGTCGGCACCGGCCCCGCAGCAACCTCGGGCTACGACCTCGTCATCACTGAGATCACCTCCGACAACGATTCCCGATTGCTGATCGAGGCCGGCACCGAGCAGGGCGCCGACGTGCTGGCAGCCACCGGTGATCTGGAAACCGCCACCGAAGCGGCCACCACTCTCGCCGAGGATCTCCTCGCCGCGGCGGCCGGTGCGATGGGGCGCACCCTCGACACCGAGGACATCAAGGAACTGCTCTACGGGAATGCGCATCACCCGCGATGGGCCAGCATCGCCGAGCGCTGCCTGAGCTGCACCAACTGCACCCTGGTGTGCCCCACCTGCTTCTGTCACACCGTCGAGGACTCCCAGGAGCTGGCGGCGCCGGTGGCGACTCGCACCCGCAAGTGGGATTCGTGTTTCACCCTCGATTTCAGCTACCTGCACGGCAACGCCGTCAGGGAGACAACGTCAGCCCGCTACCGGCAGTGGATGACCCACAAACTCGCGTCGTGGATCGATCAATACGGGTCGCTGGGTTGCGTGGGATGCGGTCGCTGTATCACCTGGTGCCCCGTCGGCATCGACATCACCGAGGAGGTGGCCGCCATCCGTCATGGCGATCTGCGTGTCCCCGCCAGCCCGCTGCCGACACCGGGAGGTGCTCGATGACAGACATGGCACAGCTCCTCTCCGAGATGTCCTTCTTCGAGGGACTGTCGGAGGCTCATCTCGACGCCATCGCCGATTGCGCCTCCGGCGTCGAGCTCGACGCCGGAACGACCCTGTTCGAGGAGGGCAACAGCGCCGACGGGTGCTTCATCGTCATCGAAGGCGCCGTCGCCATCGAACTCACGATTCCCGGACGAGGCCACCATGTCATCCAGACCGTCCATGATGGCGAGGTGATCGGCTGGTCATGGCTCTTCCCGCCCTACCGTTGGGCATTCGGGGCCCAGGTACTCGAGCCGACCCGGGCGATCAGGTTCGACGCCGCATCACTCCGGCAGAAGCAGGAAACGGACAGCACCCTCGGCTATGAGCTGATGTCGCGGTTCGCGAACGTACTGGTGAGCCGCCTCGAGGCGACCCGCCTCCAACTTCTGGATGTATATGGCAACCGTGCTTGAACCCACCGAAATCGACACTATGGCGCCCGTGTCCTTCCGGGTGCTGAGAGTCCGCCGCGAGCTCTCCGACACGTTCACACTCGAGCTGGAGCCGCCCAACGGCGCGTTCCACTTCGAACCCGGGCAATTCACCATGCTCTACGTCTTCGGAGTCGGTGAGGTCCCGATCTCGATCAGCGGCAACCCTGCCAAGCCCAACGTGCTGGTCCAGACCATCCGCAAGGTGGGGACAGTCACTCGGGCCCTCGATGGCATCGGTGCCGGAGACTTCGTCGGGGTGCGCGGTCCCTTCGGCTCGCCGTGGCCAGTCACTGAAGCCGAGGGCGGCGATCTCGTGATCATCGGCGGCGGTATCGGCTTGGCGCCGCTACGCCCGGCGATCTACCACGCGCTCGCCAACCGCAACCGCTATCACAATGTCGTTCTGCTCTACGGCACCCGCAGCCCCCGCGATCTCCTGTTCGGCGCTCAGCTCCAGGACTGGTCGGCACGCCTCGACATCCAGATGCTGACCACCGTCGACACCGCCGATCGCAGCTGGCACGGCTCAGTCGGGGTCGTGACCTGGCTCATCCCGAGAGCAGCCTTCGACCCAAAGACGACCACTGCGTTCGTCTGCGGACCCGAGATCATGATGAAGGTCACGGCTGAGACCTTGACACGATCCTCCGGGGTCGATCCGGAACGGATCCATCTCACGATGGAACGCAACATGAAGTGCGGCATCGGGGCCTGCGGCCACTGCCAGTTCGGGCCACACTTCGTCTGCTACCACGGGCCGGTGTTCCGGTATTCGGACATCGCGGATCTTCTCAGCATCAGGGAGGTATGACATGCCCAACGCCCCTGCGCCCTGTCCGGCCAAGCCGAAGCTCGGCGTCTTCAAGTTCGCCTCCTGCGACGGCTGCCAGCTGAGCCTCCTCGACGTCGAAGAGTCCCTCCTCGACATCGTCGGGGTGATCCAAATCGCCAACTTCCCCGAGGCCTCGCGCGAGATCATCGAAGGGCCCTATCAGGTGTCGCTCGTGGAGGGATCCATCACGACCCCCCACGACGCCGAGCGCATCCAGGAGGTGCGGCGCCAGTCGGAGTTCCTCGTCGCCATCGGCGCCTGCGCCACCGCCGGCGGCATCCAGGCGCTCCGCAACTGGAAAGACACCAAGCTGTTCACCCAGACGGTCTACGCCAATCCCCAATACATCGAGACGCTCAACACGTCGACGCCGATCAGCGACCACGTCGAGGTGGATTTCGAACTGCGGGGATGCCCCATCAACAAGTACGCCCTCGTCGAGGTGGTGGCCGCGTTCGTGCAGGGCCGCCAGCCCAACATCCCCACCTACAGCGTCTGCGTCGAGTGCAAGCGGCGCGGCACGACGTGTGTCATGGTGGCACACGGAACGCCGTGCCTCGGCCCCGTCACCCAGGCGGGATGCGGCGCGATATGCCCCTCCTACCACCGGGGCTGCTACGGCTGCTTCGGGCCGATGGAGACCCCCAACACCGCATCCCTCGCTGCGGCGCTCCAGCGGCTCGGCATGTCCAACCGGGAACTGGTGGATGCCTTCCGTGGCTTCAACGCATATTCCGAACCCTTCCGCATTGCCAGCGATCGCCACGAGGCGCTGGCCGTCGCCTCAGGAGAGTGACCGGCATGACCAGCAACACCCGACGGGTCGACGTCGACTACCTGGCCCGGGTCGAGGGCGAGGGCAGGATGCACGTCACCGTGGTCGACGGCGTCATCGAGGATGTCGAGTTCTCGATTTTCGAGCCGCCCCGGTTCTTCGAGGCGTTCCTCGAGGGACGCCCATTCTCCGACGCCCCCGACATCACCGCCCGCATCTGTGGCATCTGCCCGGTGGCGTATCAATCGAGCTCCACCCAGGCGATGGAGAATGCCTTCGGGCAAGAGGTGCGAGGACCGTTGCGGGACCTACGCCGCCTCATCTACTGCGGCGAGTGGATCGAGAGCCACGTGCTGCACATGTTCCTGCTGCACGCCCCCGACTTCCTCGGGTACGAGAGCGCGGTGCACATGGCGGCCGACCACAGGGACATCGTGGAGCTGGGCCTGCGCCTCAAGAAGGCGGGGAACGCCATCGTCACCACCATCGGCGGCCGCGAGATCCACCCGATCAACCCCAAGGTCGGCGGCTGGTACCGGACTCCCTCCAAGAAGGAGCTCGAGGCTCTCGTCCCCGAGCTCGAATGGTCGCTCCAGGCGGCAAAGGACACGGTCCGGCTGGTGGCGGGCTTCGACTTCCCGAAGATCGAGCAGGACTTCGAGTTCGTGGCGCTGAGCCACCCCGAGGAGTACGCCATCGACCTGGGTCGCATCGTGTCCAACAGGGGCATTGACATCGACGCCTCGGAGTACAACGACTACTTCGAAGAGCATCACGTGGAGCGGTCCAACGCCCTCCACTCGACGATTCGGGAACGGGGCGCCTACCACGTCGGTCCGCTGGCCCGCTACAGCCTGAACTTCGAGAAGCTGACCCCGACGGCACGGGACCTGGCGCTCGAGGTGGGCCTCGGACCAACCTGCAACAACCCGTTCAAGAGCATCGTGGTGCGCGGCATCGAGGTCCTCTACGCGGTCGAGGAAGCTCTGCGGCTCATCGATGCCTACGAGGAGCCGCCGGCGCCGTCGATCGATCTCGACGTGAAGGCGGGCGTGGGTCACGGCGCCAGCGAGGCGCCCCGCGGCTTGCTGTACCACCGCTACGAGGTCGACGACAACGGCCGGATCCTGAAAGCGCAGATCGTGCCTCCGACCGCCCAGAACCAGCTCACCATCGAGAACGACCTGCGGGCGGTGTTGGAGGATTCGCTGGACCTGCCGGACGACAAGTTGAGCTGGGTGCTCGAGCAGTCGATCCGCAACTACGACCCGTGCATCTCGTGCGCTACGCACTTCCTGGACTTGACGGTGGAGCGCACGTCGAGAAAGGGATGAGCAGTCACGGGATGGTGATCATCGGCGTCGGCAACCCCTGGCGGGGCGACGACGCAGCAGGTCCTGCCGTGATCGACCGGTTGCGCGACCGGGTCGGCTCCGGCGTTGCCCTCATCGAGAGCGAAGGCGAGCCTTCTCGGCTGCTCGACAGCTTCGCCCTGGCCGACCGGGTGATTCTGATCGACGCCATCCGCACCGGGGCCGAGCTGGGGACCGTGCACCATTTCAACGGCTCGGAGCTCCCAGACGATCTCGGGACCGGCCGGTCGACCCACCTGGTCGACCTGGTGGACACCATCGCGCTCGGGAAGGTGCTGGGACGGCTCACCGGGACTCTCGAGTTCATCGGGATCGAGGGCGCCTCGTACGAGCCGGGAACGCCGATGTGCCCGGAGGTCGAAGCAGCCGTAGCCCGAACGGCGGAGCAGCTACTCGTCACGGCCGACAAGGAGGCTCGCGATGCATGAGCAGTCGCTCATGAAGGACCTGATCCGCAAAGCGGGCGAGGTCGTTTCCCGCGAAGGAGGCACCAGAGCAACCCGCGTCGGGATCCGGCTCGGGGCCCTGAGCCACATGTCGCCGGAGCACCTCCGGGAGCATTTCGACCGGGCGGCGGCCGGCACCACCCTCGAAGGTGCCGAACTGGACGTCGAGCTGGTAGAGGACATCACCGATCCCGAGGCTCAGTCCATCGTGCTCACCAGCGTCGACATCGCCGTCGACTGAGGCGAACCCCGCAGCCCGCTCGACTCGAACGCCTCCTTCGGAGGCGCCTCGCCAGGTCCCCCCTCAACAAGGGGGGACGAGAGAGAAGGGCTCACGCCGCTCTCTCCGGCCGGCTACTCCGGGAGTCTGAGGGTGCCCCGGAAAGACCCGATCAGGATGGCAACGATGATGACGTTGGCCGCCAGCCCCAGGGCGGCGTCAGCCACGTAGGGGATGATGGCGATCGTCGACACGATGACCCCAAAGAGGGCCACCTCCTTCCACCAGGCCTTCTCCATCACAACGCCGACGCCGGCGGCGGCCAAGATCAGCATCGCCGCGAACCACACGCCGCCGAAGACATTGGAGACCAGATCCGACATCTCGAACCACGGCTCGTACTCCGCCCCGACGACCTCATCGACCCCCCACGCCGCCTGCGCTCCCCACCAGTGGATCACCCCGTGGAAGATCAAGAAGAAGCCGACGAAGTACCTCTGCATTCCGCCCTCCGATTGACACTGTGCCGCGTCACGATCGCTTCCGGAGCCGGCCGTTGCCAGGGCCATTCGCCTCTTCTGGCCGGCCTTGCGAGCAGCCGGAACCCCAAAGCCCGCTGCGCCATCGTCGAGACGATACGCAACCGGCCCTCACGCTCGGGACTATTGGGCCTACCGCTCGGCAAGCACGAAGCCAAAGATGGATTCACTGGGCAACCCTGGAGATCTCTTGGAAAACGACCATATCATCGTCGACGGCAACGAAGCCGCCACCCGGATTGCGCACGCGCTGTCCGAAGTCTGCTCCATCTACCCGATCACCCCCGCCTCGCCGATGGGCGAGCTGGCCGACGCCTGGTCTCAGGCCGGCCGGACCAACATTTGGGGAACGATTCCCGATGTGGTCGAGATGCAGAGCGAGGGAGGGGCGTCTGCTGCGGTCCACGGATCGTTGCAGGCCGGCGCCATGACGAGCACCTTCACGGCCTCACAGGGCCTGCTGCTCATGCTGCCGAACATGTACAAGATCGCCGGTGA
>CAZMSN010000023.1:7955-21320 GCA_964569015.1 uncultured Acidimicrobiaceae bacterium | reverse complement strand
TCCGCGACATGATCGACGACGACCTGGTGGTGGAGCACCGCCTGCGCGCCCTCAACCCCAACCGTCCGGTGCTTCGGGGAACCGCCCAGAACCCCGACGTCTTCTTCCAGGCACGCGAGGCGTGCAACCCCTTCCACAACGCCGTCCCCGGCATCGTGCAAGCCGACATGGATCACCTGGCGAAGCTCACCGGCCGCGCCTATCACCTCTTCGACTACCACGGCGCTCCCGATGCAGAGCGCGTCGTCGTGCTCATGGGATCGGGCGTCGGCGCCGCCCAGGAAGCCGTCGATCACCTCGTCGCCCGAGGCGAGAAGGTCGGCGTGGTGGCGGTCCGCCTCTATCGCCCGTTCTCGGCGGCCGATTTCGTGGCGGCGGTGCCGGAGACAGCGAAAGCAGTCGCCATCCTGGATCGCACCAAGGAGCCGGGAGCGCCCGGCGAGCCGCTCTACCTCGACGCCGTGGCCGCCTTCGTCGAAGAACGCGCCAACCCGCCCAAGGTGATCGGCGGCCGCTACGGGCTGTCCTCGAAGGAGTTCACGCCCCCGATGGCGCTCGCGGTGTTCTCCGAGCTGGAAAAAGAGAGCCCGAAGAACCACTTCACGGTCGGCATCACCGACGACGTGACCCACACCAGCCTGCCGGTCGTGGCCGAGTGGAGCGACCCAGACGAGATCGTGCGCGCCGTCTTCTTCGGACTCGGCAGTGACGGCACCGTGGGCGCCAACAGGAACTCGGTGAGGATCATCGGCGGCCACACGGACCAATACGCCCAGGGATACTTCGTATATGACTCGAAGAAGTCGGGGGCGATGACCGTCTCGCATCTCCGCTTTGGGCCCCGTCCGATCACCTCCGCGTACCTCGTCAACCAGGCGAGCTTCGTGGCGTGCCACCAATTCGGGTTCATGGAGAAGACCGACGTACTCGAGGTCGCCAGTCCCGGAGCCACCTTCCTCCTCAACAGCCCCTATGGGCCGGACGAGGTCTGGGACCAGATCCCCGAGATCGCCCAGCGCCAGATCATCGACAAGAAGCTCCGCTTCTTCGTCGTCGACGGCGACAAGGTGGCGAAGGATGCCGGCCTCGGCGGACGCATCAACACCGTGCTGCAGACCTGCTTCTTCGCTCTCGCCGAGTTCCTGCCTCGCGACGAGGCGATCGATGCCATCAAGGAGTCCATCCGCAGGGCGTACAGCAAGCGCGGCGAGGTCGTGATCAACCGCAACTTCGCTGCTGTCGACGGCGCCCTCGCCGCCCTCCACGAGGTGACGGTGCCGGCCGAGGTGACCTCCGACAAGGCGCTCCGTCTCCCCGTCCCTGCGGAGGCTCCCGACTTCGTGCAACGGATTACGGGAGTGCTCATCGCCGGCAAGGGAGACCTGCTCCCGGTGAGCGCCCTTCCGGTGGACGGGACCTTTCCGACGGCGACCACCCGGTGGGAGAGGCGCAGCATCGCCCACGAGATCCCGATCTGGGACCCGGACGTCTGCATCGACTGCGGCCGCTGTGCCCTGGTGTGCCCGCACGCCGCCATCCGCATCAAGGTGTACGAGCCGGAGGCCATCGCCGATGCTCCCGACACCTTCCGGACCAAGGCGTGGAAGGGCCGCGACTTCGCCGGCAAGAACGTCACGGTCCAGGTGGCGCCCGAGGATTGCACGGGATGCCAGGTCTGCGTCAACGTCTGCCCCGCCAAGAGCAAGGAGGAGGCGCGGCACAAGGCCATCAACATGGCGCCGAAGATCGACCACCTCGACGCCGAGCGGGCCAATTTCGAGTACTTCCGCTCCATCCCCGAGTTCGACCGCACCAAGGCCAAGGTCGATACGGTGAAGGGCTCCCAGGTGCTCCAGCCGCTCTTCGAGTTCTCCGGGGCGTGCGCGGGCTGCGGCGAAACCCCCTATGTCAAGCTCCTCAGCCAGATGTTCGGGGATCGCATCCTGATCGCCAATGCCACCGGCTGCTCGTCGATCTACGGCGGCAATCTCCCAACCACCCCCTACGCCATCGACGGCAACGGGCGAGGCCCGGCCTGGTCAAACTCGCTGTTCGAAGACAACGCCGAGTTCGGCTTCGGCATGCGCCTGGCGATCGATCAACAGAGCGCCACGGCGCGCTGGCTCCTCGAGAAGCTCTCCTCGCAGGTCGGAGGCCTCGCCGGCGACATCCTGACGGCGGATCAGAGCACCGAGGAGGGCATCGCCAAGCAGCGAGAGCGGGTCGCCGAACTCAAACGCGTCATCGGCGACATCGAAGGTCCCGACGCCCGCAACCTGGCAAGCCTGACGGACTACCTGGTCCGTATGGGCGTGTGGATCATCGGAGGCGACGGCTGGGCTTACGACATCGGCTTCGGTGGCCTCGATCACGTGCTCGCCCAGAATCGCGATGTCAACATCCTCGTTCTCGACACCGAGGTCTACTCCAACACGGGCGGCCAGGCTTCCAAGGCCACTCCGCGAGCCGCGGTCGCCAAGTTCGCCGCAGGCGGGAAAGCGACGGCCAAGAAGGACCTCGGCATGATCGCCATGGGCTACGGCAACGTCTATGTGGCACAGGTTGCGATGGGAGCCAACATGACACAGGTCGTCAAGGCATTCAGCGAGGCCGAGGCCCACCCCGGGCCCTCCCTGATCATCGCCTTCAGCCCGTGCATCGCCCACGGCATCGACATGGCCACGATGATGCAGCACCAAAAGGAGGCCGCCGAATCCGGCTACTGGCCGCTGTATCGCTATGACTCGGCTGCCGGCGCTCTCGGCCAGCCCGCCCTGAAGCTCGACAGCCGCAGTCCCACAGTCCCATTCAAGGAGTTCGCCAAGAACGAGGGGCGCTTTGCCATGTTGACACGCTCGAATCCGAAGCACGCTGAGGAACTCACCCAGCTAGCCCAGGACGACATCGACAACAGGTGGCATCTCTATGAACAGATGGTCAACGTCGAGCGGACCGCGGTGTTCGAGGAGGCTGAAGAATGACCGTCGACATCACTACTCGGTATCTGGGATTGGAGCTTGCCAACCCGGTGGTGCCCTCGGCGGGACCGCTGACCGGATCAATCGACAGCCTCCTCGAATTGCAGGAAGCCGGGGCCTCTGCCGTCGTGCTGCCTTCCCTGTTCGAGGAGCAGATAGAGCACGACGCCATGGAGGCTCACCAGCTCTTCGAGTACGGCGCCGAGATCTCGGCGGAATCGTTCGGCGGCTACATCCCCGAGATGAACGACTACAACGCCGGCCCCGACAACTATCTGGAGACGCTGCGGCGCGCAAAACAAGAGCTGAGCATCCCCGTGATCGCGAGCCTGAACGGCCAGTCGACCGGAGGGTGGACTGCCTATGCGCGGCAGCTCGAGGACGAGGGCGCCGACGCGCTCGAGCTGAACGTCTACCGGGTGGCGGCGGACGTCGACACGGGTGGCAAGGAGGTCGAGCTCGAGGACCTCGAACTCGTCGAGGCGGTCCGCGGCGCAGTGTCCATCCCACTGGCCGTGAAGGTCAGCCCATACTTCTCGTCGATGGCGAACATGGCCCGACGCCTTCTCGACGCCGGTGCCAACGGCCTGGTGCTGTTCAATCGTTTCTACCAACCGGACATCGACCTCGACGAGCTCAAGGTCGTGCCGGACCTGATGCTCTCCGATCCCGTCAACATGCGGCTGGCGCTGCGGTGGATGGCGATCCTCAGGGGCCGCGTCACCGGCTCGCTCGCCGCCAGCTCCGGAGTCCACACTGGTGAGGACGTGGTGAAGCTCATCCTGGCCGGCGCGGACGTCACGATGATGACGTCCGCCCTGCTCAAGTACGGGGCTGGCCATGTGGCAACCGTGCTCTTCGACATGGAGTCCTGGTTCGCCGACCGGGAGTACGTCTCCATCGAGCAGGCAAAGGGGAGCCTGAGCCAGCAGTCTTCGACCGATCCGGCCGGCTACGAGCGCGTCAACTACATGCGCTCGCTCGTCGCCTACACGTCAAGCCTCTAGCCGCGGATCGGCTCACCGGCTGCATCGTCCCCCGTTCCCTCGAGGGCTCAGCCGGCATCGCCCTCCAGGTCACATGGCGTGTAGAGGCTTGCAGCCGTGGCCGGGTCGGCCATTCTCCAGATCGTGATGTCGTCGTCGATGACCTGGGGCTCGTACGCGGATTCCAGGAGCTCCATCATGGCATCCCAGCCGGGTCCAGCGACACCGTCCTCCAGTCTCTCGTCGACGACCACCACAGATGGAGGCTCCGGTGGGGATTCGAAGAACCCGAACGTCCGGCGGACACAGACGAACGGTCGCGGGAACATCATGACGGTTTCCCGATCCGAGAGACGGACCACCGTAGCGGATGTCGTCGAGAGCGACACTTCGGGCTCGTCAACGAGCTGCTCGTACACGGCCTGCGACGCCGGATCGGTGGACACCGCGACGATGTGGCTCACGTCTGAGAACCACACGATCCACATGAGTGCGGAGAACGACACCAGGATTGCCGGATAGACATGAGTCCACCAGGCATTCAGGCGGGCGAGCCCGATCACAGCGCTGATCGACCCTGCCACCAGCAGGATGTGCCAGTAGTGCTCCCAGTATGCGTTGAAGATCGGCTTGTTGCTGAGCACCGGGATCATCACCAGCGGCAGGGCGACGAGAAGCCACGGCCAGGCGCGGAGTGAGGCGATCAGACCGAACGGCAATAGCCATCCGGCGAGGTTCAGCACCACATCCGTGTCGAACAGCGGCCCCAGTACGGCGCCGGGATTCCTGAGGGTGCCGAGGGCGATCCCGGATGGCGTGTCGCCCAGGTGAGAAAATGAGTAGCCGGCGCTGACCCCCTCGAGGGGACTGAGCAGTATCCAGACGAGGGAGGCGACCAGCATCACGCCGCCGATGATCGACGTGAGGATCGCTGCCTGCCGATTTCTCTTCCACAGGAGCAACCCGGCGATAACCACGGCCGCGGCGAGTTCCTGACGACAGGCTGCCGCCAACACAGGCCAGATCCACCAGTATCGCGACGGGCGTGGACGCGAGCCCTCGGCCAGCGTCATCGCCAACGGGCCCAGCCCCAAGCTGGTGGCGTGAAAAGCCGTCCGGGTCACGAGCACGGCCGGCGGCGCAACGAGCGTGACGACCACGAGGAGACGGAGAAGCCTCCCGTCCAGCCGCTCGAGGATACCGAGTCGCCACACTGCCAACGCCACCAGACCCGTAGAGACAGCGAGGCCCATGTAGAGAGCCGCGAACCCCGCATCGATGCCGATCCGGAAGAACGGGACGAAGAGAAAGAGGATCAGTGAGATGTGGTCGGCGAATTGGTGCGCCCCGGTCATCGCCGACTGATCGGACAAGCCGTGGGCAAGACGCCACAGCGTGTTGCCAAAGATCGCGGTGTCAAAACCCGCGTTGTCGAACGTGAAGTACCCGGTGATGGACAGTGCCGCGTACACGACCACCATCACACCAATGAAGCCCAGCACGAGGGCAGTGTCGCGATCTCGCGCTCCGCGGCTGCGATCGGTGTCAGCTATGGCGCCACTCTCATCGGTGACCCTCACCCGACGGGTGAACATGGCTTGGGATGGTAGTTGAGTGGCCGTAGCGGCCTGCGGATCGGCCCGGTGCGGCAGCTCGGCAGCGCAGAGACCTGTGCTTCGCTCCGACCACTCTCCTCTCCGGATCTGCAGACGAGACGTGGTCTCGGTCCTCGCCTCAGCGCTTTCGGGCGTGGAGGAACCTGGGCATCATCCGGGCAGACTGCTGCGCCTGACGGGAACCAGCTCGGGATGAGGGGCTCACCGGCGAAACCGGCCGCTGCCTTCCGCCCTTGGGGGAAGAGGCACGAGCAAGCTCGTGCGCCGCTTGTACTCCTGGTACGCGAGATCGGCGCCGTGCCTAGTCTCCGCGCTCTTCTCGAGTAGCGGGACGCCCGAGACGAACAGGAGCAGCACGGTGATGAAGATCGGGCCGATCACTACGAGATACGACAGCCCGCTCAGGAAGGGCATTGTGCAGACGAACACCCCCCACCAGACAAGCATCTCGCCGAAGTAGTTCGGGTGGCGGGAGTACCTCCAGAGCCCGCTATCGATGAACCCGTCTCTCCGCTCGGGATCGCACTTGAACGCGTACTTCTGCTCGTCACTCACCCATTCGATGATCAGCCCGACCAGCCAGACTATTCCTCCGAGCACGACCCAGGCATTGGGATCCGGCGGGTTCGAATGGCCGAGCCCGTAGGTGACCGGGAGCATGATGACGGCGACCGACACCGCCTGTAGGAGCCAGAAGCGGGCGAAACGCAGCGGTCTCTCCCGCATGTCATCGAAGCGATGGTCGACCTTGACCGTCAGGATGCGCCGAACGAGATACACCCCGAGACGCACCGCCCAGACGAGGACGAAGACGGCAAGCACCACCTGAGTCGTCACAGGAGCGCCGCCGGCGACCAGGAGTGTGATCGTGACAACGGCGAAGGTGAGGCTGTAGGAGAGGTCGGTCACGACATCGGTCTTGCGTATCGCGGCCACGGCGAAGAAGACGCCGTTCACACCCAGGCTGATCAGGAAAGAGACGAGGATCGTGGTCATCGTGTCCGGGGATCCGTGGTCATCGGTGCTCCTCGATCGGCGGGCAGACACACACCACGTTCCGGTCGCCGTAGTGGGCGTCGATCCGGCTCACCGGCGGCCAGTACTTGTCGCCGTACAGCCCGGCGGCCGGATAGGCGGCCGCCTGGCGCGAGTAGGGGCGCGACCAACCCGCCGCCATCAGGTCCTCGGCCGGGTGGGGAGCGTTGCGCAGCGGGCTGTCGACCAACGGCATCTCGCCGGCAGCGATCTGGTCGATCTCGGCCTTGATGGCGACCATGGCGTCGCAGAAGCGATCGAGCTCGGCGAGGCTCTCTGACTCGGTGGGTTCGATCATCAGGGTCCCGGCGACGGGAAACGACATTGTTGGGGCGTGAAAGCCGTAGTCGATGAGGCGTTTGGCCACGTCGTCGGCGGTCACTCCCACCTCGGCTTTGATCTCCCGCAGGTCGACGATGCACTCGTGGGCGACGAGGCCGTTCGGTCCCGTGTAGAGCACCGGGTAGTGGGGAGCGAGCCTGGCGGCAATGTAGTTGGCGCTGAGCACCGCCACCTGGCTTGCTCGCAGCAGGCCGGCGGCGCCCATGAGGGCGATGTACGACCAGGAGATCGGCAGGATCCCGGCGGAACCCCAGGGGGCGGCAGACACGGCGCCGAGGCCGTCCCGGGCGCCCGCCTGATCGGGGACGAGCGGGTGGCCGGGGAGGAACGGCTCGAGGTGGGAGCGCACCCCGATTGGGCCGACACCGGGACCGCCTCCTCCGTGCGGGATGGCGAACGTCTTGTGCAGATTGAGGTGGGAGACGTCGCCTCCGAACTCGCCCGGCTTGGCGATCCCGAGCAGCGCGTTGAGGTTCGCCCCGTCGACGTACACCTGCCCGCCGCATTCGTGCACGATCTCACACACCTCGCTCACAGTGGGCTCGAACACACCGTGGGTCGACGGGTAGGTGATCATGAGCGCCGCCAGGTGCTCGGCGTGCTCCTCCGTCTTGCGCCGCAGATCGCCGAGGTCGATGTTGCCGTCCCGATCGGTGGCAACCACGACCACCTCGAGGCCCGCCATGGCAGAGCTGGCCGGGTTCGTGCCGTGCGCCGAGGCTGGAATCAGGCAAACGTTGCGGTGCGCTTCCCCACGGCTCTGGTGGTATCCGCGGATCGCCAACAATCCTGCGTACTCGCCCTGCGCCCCGGCATTCGGCTGGAGCGACACGGCGTCGTAGCCGGTCAGCTCGGCCAACCACCGCTCGAGGTCGCCGATCAGCTCGAGGTAGCCCTCCGCTTGGTCCAGCGGTGCGAAGGGGTGGATGGAGGCGAACTCCGGCCAGGTGATCGGCAGCATCTCGGTGGCGGCGTTGAGCTTCATCGTGCACGAGCCGAGCGGGATCATCGAACGATCCAAGGCGATGTCCTTGGCTTGCAGTCTCCTCAGGTACCGCATCATTTCGGTCTCGCTCCGGTGCCGGTGGAACACCGGATGGCTGAGGTAGGCACTGGTGCGGGCCAGATCGTCGGGGATCCCGCCGGCCGCCGACGGCTCCAGATCGCACACCATCCCGTCGACGAAGAAGGACTCCAAGACGGCGTCGACGATCGCAGGCGTGGTCGTCTCGTCCAGCGCCACCGTCACGGTGTGAGCATCGACGTACCGGAGGTTGATCTTGCGGTCTTCGGCGGCCGCAACCACCTCCTCGGCCCGGTTCGGCACTCGCACGGTGAGTGTGTCGAACCACGTCGGGTTGACGACCTCGACGCCTCCGGCGGCGAGTCCGGCGGCAAGAGCAGCAGTGAGCCGGTGTACCCGCTCGGCGATGGTCCGCAACCCGTCGGGGCCGTGGTAGACGGCGAACAATCCGGCGATCACGGCCGGAAGCACCTGGGCGGTGCAGATGTTGGAGGTGGCGCGCTCTCTGCGGATGTGCTGCTCACGAGTGGCGAGCGCAAGGCGCAAGGCCACGCGACTCTCGGTGTCCTTCGTCACCCCGACGAGGCGACCGGGAATCGAGCGTTTGAAGGCGTCCCTGGTCGCGAGGTAGCCGGCGTGGGGCCCTCCGAACATCGGGGGAATGCCAAAACGCTGCGACGTGCCGACGACGACGTCGGCGCCCATCTCCCCCGGCGGAACCGTCAGTGTCAGCGCCAGCAGGTCGGCGGCGACTGCCACCATCACGCCTCTTCGCTTCAGCTCGGCAACGAGCCCGCGGTCGTCACGCACCCGTCCGCTCGATCCCGGGTACTGAAGCAGCACCCCGTAGGGGTCCGTACCGGCGAGATCCTCAGCCGGATCACCCACCACGACCTCGATGCCGAGCGGCTCGGCCCGGGTTCGCACCACCTCGATCGTCTGTGGATGGCAATCGGAGTCGACGAAGAACACCCCGGAATCGCCGTCGCTGATTCGGCGCAGCATCGTCATGGCCTCGGCGGCCGCCGTCGCCTCATCGAGCAGCGATGCGTTGGCGATCTCCATCCCGGTGAGGTCGCTCACCGCGGTTTGAAAGTTGAGCATGGCCTCCAACCGGCCCTGGGAGATCTCCGCCTGATAGGGCGTGTAGGCGGTGTACCACCCAGGGTTCTCGAGGACGTTGCGCACGATCACCGCCGGCATGTGGGTGCCGTAGTACCCCATTCCGATCAGCGAGGTGTACACCTGATTCTTGGCGGCGACACGGCGAAGCCGCTCGAGCACCTCCGCTTCTGATGACGGCCCGTGCAGAGCGAGGTCCCCCTGCATCCGGATGGTCGGTGGCACGGCCTTGTCGACGAGGTCGTCGAGAGAAGCGGCGCCGACCGCCTCGAGCATGGTGGCGATCTCGGCGTCGTCGGGGCCGATGTGGCGCCGCAGGAAGTCATCGGCCCGACTCAACTCGGCGAGGTGGCGGGTCATGCTCTCGGCTCCTCGATCAACTCCGTGGAAACGACGGCGCGCCGGCTCCCGCAGGGTGTCGGCGGTGCTCACGACTGTACACGATGACCCGAGTGGCGCTTGCCACGAGGCCGCGAAAACAGGGCAATTGGCGGCTCACGATTCCGACCGATTTGCGACAATGCACCATGGCGAGGACGAAGGGATTCTCGGGGGAGATCATCAAGCGGGGCATGAACTACGCCGTCGACGTGCCGCAGGACGTCAGCATCTCCTTCGGCGCCAGGGGCCACGTACCCGTCGTGGGCACGATCAACGGCTTCCCGCTCCGCGCCACCCTGATCCCTGCCGGCGGAGGGCGGCACCGGATCCTGCTCAATGCCGACGTGCGAGAGACACTGCATCTCCGCAACGGCGACACGGTCGAGTTCATGCTGCAGCGAGATACCGCCTCCCGCGAGGTTCCGGTGCCGGACGACTTCGCCGCGGCTTTATCGTCCGTCGAGGGGGCCCTCCGCGCCTTCTGCGATTCACCACCGTCGCGCCGCAAGGAGATTCTGGTCTGGATCAGCGACGCGGTGCGCCCGAACACCCGGGCCCGGCGCATCGCCCGCGCCGTCGCCCACGTGATGGAGGACTGAGGGCGATCAGCGCCGCGGTCACGAGTGCAGAGCGTCGGCCAGGAAGGGCGCCGCCAGGCGACGGGTGGCGGCCGCGGCGACCGCCGCTCCGGGAAGCTCAGGATCCGGAGCCCCCACCGACAACCCCACCACCCGATCGGTTGCAGCCAGATGGATCATGGCAACGCGTACCGCGGCGACCCCGGGTCCCCCCGTGGCCGGGCAAGAAACCGCCGGCATCTCTTGTGGATTCACCACGTCGACGTCGATGTGAACGAACAGTGGGCCGCCCGGCGGTACAGCGTGGGCAACCTCGCGAACCGACAGTTGCTGGAGCCCGGACTGTGCGATCGCCTCCGCCTCCTTCGGGTCGAGGTCGCGCGCCCCCGAAAGGATCACACACTCGTCCGGAATCGGCGTCAACCCGACGGCTTCGAGGAGGCTCAGGTCCCCACGCCCGGTGATCATGGCCAGCGGCATCCCCCCCAAGAAGCCC
This sequence comes from uncultured Acidimicrobiaceae bacterium, assembly GCA_964569015.1. Classification (GTDB taxonomy): domain Bacteria; phylum Actinomycetota; class Acidimicrobiia; order Spongiisociales; family UBA5794; genus CAYQEC01. The sequence continues at coordinate 10,762 of CAZMSN010000023.1, read as the reverse complement.
GAGGGGCTGGTCTCAGAGGTGTTGAAGTCGCCGTGAGCGTCGAACCAGTAGACGGTCGGGAACAAGCCTTTCCGCTCGAGCCCGGCCAGCACCCCGATGCTCGCCATGCAGTCCCCGGCGTACACCACGGGATGCTCGGTCCGCTCGACGAAGTCGGCGAGGTGCTCGAAGAGAACGCACATCCTCTCGATGGCGGAGCCGTCCGGTAACTGGGGCGCAATCGTCTCGTGCGGCTCCGGGACGGCCAGGCGAGCCATCCGCTCCCCGAGGGCAAACGGAACCGAGGCGACGCTCATGAGCGTAAGTTACCGCAAGAATCGGGGCCACGATTCTGCCGATCGGAATATCACCACCGGAGCCGCCTACCGCCCCGACCGGTTGATACGCTGTCCGAGTGAGCCGGTACCGCATCCTGCCACACACCGCCGACGTTACGATCGCCGTCACGGGGAAGACGCTTGGTGAGCTGATGGCGAACGCGGCGTATGGCATGTTCGATCTGATGGTCGACGTGGCCGCACTCGAACCGAGCCAGGAAGTGGCTTTCGAGGTGACCGCCGTGAACCCGACTGAGCTGCTCGTCGACCTGCTCTCCGAGCTGCTGTACCGAAGCGAGACGGGCGACCAGGCGTTCTGCAGCTTCTCTGCCGAGACGGCACGATCCGGCGCCGGCGAGATCGCCGCCACCATGGTTGCCGGAGGGGCACCCTTGGCAGGTGTCGAGCTGACGGGGCCTCCGGTCAAGGCGGTCACCTACCACGGGCTGACCGTCGTCCAGGCCGCGGAAGCATGGAAGGCCGAGATCGTCTTCGACGTGTGAAGGCTCGGTCTCCCCGCATGTCCCGTACAGTGGAGTCATGGAGCTCCGAGCGACCTCAGACGTGACCTGGGAGCTGCCGCGGCAGGACGGGATGCTCGTGCCGGGGCGGATATTCGCCAGTGAGGCGCTCCTGGCCAAGGCCGTCGAGGACCAGGCGATTCGCCAGGTAGCCAACGTCGCCCATCTTCCGGGCATCGTGGAGGCCTCGCTGGCGATGCCGGACATCCACTGGGGATACGGCTTCCCCATCGGCGGGGTCGCCGCCACCGACGTGGCCGCGGGTGGCGTCGTCTCGCCGGGCGGTGTCGGTTTCGACATCTGCTGCGGGGTGCGGCTGCTGGCTTCGAACTTCGAAGAGGACGAGTTCCGGTCGCGGCGCGACGAGGTCATGGCCCAACTCGACGTGCACATCCCACGCGGCCTCGGCAAGGGCGCCATCGCAGAGAAGGGGCTGCTCGCCTCGGTGCTGCGCGACGGAGGGGCTGCGGTCCTGGCGGCGGGGTACGGGTGGGAGGAGGATCTGGAGCGCTGCGAGGAGCGGGGCACGTCGCGGGGAGCCGATCCGGAGCAGATCAGCGCTCGTGCCCTGGAGCGAGGAGCCGGCCAGCTCGGATCACTCGGGGCCGGGAACCATTTCCTCGAGGTTCAGGTCGTCGACCAGGTGTTCGACGAGACGGCGGCGGCGGCGTTCGGCCTCTCCGCCGGGATGGTGACCGTGATGATCCACTGCGGGTCACGTGGACTCGGGCACCAGACCTGCACCGATCAGCTTCGGTTGATGGGCAAGGCCGTGGGCCGCTACGGCATCACGGTGCCCGATCGTCAGCTCGCCTGTGTCCCGGTCGATTCCCCCGAGGGATCGCGCTACCTGGGAGCGATGGAGGCGGCCGCGAACTTCGCCTGGGCGAATCGCCACGTGCTCGCCCACGCCGCCCGACTCGCCTTCGCATCCGCTTTCGGCATGAGTGTGGACAGCACCGGCATGCGGCTCGTGTACGACGTCGCCCACAACCTGGCGAAGCTCGAGACCCACGAGATCGCGGGGAGGAGAGCGCGGCTCTGCGTGCACCGCAAGGGCGCCACCAGAGCGTTCGGGCCGGGTCACCCCGACCTCCCAGCCGACTTGCGCGACATCGGCCAGCCGGTCCTCGTTCCGGGAAGCATGGGCACGGCCTCGTGGGTGCTGCGCGGGGTCGCAGACAACCCCGCCTTCGCCTCGGCAGCCCACGGGGCCGGCCGGGTGATGAGCCGCACCGCGGCCAAGAAGCAGCAGACCGGCGGAGAGGTGCGCCGGCGTCTCGAGGACTCCGGCATCGCGGTGCGTCCCGGATCAGTCAAGCTGCTCGCCGAGGAGGCGCCCTACGCCTACAAGGACGTGGACGAGGTGGTCGACGTCTGCGAGCGGGCCCGGCTGGCGGCGAGGGTGGCCCGCCTGGTCCCGATCGGCGTGGTCAAGGGCTGAGCGCGGCCTAGAGAGGCTCCCCGTACTTCTTCTCGTGCTGCTCGGCGGCGCTGCTCATCCAGTCGTCTCTCACGATCCGGCCGGGGAACGACTCGAGTGCGGCCGCCACGTAGGCGATGTCCTCGGAACGGAAGCCGGCGACCTGACGGAAGCTGGTGATACCCAGGCCCTTGAGCAGCTGCTCGAGCTTCGGGCCGATGCCGTGCACCTTCTTGAGATCGTCGTCGACCAGAGGCACACCGCCCGCGGTTCGGGCGGCGATCTCCGCCATCTTGGCGGTTGCCTCCTCCTTTCCGAACGTGACATCAGCCGCTGCGGTCTTGACAGGCGTCTCTTCGGCCTCGGGAACCTCCTCAGCCTCCTCAGCCTCCTCCGCCGCACCGGCCGCACTCGCCCCCAACTCGGCGATGCGCGCCTGGCGTGCCTCGACCTCGGCCTTGCATACTCCCAACTCGCCCTCGAGCTGGGAGACCCGTTCCCGGGCGGCGCCGAGATCCTCGAGTGCCGTGTTGAGCCGGATGATCT
>CAZMSN010000023.1:0-7855 GCA_964569015.1 uncultured Acidimicrobiaceae bacterium | reverse complement strand
ACCCGTTCCCGGGCGGCGCCGAGATCCTCGAGTGCCGTGTTGAGCCGGATGATCTCGGCGTCTCTCTCCAGCTGAATCCCCTCGAGCTCGACGATGCGATCCTCGGCTTCTATGAGCTGATCTCCGAGCGACATGTCCATTGACGAGGCGGCGAGAAGACCCTTTGCCCTGGTCAGCTCCGTGCGCACCGCATCGAGATCCCTGCTGCGCTCCCCCAGGCGCGCCTCGACTTGCCGGGTGCGGTCGCGCTCGGCGGTGAGCTGCTCCTCGAAATCCACACCGACGGTGGCCCACTGTGTCCACCGGGCGAGCAGCCAGCCGATGCCGAAGCCGATGATCGCCGAGATGATCAAGAAGATGATCACTTCTGCAATCGCATACCCTGTCCCCTGCATCTAGCCCTCTCCCTCTCGAACCGTGAACTCGATCCTTCGATTCTCATCCCTGCCGGCCGCGGTGACGTTGTCGGCGATAGGTCGACTCTCACCGTATCCGATCGCGGTCAGACGTGCTCGTTCCACTCCACCCTGCACCAGGTAGTCGATCACCGTCTCGGCGCGCTCGCGCGACACTGCAAGGCTGGCGGCGGGATCTCCGGTGGCTTCGGTGTGGCCCTCCACGGTCAGCTCGGCGGCAGGGTTGGCGAGGAGAATCTCGATCGCCACGTCGAGCACCTCGGTGGACGCGGACGACAACGCGCCGGTTCCCGCCTCGAACGTGACCGAGTCGGCGACGAGGGCCGTGAGCGTCGCCGCCACGGCGGCCGGCGTGAGCCGGACGTCCACCTCCAGCTCCAAACCGGGAAGTGTGAGGTCACCGAGAGCCGAGCCAGCACGATCCGCTGCGTTCTGGCTCGAGCCGAAACCGGTCACGAGCAAGTGACCGCCCTCCAAGGTGGCGGCCCACGAGTCGAGTCCGCCGGCAGCATTGAAGAGTTCGGGCAGTCGTGCCAGCCACTCCGGTTTCCCGGTCCCCTCGCCGATGCTCAAGGTGCTGGTGACCCCGTCGCTTCCGTACACGCCGATGGCGCCCGTCACCAGGGCGTCGATGCTCTCCTGATCGGGCATGGTGCCTCGCAGCTCGATCCGGCCATCTACCGACTCGGCTTGAAGGGTCGGTGAAGCCAGCGTCGCCACGGTGAGCCGGCTGGTCACCGCCAATGCGTCTCCGAACACCAGCTCCAGCGACGTCTGCAGCGAGCTGCGGAGGTCCTCCGACGGCACCTCGCCCGTGAGCGTGACCTCCGATGTGTCGAAGACCACCGTTCCGCTCAGGAGCGGCTCCAACTGCTCGACGGCATCTCTGATCAGCCCGAGCCAGCCGGGGGAGGCGACATCGTCGGCGACGACGAGCTCGTTGGTGACGCGGTCGGCCCCATACTGCCCGACCGCGGCAGCCACGATGGCGGTGCCGACGGCCTGATCGGGCACGAGACCCTGCAGCGTGACTCGTCCACCGGACAACGTCATGGTGACGATGGGATCTCTCAGCGGCACCGGCTCGGCGGCGACCTCGATGCGATTGACGATCCTCCTGACGCCGGACACGCCGCGAACGGCGTCCTCGGCTCGCTCGGGACCGTCGATCGTGTCGACAGTGCCGCTCAACGTGGCGTCGCGGCCGTCGAGGTCGACCGAGACCGAGAGGCCGGCATCCGCCAACGCGTCCTCGGTGCGGGACCGCAGATCCTCCTCCGCGTGAGGCACGGCCCACACCACCGTCGCCACGGCGAGAACCAGCCAGGCGGCGACGAGCCACCACACCCCGACAGGGAACCACGGTCGCAAGTAACCGTCCCCTTGCTCCTGGGTCATGTTGACTCCCCGTCATCCACATCGCCGGCCCACCGGCCGGTCCCCGGGCCCTCTTGAGGGAACCGACCGTAGCCGTTCGACAACCCGATCGCTAGCGAAACCCGGAAGAAGGAATATGACAATATAACGCTCAGGTTATACACTGTGTATCAACTCAGAACGATTCAACGAGCAAGGAGCAGCACTCATGGGACGAGTGGTAGGCATCGATCTCGGCACCACCAACTCCGTCGTCGCCACCCTCGAAGGCAACGAGCCACAAGTCATCGCCAACGCCGAAGGCCACCGCACCACGCCGTCTGTCGTCGCCTTCGCCAAGAACGGTGAGGTACTGGTGGGCGACCAGGCCAAGCGACAGGCCATCACCAACCCCGATCGCACGGTCCGCTCGGTCAAGCGCCACATGGGGACCGACTGGTCGACCGAGATCGCGGGCAAGACCTACGCCGCCCAGGAGATCTCGGCTCGCATTCTCCAGAAGCTCAAGCGCGACGCCGAGGCGTTCCTCGGCGAGTCGGTCACCGAAGCGGTGATCACGGTGCCAGCCTACTTCGGAGACGCCCAGCGCCAAGCCACCAAAGAATCCGGCCAGATCGCCGGGCTCGAGGTGCTTCGCATCATCAACGAGCCAACCGCGGCGGCGCTCGCCTACGGGCTCGACAAGAGCCACGACCACCAGATCCTCGTGTTCGACCTCGGAGGCGGAACGTTCGACGTGTCGGTCCTGGAGATCGGCGAGGGCGTCTTCGAGGTGAAGTCCACCAGCGGCGACACCCATCTCGGCGGCGACGATTGGGACCAACGGGTCATCGACTGGATGGTCGAGCAGTTCAAGAACGACCACGGCGTCGACCTCGCTGCAGATCCGATGGCGCTCACCCGGCTCAAGGAAGCCGCGGAGAAAGCCAAGATCGAGCTGTCGTCGGTGGCCGAGACCGAGATCAACCTTCCGTTCATCACCGCCACCTCCAGTGGGCCGATCCACATGCTGCAGACCCTGAGCCGCTCCGAGTTCGTGCACATGACCGAGGATCTCGTGGAGCGCACCCGCGCCCCGTTCAAGCAGGCCGTCAAGGACGCCGGCGTCAAGGTGGAGGACATCGACCACGTGATCCTCGTCGGTGGATCGACCCGCATGCCGGCGGTGCAGAGCCTCGTGCGCGAGCTCGCCGGCAAGGACCCGCACCAGGGAGTCAACCCCGATGAGGTGGTGGCGCTCGGTGCCGCCATCCAGGCGGGCGTGCTCAAGGGAGACGTCAAGGGCATCCTCCTGCTCGATGTCACCCCGCTGACGCTGGGCGTGGAGACCGAGGGTGGAGTCTTCACCCGCATGATCGAGCGCAACACGACGATTCCGACTCGCCGCAGTGAGATCTTCACGACGGCGGCCGACAACCAGCCCGAGGTCGAGATCCACGTGCTCCAGGGTGAGCGGGCGATGGCCGGTGACAACAAATCCCTCGGCCGCTTCAAGCTCCCCGGGATCCCCCCGGCGCCGCGCGGCATCCCACAGATCGAGGTCACCTTCGACATCGACGCCAACGGCATCGTGTCCGTCTCCGCCAAGGATCTCGGCACCGGCAAGTCGCAACAGGTGACGATCACCGGCGGCACGGCGCTGTCACAGGAGGAGATCGATCGCATGGTCAACGGCGCCGAGGAGCACGCCAACGAGGACACCCGGCGTCGCGAGCATGCCGAGGCGAAGAATCAGGCCGACCACGTTGCCTACCAGACGGAGAAGATGCTCAAGGAGCACGGAGACAAGCTCGTGGAGAACGAGAAGACCGAGATCGAAGACAAGATCACGGCGCTGCGCAAGCTCCTCACCGAAGATGCCTCCACGGACGACCTCCGCAAGGCAACCGAAGAAACGCTGACCGCCTCGCAGATCCTCGGCCAGAGGATCTACGAAGCCTCACAGACGGCAAGCGAATCCACCGGGACGTCTGCCGAGTCCGCCGAGGGCGACGGCGATGTCGTGGAGGCCGAGATCGTCGACGAGGGTGAGGAGGGCTGAGCCCTCCACATCGGGGCCAATCATGAAAGACACAGCCGCACTTCCCGAAGACCACATCCCGACTCCCGGTGAGGCTCGCGAAAAGCTCCTCGGCGTCGAGGACGTCGCGAGGGAACAAGGAGGCAAGGAGTCCGAGGTCGTTGAGGACGAGACGCGGGCGGTGACGCCCGCCGACCTCGGCCTCGAACTCCCCGAAGACCCGTCGGCAGCCGTGCAGCTCCTGCTCACCGCCGCCGCCGAGGCTCGGAGCGAGGCCGACGAGTACCTGGAGACCCTCCAGCGGGTCGCCGCGGACTTCGACAACTACCGGAAACGGATCGAGCGCGACCAGGCCGACATGGTGCAGCGAGCATCGCAACGGCTCATCGAGCGGCTGCTGCTGACTCTCGACAGCTTCGATGCCGCGCTCAGCTACGACGCGAAGACCCCTGGGGAGGAGACGATCCTCGCGGGTCTCCGCTCGACCCACGCCCTGTTCATGGAGACCCTCGCCGGCGACGGCTTCGCGCCGATCCCCGCCGACGGAGTCCCCTTCGACCCGGCCGTCCACGAGGCGGTCGCCGGACCGAGCGAGGAAGGTGACAGCGAGCTGATCGTCAGGGAGATGCGGCGCGGGTACACCCTGCGAGGGCGGGTGCTGCGAGCGGCCCTGGTGACCGTGGAGCACGCTTGAAGACGATGAGGAAAGAGTGGCTCGACACCGACTACTACGCCGTTCTCGGCGTTGAGAAGGGCGCGTCCGCCAAGGAGATCAAGAAGGCATACCGGAAACTGGCGCAGCAGTACCACCCCGACATGAACGCCGGTGACGCCGGCGCCGAGGCCCGTTTCAAGCAGGTCAACGAGGCGTACGAGGTGCTCAGCGACGAGGAGACCCGCAAGGAGTACGACCACGTTCGAGACATGGGCTACTTCGTGGGCGGCCCGGCCGGTGATCAGCAGTACGTGCGGGTCGAGGATCTGTTCGGCGGAGCCGCCGGCGGGTCACCATTCGACGTCTTCGGAGGCATCGGCGATCTCTTCGATCGCGCCGGCGGGAGCCGACGTCCGCGGGCCGGACAGGACCTCTCCTCGGAGATCGGGTTGACCTTCCACGAGGCGATCTCCGGCGCCATCCGGACCCTCAACCTGAACGGCCGATCGGTCAAGGTGAAGATCCCGAAAGGTGTGGCGAACGGGGCCCGGATCCGCCTCAAGGGCAAAGGCGGCGCCGGCGCCAACGGCGGCCCGCCCGGCGACCTCTACGTGACGGTGCGGGTCGGGACCCATCCCGTCTTCGGGAGGAGTGGCAAGAACCTCACACTTACCGTGCCGATCACCTTCCTGGAGGCGGCACTCGGCGCCGAGATCACGGTTCCGACCCTCACCGGCTCGGTCCGGCTTCGGATCCCGGCTGGCACACGGAGCGGGAAGACCTTCCGGGTTCGTGGCCGCGGGGTCGAGGCAGCCGATGAGAAGAAGGGCGACCTCCTCGTCACGGTCGAGATCACGGTGCCGAAGAACCTGACGGATGAACAGAGGGCCGTTCTCGAGAGATTCCGGGACGAGCATCCCGACGAGAACCCGAGAGCACACCTGGGGGTGTGAACGATGGCACAGAAGGACAGCGCGGTCTACATCATCTCGGTCGCCGCCGAGCTGGCCGGGGTGCATCCCCAGACTCTGCGCATCTACGAGCGTAAGGGGCTCATCGAGCCCTACCGCACGCCGGGTGGAACCCGCCGCTACTCGGACGAGGACCTCGAACGATTGGGGCTGATCCAGGAGCTGACGTCACGCGGGGTCAATCTCGAAGGCGTGCGCCGCATCCTCAACCTCCAGGAGGAGAATCAGCGGCTGCGGGGGCAGGTCGACCGGCTCCGCCGCCTCCTCGGCGAGGCCGAGATTCGGCACAGCGGCCACCCGGCCCCTGGCGAGGTGACCGTGCATGAGGTCACGGTGAGCAGGCGGCGCAACTTGCCCGATGTGATCCGTCGGCGGCTCTTCGAATAGAGCACTGCTGAAGCCGACGCACTCACCCTTTCTCGGGATCACCGCCCCCGCGCTTCGTTCCGGGCTCGTGAAGGGATCGCCCGGGACGGAGACGGCCTCCTAAGCGACGAAGGTGTCCCCGTCCGGCTCCTGCACCACGAAGGCGACCACCAGGGTGGGTCGCGCCGGCCAGGAGGCCAGGGTGTCGCGAGCCTGACCGTTGGCGACAGGGCGAAAGAGGCTCCACTCGGTGATCTCGGGCGCCCGCACCACGAGGTTGAGATTGGGTCGGGGGATGAGGCTGTCCCCCTCGAGGTCGAACCCCTCCATCTCCACCACGGCCAGCCCCAGCTCCTCGCAGCGCTCGATGAACTCGCGGGCGACCTCGAGTGGGAAAAACCCTTCCCCGTCGGCGGTGCGGTGCCCGACCTGCGGATCGAACTCGGCCACGAGCTGCAGCGTCGCCGGGTCCTCGTCACCCCAGCCGTCCCCGCCCCCCTCAGCGGAGAGGCTTATCCGGAGATCGCTCAGATCGTCATCCCGATACTCATCGGGGACGACGATTTGCTCCGCGAGCTCGAGCACGCGCATCAGGTCGCGCACCTCGAGGTCGTAGACGTCTCCGGACCCGTCCGGAAAGACCTGGACCACCGCCACGTCCTCGTCCCAGAACACCATCCCGATGAAGTCATCGTCCCGCCACAGCTCGACGATCGGCTGGTCGAAGCCCTCACGATCACTCTCGACGATGCGCAACGGGATCATCGCGGCCAGGCTACTCGGCCCCGAGGACGCCTGATTGCCGGGCCTGTCCGTCGACTCGCCCTATCGTGCCCCCGTGACCGCTGACATCATCAGCACGCTGCTGCTCCTGGCTCTCCCGGCGTCGGGCAAGACCGAGATCCGTCGCTACCTCGATCACCTCGACCCGGCGGCGGCGGGCACCCTCCACATCGGCCCCACCGTTCAGCTCGACGACTACCCCTACGTGTACCTGATGCGCCGCATCTCGCAGGAGCTGCGATCCCTCGGCCACGATCCGGTGTTCTTCACCTCGGACGACAGCTCGCTGCAGGACGCCCGTGACTGGGGCACCCTCATCCGCCTTCTCAACGAGGACTACGGCGACTTGACACGACCGTTCACCCCGCCGAAGCGGGCGGCGCCGTGGCTGCTGAGCCGCCTCGACCGGGCTCGCGCCCGGGTCGGTGCCGAGCCGCTGCTCGACGTGCTCGCTCCCGAGGCGCGCACTCACCTCGAGGACAGTCTCGAGTCCGAGGCGGCGGACGTGCTGCGGTCCAAGCTGAAGGCGACCCTGCCCACCCTCGAGGGGCACACCGTCGTGATCGAGTTTGCACGGGGCGGCCCGGAAGGGACATGGATGCCGCTGTCTGAGCCACTCGGCTACCGCTACTCGCTCAGTCAGCTGTCTCGCGAGATCCTGGCGGGGGCGGTGGCGCTCTACGTGTGGGTGACGCCGGAGGAGTGCCGGCGCCGCAATCAGGCGAGGGCCACGCCGGGCATCGGCGAGGACGCCTCGATCCTGCACCATGGCGTCCCGGAGTCGGTGCTCCGACACGACTACGGCGTCGACGACGTGATGTGGCTGAGGAACCAGGGTGGTGGCGCGCACCTGCCCGTGACGAGGCGGGAAGGAGACCACTTCGACCTCCCGGTGTCGGTCTTCGACAACCGGGTCGATCAGACCTCGTTCCTCCGCGACGACCCGGCGGATTGGGATCCGGCCCAGGTTGCCCAGCTGCACGACACGCTGGCACGACTCCTCGATCCACTGGCGCCGGCGTCACGGTGACCGCACAGCGCGCCAGGCATCGATCTCATGCGAGAGGGGACCCCCACACGAGGGTCCCCTCTGCAACAGGCGTGCGGTGGTCTACCGCTTGAGGGCGTCGCGGATCTCGGCGAGCAGCTTGACATCCTCGGCCGGCTCCGGAGCCTCTTCCGTTCCGGAGGCGACACGGGCCTTGAGGGCGTTGACCGGCTTGACGATGAAGAAGAACACGCCCAGCGCGATCGCCAGGAACTTGAT
>CAZMSN010000022.1:11712-30420 GCA_964569015.1 uncultured Acidimicrobiaceae bacterium | reverse complement strand
TCTCTCACCGAATCATGCTCCGAAACCGTCGGTGGACGCTCAGGTGTAGAGGACGGTGAGATAGACCACGTAGACGGCGATGAGAAGTCCGGCGCTCCACCGAGTCAACTGCCCGGTCTTTGCGCCCAATCCGAGGACGAGGAGAGGCAAAGCGGCTGCCAGCCATGCGGCGCCGATCACACCGCTGGTGACGATGGGACGAGCCATGGCTGCGCCACCGAGGGTGACGGTTGCGTTGTATCCGGCAGAACCGACGACTCCTGCGACGGCCAGCTCGCTGACTTCGCGCCGATGCGCTGACACGGCCAATGCGAACATCTCAGCCGTTGTCGCCAGTGCCACCACACTCAATCCCACAACCGACTCGGCGACGCCGAAGGCATCCACCAGCCGGTCCGCTCCCAAGACCGCTACCCAGCCCCCCGGCGCCATGATCAGCACTCCACCGGCAACGAACAGCAGACCAGTCCAAGCCGTGCCGTTCTCAGGCGGACGGTTCTTCTCCTCGAGTTCACCCAGCTCGCCGATGGCCGGCGGGTGCCGTTCCCAGATCCAGACCAACACCACCGCGGCCACGTACAGCAACACCAGGACCAGGCCCTCGCCCCGAGCGACCCCACCAGACAGCATCACCGCAGCCGCCCCGCCGAGCGCGGAGGCACCCAACAGATACCGTCGCACTTTCCCCCCCACCGGGAGCGGCCTCATCAGCGCGGCCAGCCCCAACACCAGAGTGAGCATCGTGACATTCGCCCCGATCGCGTCACCAGCAGCGAGACCACCCCGACCCCGCACCGCCGCGATCACCGCCGTGATCAACTCCTCAGGCTCGGCTCCCGCAAGCAACAACCCGACAGCCAAACCTGTGACTTCGAGACGTTGCCCAGCCATGGCGGCATGCTCGACGAACAACTCCGCGCCCAGCCAAAGAAGACCTGCCGCGAGCCCCACGAGAACCAGACCGAACAACACGATCAGATCGTACGTTGCCCAACCGCCGGACCGATCGCTCGATCGCGGGGCATCGCACATCCCGCCCGATACCGGGTCTCCCGGATCGCCGATTCACCGGCACGGGGAGCTAGCCGATTCTTCGACCCGGTATTAAGCACCACCCAGTTCGTGTCGATAGAGACAATCTGGGTACGAGTCCGGTCGGGAACTGGAGGACATTGCGGATCAGCCGTGCGGGTGTGATTTCCCGCATCGCCCCCGGCGATTGCAGAGGATTGGCGTGAAGAGAGCAGTACACCGGCTGGCGGACAGGATGCGCTTGCCCTGGGGCATCGAACTCGACTCCAGAGTTCGTTCCGGGCTAACACAACGCTGGCACCGGCTGCGAATCGGGGCATGGATCGCCTCCGTCGTCCTCGGGGGCGTGGTGGCACTGGTGGCATACCCCCGTGCCGGGGCCGCCTCCGTGTTCGGCGTGCTCGCGCTTCTCCACGCCCTCCTCACCCGGAAGAGACCGCAAGCTTCGATCGCACTGGCGATGGACATCACGTTGGGCTTCGTCATTCTCGAGATCGTCGCCGTTCCCACCGCGGTCCTGGCCATCGTCTACATGACGTTCGTGGTGATCGTCGTGCTGCTGTGCACCGCCATCCAACGGTTGATGGTCGCGATCCTCGCCTCCGCCGTCTTCGCCTTCACTGCCGCCTACCACTCGCCCGGGACGGGAGACCTCGTCGGCACCGCTTGGAGCAACATCTGTGGATGGCTCACGTCGGCCATCTTCCTAGGGCTGCTGGTGGGGGTGGTGAGCCTGGTGATCGACCAAGTCCAACGCGACATGGAGAAGCTCGACCAAGCCAACGGGCAACTCGAGCAATTGGTCGAATCCAGGGATGACCTGATCGCCGCCATCAGCCACGGGATCCGCACTCCACTCGCCGGGGTCATAGGCTTCGCCGCCGAGCTGAACGAGGAGTGGTTTTCCTTCAGCGCCGAGGAGCTCAGGGAGATCGCAGGCGACATCGCCGCCTTGGGCACCGAGATCGAGTACATCACCGAGGACCTGACCGTTGCTGCCCGCAGTGAGCTGGGCACCCTGGTCACCCGCAGCGAATCCGTGGAACTCCACGGCGAGACCCTCCGTTTCGTTGATCAGTGGAGCCGAAAGCCGGACGGCTTCGAGGTCATCGGGGAGTCCTGCTACGTGCAGGTCGACCGGCTCCGACTGCGTCAGATTCTCCGCAGCTTGCTGACCAACGCAATCGAGCACGGAGGCAGGCGCATCTGGGTCGAGGTCGGGCCCGTTCCCGATGGAGGGGCGGTCAGGGTGTGCGATGACGGGGAGGGCGTCCCCGACGAGTTTCGCGACCAGGTGTTCGCTCCCTACGAACGGCTGCACCGCCGCCCGACGCTGACTGCTTCGACGGGTCTCGGCCTCGCCCTCGCCCGCGGACTGGTCGAGGCGATGGGTGGCACCCTCAGCTATCGGCGTTTCACCCACGCCACCGTCTTCGAGGTCACCTTGCCCCATGCGCGTGGCGTACACCAGCTGTCGTCACCGACCTCTGACACCCTGCTGGCGGCGAGCAACCTCTGAAACGTCCTCTCACGGGTGCTTCCTGTGGCGACCGATGACGCTGTCACGTGCACGGGCGGTGCGGGCGAGGCGCCTCGCCTGACGCAGCGGCTCGGGAGTCCGGGCTCGCCCGATCACGGCGAGCACGATCTCGACCGCAGTGTCCGGGTCGGTACGCCATCCGGCGTGCACCGCCAGCGGCCGCCGGCCGGGCCGGGTACGGAGCCAGTGGCCGACCATCTCGTCGCCGACATGAAGCGGCGCCATGGCGCCCGGCTCCTCGGACTTCGGGAAGCTGCCCTGGGCGACGAGCGTGCGGTGGGTCACGCCGACGGTCGGGACGTCGAGCACCGCTCCCAGGTGGACAGCAAGTCCCGCCCGACGCGGATGGTCGCGACCGGTGGCGTTCACCAGCAGCAGCTCGGGCCGTGAGCCCAGTCCCGCCGCGGCGGCCTCGAGCAGCGGGCCCTCGCGCAGGGCGAGCAGACCGGGCTCATAGCGGAAACCGGCCTCGCCCGTCACCACCCCCGAATCGACCAAGCGCCCATCGACTACGAGCGCCGCCGCCGCCCAGCCTGGGTCTCCCGTCGCACCCGGTCCCGTCCCGCCCCGGCCGAAGCACACGAACACTCCGGCGACGGAGAGGGGAACCGAGTCGGCAGGTGGGGACCATCCGGCGCCGACCGTTGCCAGTTCGAGCTGCACCCTGATGAGGTCGGCCTCGGTGGCAGGCCATTCCATTCACTCAGGGTACGCCTACGCCCTCGGGACACGACAGGGCGGGCCGGGGCCTCAGGGCTGCGGTGCCCGGCAGCTCCAGTGGGAAGGTCCGCCATCGGCGAGTAGCCAGGCACCCACAGCGATGTTGGCCTCTGGGTCGTACGGCGACGCCCCCGCCCATCCCGCAGCCGCGGCCCGTCCGGACCAGTAGCGATCGAGGTGCTGCATCAGGCCGCGAGCCGACGTACGCGGGTTGACGGCCGTCGGGTCGCCGTGCGACTCGCACGAGATGATCTGGAGCGCCCAATCGACCCAAGCCGGGGGAAAGTGCTCCTCCACGAGAGGGCGCCATTGCTCGACGCTGTCGGGGAAGGCGGAGTCTCGAGATCCTCCCGAGGAGGCGATCTCGTCGGGAGCGGTTGTCGCCAGCGGCTCGGTCATGGTCGCAGGGAGCATCGCGGTCGCCGTGGTTTGTAGCGCTGCCGCCGGCGGTGCGACGGCGCTGGCGGTTCCTGTCGCGCCGTCGGCGAGATCGGGGATGGAGTCGTGCGATTGCTGAGGCTCGGCACTGCGGCAGACGGCGCAGAAAGCGTTGACCGCCACCGGCGCCGGAGACTCGGCGGGTCGAGCCTGCATCAGCGGCGTCGGGCCGAGGGCGGTGATGAGGGCGAGCAGGGACGCGATGACGTAGTGAGCGAAGTTCATGAGGCCTCGTGGGTGGGGGGCAGGGACATCCTGTGACGGGATTCCACGGGCTTCCTGGCCACTTGGGTCCGTCAAACAGGCGATGCCCCCGAAGGGGCACCGATGCGGCGGGGGAGGCTAGCCGGCCCGTGAACGCTGTGCAAAGCCGTCCGAGGCCGTCAGGCGTGCCGATCCCGACAACAGGGGATTGCCGCCGTCCCTTCTCGGGGCAAGATGGGAGGGTTCCCTCGGAGGTCGAACCGTGCAACGGCTAGCGGATTCGATCGAGATCGGAGTCGCTCCCGAGCGCATCTGGAACTGGCTCGTCCGCCTTCCGGAGCACTTCGTCGCCTAGCACCCGGATCACGAGACGGCCCGCTGGGCGCGCGGTGAACCCGTGGAGGTGGGCGCGATCCTGCAGCGGCTCATGGAGTCGCCCGACTGACCCTGCTCGGCCTGCCACGGAGCGCCGCCGGGTGTCCACGGTGGCCTCGATTGGGTCTTCCTGCCCTAGTGAGAGCCCGCCTTCGCGGCGGACGATTGAGGGAACGGCGGCCTCCGGAGGGGTTTGGGATGCAGGATCATCGAGATCTCATCGTGCTCGAGAGCGTCTCGAGGCGGTACCGGCTCGGCGCGGTGACCGTGACGGCCCTCGAGAACGTCGATCTCCACGTCGACGAGGGCGAGTTCGTCGTGGTGCTGGGGCCGTCGGGGAGTGGCAAGACCACCCTGATCAACATGATCGGGGCGCTTGACACGCCCACCGAGGGCCGGATCCGGGTCGCCGAGGTGGACATCACCAGAGCTTCGCGCAAAGAGCTGTTCGACTTCCGGCGCAAGCTGGTCAGCTTCGTGTTCCAGAGCTTCAACGTTTTCCCCGGCCTCACCGCCGGCGAGAACGTGCAGTTCGGCATCGACGCCTCCGAGCGCGACGAGAAGCGTGATGCCGGCGAGCTGCTGGAGCGAGTGGGTCTCGCCGGGCGGGCGGACCACTTCCCCCACGAGCTGTCCGGCGGGGAGCAGCAGCGGGTGGCCATCGCCCGGGCACTGGCGACAGGCAACCCGATCATCCTCGCCGACGAGCCCACCGGCGAGCTGGACTTCACGACCGGCGTCCAGATCCTCGAGCTGCTACGAGCACAGGCCGGACCCGGCACCGCCGTCGTGGTCGTGACCCACAACCGGGAGATCTCCCGGATCGCCGACCGGGTCGTCGAGCTCTCCAGCGGTCACATCGTGCGCGACGGTCCTCCGGTGGGTGGGCGGGCCGCCATCAGTGAGCTCCGTTGGTGAGCGCCGCATGATGCTCTGGCTGCGGTGGTCGTGGCGCGACCTGCGGGCGAGATGGGTCCAGGTGGCCACCATCGCCCTCATTCTCGCCCTCGGCTCCGGGGCCTACGCCGGGCTCGCCAGCACCGGGGCTTGGCGCCAGGAATCGGCCGACGCCTCCTATGCCGCCCTCGACATGTACGACGTGCGGGCCGAGCTCAGCCCCGGCAGCCTGGTTCCCCAAGGCACCCTCACCGCCCTGCTGGAGGGCGTCGACCTGGGAGTCGCCGTCACCGCCGCCGAGGAGCGGCTCATCGTGCCGGTGCAGCTCGACGCCTCGACTCCCTTCGAGATGATCCTGGTGAGGGGAGCGATCATCGGCGTTCCGTTGGCCGATGCGGGTCCCGCTGTCAACGGCTTTCACGTGCGCCAAGGGCGCTCGCTCACCGCCGCCGACACCGACGCGGTGCTCATCGAGGCCAACTTCGCCGAGTTCTACGAGCTCCCCCCGTCGGGGACTGTGCTCCTTGGCGGCGGCCGCTCACTCGACTACGTAGGCCAGGCTCTCACCCCCGAATTCTTCGTCGTGCAACCCGAGACCGGAGGGCTGTTCTCGCAGTCGAACTACGGGGCGCTCTTCTCCTCGCTGGAGACCGCCCAGAACGTCACCGGGCTTTCCGGCATGGTCAACGACCTCGTGCTCACGATCGACGAGCCGGAGCGCCGCGAGGACGTTGCCGCCCGGCTGGAGGCGCTGCTGGCGGAGCGAATGCCCGAGATCGGTACCACGGTGATGGTCACCGAGGACGATGGCGCTCATCGCATGATCTACGAGGACATCAAGACCGATCAGCAGTTCTACAACGTCTTCGCCACTCTCATCCTGGCAGGGGCGGTGTTCGCCGCCTTCAATCTCACCACCCGCATGGTGGAGGCCACCGGCCACGAGATCGGGGTCGCCATGGCGCTCGGCGTCCCGGGCCGTCGCATCGCCATCCGGCCGCTGCTCGTCGGCGCTGAGATCGCTCTGCTCGGCGTCGCCTTCGGCGTCGGCGTCGGCCTCGTCATCGCCGATCTGATGCGGGGGGTCCTCGCCGACCTCTCCCCCCTGCCCATCTGGGAGACACGCTTCCAGCCGGGGGTGTTCACGCTGGCGGCCGCCTTCGGCTTCTTCGCTCCGTTCCTGGCGAGTGCGTTCCCGGTGTGGCGAGCGGTGCGGGTCGCTCCGGTCGATGCCATCCGTACCGGGCACCTCGCCGCCCGCGGTGGAGGCCTCGCCCCGCTCATCAGGCGCCTCCCGCTCCCCGGCGACACCTTCGGCCAGATGCCCTTCCGTAATCTGCTGCGGGCGCCGCGCCGAGCCGTGCTCACCGTTCTCGGGGTGGCGGCGGCGGTGACTGTGCTCGCGGGCCTGCTCGGAATGATCGACTCGTTCCTGGAGACGGTGGACCGCGGCGAGGCCGAGGTGACCGCAGGGTCACCTGACCGCATCACCGTCGACTTCGATCGGGTCCAGCCGCTGGAGGCACCCGACCTCGAGGCGGTGCGGAGCACCGGCAGCGTCGCCACCACCGACTTCGGGCTTCACCTCAACGGTGCGCTGTCGAACGGTGACGT
The DNA here is from genome assembly GCA_964569015.1 of uncultured Acidimicrobiaceae bacterium. Taxonomy (GTDB): domain Bacteria; phylum Actinomycetota; class Acidimicrobiia; order Spongiisociales; family UBA5794; genus CAYQEC01. The sequence continues at coordinate 23,600 of CAZMSN010000022.1, read as the reverse complement.
GGAACTCGATGCGGTGCTCGTGCTCACGGATTTCGACTCGGCGGTGTGGGTGCCGACTGTCACTAGCGGAGTGGCGGGACCGGGCGGGGTCCTCATCTCCGAAGGAGCGGCACATGACCTCGATGTCGAGCCGGGGGACGTGATCACCCTGCGCCATCCACTACGAACCGGGACCGACTCCTTCGACTACGTCGAGGTGGCGATGCCGGTGTTGGGTACCCATCCCCACCCGTTCCGCTTCATGACGTACCTGGACCTGACTGAAGCAGATCGTATGGGCCTCGCCGGCTTGGCCAACAGCGCTGACCTGACGCCGGCCGCGGGTGCGGATGTCCAGGACGTCCAGTTGGATCTGTTCCATCTCGCCACTGTGGCGTCGGTGCAGCGAGCGGACGCCACCGCGGAGTCGATCCGCGAGTTCATCGGAGAGTTCGTGGGCATCCTCCAGATCGCGGCGTCGATCGTGCTGCTACTCGCCCTCCTCATCGCCTTCAACTCCGCCAGCATCAACCTCGACGAGCGGTCGCGTGAGCACGCCACGATGTTTGCCTACGGGGTGCGCGTCCGTACCGTTCTGCGCGTGGAGATCGTTGAGAGCTTCGTGCTCGGCGTCGTCGCCACCGCCATCGGGATCGCCGGCGGCTATGCCGTGCTGCACTGGGTGATCAGGGTGCTCATGCCGCAGGTCATGCCGGACGTCGCCATCTTGGCGCTCATCTCCCCGGGAACCCTGCTCGTCGTGGTCGTGCTCGGGGTGGGGGCGGTGGCACTGGCGCCGCTGCTCACGTTGCGGCGGCTGCGCAACATGGACGTCGCGTCGACATTGCGCGTCATGGAGTGACGGTCCGGGCCCGGCCCGTCAGGAGGCTTGGAGCAGCTCGAGCATGGCACGGTCGAGCTGATGTCCGTGGAAGTCCTCGTACGTCACGTCGGTGCGCTCGCTGTCGAGGATCCCGAAGGGCCCGCGGAAGTTCCACAGCGCCCAGCCCCATCCCGCTCCGTTCCACAGGTCGAGGACGTCGCGCATCCACCGTAGGGTCACGTCGTGCGGCGTGTGGTGGAACACTCCGAACTCGCCGACGTGCACGCCCACGCCCAATCGCTCGAGCTCTTGCCAGGCCCGGATGAATTGGCGGTCCAGGCGGTCCCTGTCCCACACCCCGGTCACGTCGCGCTCTGTGGCCTCGCCCGAGATGAGCGAGTTCTGCCGAAACATCTCACGGAACGAGGGAACGAGCATCCCGTCGGCCGCGGGCTCGTCCGGAGTCACGGTGAGCGGCCACGTCGGCTCCGACCAGGCGCCGGAATCAGGAACCCATTCGGCCTTCCAGTGGGTGAGGGGCATCGGCTCGTAGCCGCGGGTGCTCTGTGCCACGCCGAGACCGGCGAGGGCCGGCACCGGCACCCGTCCCCACAAGAGCCCGTCGGCGATGATGAGGCGATCCGGGCTCTCGTCTCGGATCGCCTTCGCCAGAGCCTTGACGACCCGCAGGTAGGCCACCTCGTCTACGGCCGCACCGGCCGGGGGCGACTCCATCCCCGGCTCGTTGAGGAGATTGAAGCTCAGATCCGAGCTGGGCACGTCGGCGTAGCGTCGGGCGAAGTGTCGCCAGTGGTAGGCGCAGGCCTCCAGCGCCTCGTCGTCAGTCCAGAGGTTGAACGGCTCGGGCGCCGAGAGGTCGACCGTGTAGCCCGGGGCACGATGGAAGTTGAGGCAGACGTGGATGCCAAAGCGACGGCCGGAGACGACGGCGTCGTCGATCTCCGCCAGCGTGTCCTCACGGAGGACACGCCAGTCGTGCGGGTCGGACCAGCACCAGTAGGACAGGGGGAGCCGAACAAAATCGAATCCCCACTTCGCCATCCACTCGAAGTCCGCTTCACGAAAGGGAGCGTTCTCCCGGCTGGCGATGAATTTCTCGAGGAGATTGAAGCCACGCCAGCGCGGCAACGCAGCAGCGGAACCGGCCGGTTTCAGGGAATCCCGCACGATCCTCACCCTCCTTTCGCTCACCCGCCCAGGCCCGACAGCACGCCACCGAATGCCTCCAACCCCTGCTGGAGCGCCTCGACGAGGGCGGCGAGCTCGGTCTCGGCCACGTCAACGGAGATCGGCACGTCGATTTGCACGGGAACGTCGGCGCGCACCGGTATCTGCTCGTCGACGGGAATCTGCACTTGGAGATCGATCGGCAGGTCGAGGCGGATCGGCACGGTGACGTTGACGGGTATGTCGAGGCCCCACGGGCCGTCGACGACGATCCGTGTGTTGAAGCTCTCGTCGATCGGGAGGACCGAATGGATGGGAACGTCGAGGGTGCGATTGAGGTCGATCGTCGTATTGATGGGGATGGTCTCGTCGATGGTGACGTCGAAGGTGAGCGTCGACGTCCTGAAGGTGTCGAGGCCGACGATGGCCTGATCGAGGGCATCGCCCACCGTCGGGCTCACCGTGGCGAGTTGATTCTGGAAGCCGGTCACCTGAGCCGCGAACAACGCGGCGCCTCCCTCGACCCGCTCGATGTCGCTCTCGTTCTGTCTCACCCGGCCGAGGAGCACGAGATTGAGTCCGAGGGAGAAGAACACCAGGGCCGTGAGAACGGCGAGCAGCAGTGGGGCTTGGCGGTTCACGAAGTCTCTCATGGGTCCTCCTCGTCGGCCGGGTCACCGGCCATTGCTGCACCGTACCCCGATTTGCAGAGATGCCGCGGCTGTGTTGTCGCGGTGTGCGGAAGGCGATCTGTTGTTTTCTGTTTGATTGTGTAGCATCGTGTGCGGACCGGTGGAGAGATACTCATGCTTCCACAACAACGACAGGCTCTGATCCTCGAACAGGTTCGCGAGCAAGGGGCGGTCCGAGTTGCCGATCTGGTACGCCAGCTCGGTGTGTCGGACATGACCGTGCGCCGCGATCTCGAGGTGCTCGACGAGAAGGGCGAGCTTGTCAAGGTGCACGGCGGGGCCACCGCCGTCGACGATCACACGTCGTACGAGCCAGGCTTTGCCGCCAAATCGGCCCTGCAGCGCCCTGAGAAGGAAGCCATCGCCGTGTCCGCCTCCGCCATGGTGGAATCCGACAGCGCCATCGGCCTCAGCGCCGGTACTACGACCTACCAGATCGCCCTACGGATTGGTGACGTTCCGGGACTCACGGTCGTCACCAACTCGATCTGGGTGGCAGACGCTCTCCACCGTGGCGGAAGGGACGATCAGACCGTGCTCCTCACGGGGGGCAGCAGGACACCCTCCGATGCATTGGTGGGCCCGTTCGCAGTGGAAGCGCTGCGATCGGTCCACCTCGATCTTGTGTTCCTCGGAGTGCACGGTATGGACCCCCGGTCCGGCTTCACCACACCCAACCTGCTCGAAGCTGAGACGAACCAGGCACTGGTGGCGGCGGGCCGGGGGTTGATCGTCGTTGCCGACCACACCAAGTGGCGCGCCGTCGGCATGCGATCGATCGCCCGTCTCGATCAGGCAGACGTGCTGATCACCGACGACGGCCTGAGCGCCGAGGCCCGCGATACCCTCGGTCAGCAAGTCGGCGAGCTGATCATCGCCGACGTCACGGGTTCGATGGGGGAGACGGCTTGATGCGAAAGACACCGACCAAGCTGGCCGATGGTCGCGAGCTGATCTACTACGACGAGGACGAGTCGATCGACCGCAGCATCCTCGACACCCGCGACCTCGCGCACGTGTCGCTCACGGCGGAGATCCGGCACGATCCTCTGCTGGACGAGTGGGTGATCATTGCCTCTCATCGCCAGGACCGTACGTTCCTTCCTCCGAGCGACGAGTGTCCCCTCTGCCCGAGCCGCCCCGGCAAGCCGACCGAGGTTCCTGCCTCCGGATTCGACGTGGTCGTGTTCGAGAATCGTTTCCCGAGCCTGTCGACGGACGTCACCACGGTCGACGACTCCGTCATCACCGACGAGGCCCTCTTCCCGCGCCGTCCCGGCTTCGGGCGCTGCGAGGTGGTGCTGTTCACTAGCGATCACGAGGGCTCGTTTGCGCAACTACCACTGGAACGGGCCCGCATGGTCGTCGACGTGTGGACCGACCGGACCCGGGACCTCTCCGAGATCCCGGGAATCGCCGAGGTGTTCGTGTTCGAGAACTGCGGTGAAGCCATCGGGGTGACGCTCAGTCACCCGCACGGCCAGATCTATGCCTATCCCTTCGTCACGCCGCGCACCGCGACGATGCTCGAGAGCGCCAGGCGACATCGCGCCGAAACGGGTCGGAGTCTCTTCGCGGACGTGCTCGCCTCCGAGCAGAAAGCCGGGCAACGCATCGTGCAGGCCGGCCGGCACTGGACCGCCTTCGTGCCGGTGGCGGCCCGGTGGCCCCTCGAGGTCCACCTGTACCCACACCGTCAGGTCCCCGACCTCCCGGCACTGACCGACGACGAGCGAGCCGACTTCGCGGCCCTCTACCGCGACGTGCTGCAGCGCTTCGATGCCCTCTACGAGCAGCCGGTGCCCTACATCGCGGCGTGGCACCAGGCGCCGGTGAAGCAAGACCGAGACCTCGCCTACCTGCACATGGAGGTCTTCTCCGTACAGCGAGCGATCGGGAAGCTCAAGTACCTCGCCGGGTCCGAGTCGGGCACGGGCGTGTTCATCAACGACGCCACTCCGGAGGTAATCGCCCGCACCCTCCGCGAGATCGAGCTGCCGGAGACCTGACGCGTCACCGCGGTGCGGCCGCCGTTTCCCTCATGGCCCGGCTGCGCCGCATGGTGAGCGCAATGGCCAGCGCGATCACGACCACCACGGTGGCGGCGACGAAGGTCTCGGCGAGGGCCGAGGTGGTCAGCTCCGTCCGGGCAGTCCGCAGCGCCTCCTGGTAGCCGGGATCGTCGAGCGGCGGCAGCATCAGTGTCTCGCGGAGCTGATTGAACCGGTAGAGGCCCCAGGCGGTCAGCGACGACAGCCCCACGCTGAATCCGATGAGGCGCAGCACCATCACCAGGCTGGCGGCGGTGCCTCGGCGATCCGCCGGAGCGGCGTCCACGACCGCGGCCGAGGTGGGGGCGATCACCAGACCGAAGCCGGCGCCGAGGATGGCGAGCTGCCATGCCATCGCCCGGTAGGTCGTGGCTGCCTCCCAGCCAAACCCCATCAGGGCGAACCCCGCGGTGGCGCCCGCCAGTCCCCACAGCACAGGAGGCCGGTACCACCAGCGCTCGGTGAGCCGCCCACCGACGTACGACCCCACCGCCATCGCCACCGTCAACGCACTGAGAACCCAGCCGGCGATCACCGCGGCTTTCTCCACGTCCAACTCGATGACGTTGACGAACAGTGGCACGTCGACCATGGCGATCACGAGTGTGGCGCCGACGAGGAAATTGACGGCGATCGCCACCTGGACATTCCTGCCGCGCAGCAGCGACGGATCGAGCAGTGGATCGTCGGTACGGCGCTGGTGCATGAAGAAGGCAATGGCGGCCACCGCTGCCACCGGGAAGAGCCAGCGAAGGAACTGCCCGCCGTGGCCGGTCAGCTCCTCCAGGCCGGTCACGCTCTGGATCTCGGCGCCGCCGAGGAGCGCGAGGTTGAGCGCCACCAGGGCGGTTGTGAGCAAACCGGCACCTGTCCAGTCGACGCGGCTCTTGCGCACTGGGCGGTCGAAGCTGCTCAGCGCCCACCACGCCGCCGCCATCCCCAGCAGGGCGAGCGGCACATTGAGGTAGAACTGCCAGCGCCACGAGAGGAAGCGCACCAGCATCGCCCCGTAGAGAGGTCCCCACACCCATCCGAGGGTGTCGACGGCGCCGAGCACCCCCAGGGCGCGCGCCCGGCCGTGCTCTTGGTACACGTCCGCCACCACGGCCATCCCGATCGGCACCAGCGCTCCGCCTCCCAAGGCGGTGAGGATCCGCCCGAAGAGGAAGGGGCCCAGCGTCGACGTGAAGGGGATGATGATCGAGCCCACCAGGAACAGGCCGAGCGCTGCGAGGTACACCCGACGCCTTCCCAGCACGTCGCTGAGGCGGCCCATGAACGGCATGACCGCCACGTAGGCGATGAGGTATGCGTTGACGATCCAGGCTGTGTCATCCAGCCCGTCGGGAAGGACGATGCCTAGGTCGCGGACGATCGCCAGCAGCATGGTCGCCACCACGGTGAGGTCGTCGGCTGCGACGAAGACGCCGAACGCCACCACCGCCAGCACGGCTCGAGGCGACGGAGTGCGCGACACGCGTCTCAGGCTCCGACGGGCAGATCAGGCGGCGTGATCGTCACGTCGTCGCCGTAGTCGAAGAACGCGAGCGTCCAGTCGCTGATCTCGCCCCGGTACAAGGTGGGGAACGACACATCGGCCACCTCTCCGGTCACAGCGTCTATCCAGAGATCAACGACCGGGCTCTGCCCGGACACCATGCCGGCGGTGATCACCTTGACCCGCGCCGCGTCGGCGACGCCGCGCACGTGGTAGTAGCCGTCGTCGGGGGACGGTTCGTTCTCGACCAGCTCGACGTCGGAGAGGCCCTCGGCCAGCAGCGGACGCCATCCAACCTCGGGGTCGAACAGGGTTGCGGGATCGAAGGTATAGGCGGCAGGCGCCAGCTCCCATGCTCCCGTGATGGGGTTCGAGAGCCACGTCTCGCCGTCGATGGTGACCGCTCCGATCTGGGTGGTCAGGTCTCCGATGCCGATGATGACGACGGCTTCGGCAGAGCCGGGTGCGGCATAGAGCCCTTCGGCGGAGACGAATTCGAGCTGGTCGGTGGGATCGATGTAGACGGGCGCACCTCCTCGCTCGATGGTGAAGCGAACCGTGTCGATGGAGCCCATCGCCTCGGCGGCGGCGGCGAGGATCGCGGCGGCATCGGGGGGAAGCGTCTCGTCGCTCGTGCCGTTCGAGCACGCGCCCGACAGCAGCGCGACGGCCAGCAGCGCGGCGGCCCGTCGTTGTCGCATGCGATCCTCCTCGACTCGGAACGACGCCACGATACCGGCCCCGGCGGCGCCGGACGGCCCGGCCGGCGTCGACGGCTACGCTCGCAGCGGGAGAGGAGGAGCGATCCAACGGAAGGATGCATTGGCGGGACCGTCGAGCCGGAGCGTGCCGGCACGGTCCGGGCGCCGGGATCGGTAGCCATGACCGCTGTGGATTGTGTGCTGGAAGCGGAGTGCCTCCTCGGCGAGGGACCGGTGTGGGATGCCGCCGCCGGGGCGCTGTACTGGGTCGATATCGAACAGCGGCGCATCCATCGGTTGATCCCGAGGAACGGTGCCGTCACCGCCTGGGATCTGCCCGGGAAGCCGGGGGCCGTTGCCCCCCGCGCCGCGGGTGGGCTGGTAGTGGCGATGGAGGGTGGCCTGGCGGCGTTCGACCCGGCGTCCGGCCGCCTCGAGCGGATCGTTGATCCAGAGCCGGAGCGACCTGCCAACCGTTTCAACGACGGAAAGTGTGACCGGCAAGGACGGTTCTGGGCGGGTTCGATGCACGGCAAAGACCCAGTTCTCGAGACCGGCGCGGTGTACCGCTTCGATCCCGATGGGAGCGTGCACCGGATGATCGACGGCGTCGGGATCCCCAACACGTTCGCTTGGAGCCCGGACGGGGCGACGATGTACCTGGCGTCATCGCTCGATCGGGTGATCCACGCCTACGACTACGACGTGGAGTCGGGCACCATCGACAACCGGCGGGTCTTCGTCTCCATCATCGGTGACGAGGCAGTCCCGGACGGGTCGACGGTCGATGCCGAGGGGTTCTTGTGGAATGCCCAGTGGGATGGGTGGCGGGTGGTTCGCTATGCCCCGGATGGCTCAGTCGACAGGGTCGTCGAGATGCCGGTCCGGCGTCCGACGAGCTGCATGTTCGGCGGGGACGACCTTGCGACCCTGTATGTCACCTCGGCTCGGGCAGGTCTCTCGCGCCGTCAGATGCGGCGTCAGCGCCTCGCCGGAGGTATCTTCGCGATCCACGCCGGGGTCCGCGGCCTTCCCGAGATCCCGTTCGGAGGATGAGACCATGACCGAGAATCTGGTCCGCTTCACGGCAGACGGCGCCTCCGCCGTGGTCGATCTGGAGGCGGGCTGTCGCCTGGCCTCCCTCGTCGTCGCCGGCAGAGAACTGCTCGTCACCGGAGACGAGGACATCATGCGCTGGGGCAGCTACCCCATGGCCCCGTGGCCGGGCCGGACCCGGCGGGGTCGGTTCGATTTCGGAGGGCGCAGCTACGAGTTGCCCATCAACATCGAGAACCCCGACCACGCGATACACGGGACCGTGTTCGATCGGCCTTGGGAAGCCGAAGGTGATGGATGGTTCCGGTGTGACCTGGGGTCGCGCTGGCCCTTCCCCGGCTACGTGCGCCAGCGGGTGGCCCTCGACGAAGGTTCGCTGCACCTGCGCCTCGAGGTGCATGCGTCCGAGGTTCCCATGCCGGCGGAGTGCGGCTGGCATCCGTGGTTCTCGAGGGACACCGGCGCCGACGGCTGGGCAAGCCTCGATTTCGACCCGGCCTTCATGATGCTGAAGGACGACGAGGCGATCGCGACGGGTGAGCAGGTGCCGGTGACTCCGGGGCCGTGGGACGAATGCTTCGGTGGCCTGAGCGGTCCCCCGGTTCTCACCTGGCCCGGCGCCCTTCAGATACGGATCGAATCGGACTGCGACTACTGGGTGGTGTACGACCTGCCTCCGCATGCGATCTGCGTCGAGCCTCAGACGGCACCGCCGGACGTCCTCAATCACGATCCTTTCGTCGCCGAGCCCGGCAAACCGCGGGTCGCCGAGATGACGTTGATCTGGAGCGATGTTCCCTGATCCGTCACTTCTCGTCCTCTTGTCCCGTCTCGTTTGGGGGTGACCCTCCCCGGCTCAGCTCGCCGTCCAGCCGTCCCAGAGGTTGAGCGGTTCGGCGAGGTCGCGCACCCGGTCGATGCGCTCGAGCACGTAGCTGTCGACCTCGGCCGGCTCGAGTAGCAGCCCTGCCCTGGTCTTCCACCGCCGGGCCACCGCCTCGGGCGCTTCGCCGGTGAGGAGAGCAGCCGCCTGTGCGGCGGCGCCGACGGCGACGAGCTCCTCGGTCGCCGGCACGGATATCGGCCGGCCTGAGAAACGCTGGGCCACCCGTTGCCACACGGCCCCCTTGGCACCGCCACCGATCAGTACGAGAGGGGCGGCAGGGTCGAGGCCGGAGGAATGCCGGTCGATGACCGCCAGGGCGGCCAACAGCGATACGGCGGCACCTTCGTACGCCGCCAGGAGGATCTCTTGCGGCGTCGTGGTGTGGCGCAGGCCCACGACCGTCCCGGCGGCGTCGGGAAGATTCGGTGTCCGCTCCCCATCGAGGAACGGCATCATCACGACGTTTGTCATGTCGGCGGCGTCGTTGCGGTCCAGGCCGAGCCAGGCGGCGACACGGTCGACTGCCAGCGTGCAGTTGAGGGTGGCGGCCAGTGGCAGGAACCGGCCGGTCCCGTCGGCGAAGCCGGCCACCGTACCGGTGGAATCGACGACGCGAGTGTCGGAGACGGCGTAGACGGTTCCCGAGGTCCCGAGGCTGATTACCGGAACGCCGGGTTCGAGGCCGAGCCCCATCGCGGCGCCCATGTTGTCTCCCGTTCCGGGTCCGACCGGAATGCCGGACGGCAGTCCCAGGGCCGCGGCGGCGGCAGGCGAGACTTCCCCGGCCGGCTCGGCGGGACCAAGCACATCGGGCAGCATCGAGCGCTCGAGTCGCAGACTCTCGAGGCCGAGGACCTCAGCGACGTAGTCTTCGGTCGCCGTCGACCACCAGGCGGAGCCGGAGGCATCTCCCCGATCGGTCACCCCGCGGCCGCTGAGGCGTTCTGTGAGGAAATCATGTGGGAGCCGAATCGCCCTGGTGGCCGCCGCGGTGGCCGGCTCGTTGCGGCGCAGCCAGGCCCACTTGGTGGCGGTGAAAGAGGCCACCGGCACCACCCCGATCCGATCGGCCCAAGCGTCGGGGCCTCCCAGCGCGTCGATGAGATCGAGAGCATCGGGCGCCGATCGGGTGTCGTTCCAGAGCATCGCCGGTCGCAGCGGGCCATCGTCGCCGAGGGTGACCAACCCGTGCTGCTGACCCGCTACCGAGATCGCCGCTATCTCACCACGACGCCCCGTTGCCGCCAGCGACTCCTCGAGTGCCTGCCACCATACGCCGGGATCGGTCTCGCGGGCGCCTCCACTGCCGGTGACGACGTGTTCGGCCTTCCCGGAGGCCACCACGGTGCCGTCATCGACATCGACGACGAGCACCTTCGTTGACTGGGTGGAACAGTCAACTCCTACGACGAGCCGGTTACTCACGATCACGCTCCCTCGCTGGCGGATGCGCGTATCGTACGGCGCCGTCCTCGCCGGCGCCGTACGAAGCGAATGACCGGGCGCGAAGTGATCAGATTCGGCTGGGGGAGGGTTTGTCGAACGAGACACCGACTCGATCAGCCGGTGAAAGGGAAGCTCTTCGGCAGGCGACGGCTACTCGTCGGCGACGTAGCGGTCGATCCGTTCGTGGACGGACTCCATGATCTGGACTTCGAGATCGTGCAATACGCGGGCGATTGCCAGCTCATCTGTGATCGGGGTGCTGGCGTGATTCGTCGCTGGGGCACGGGCTTCAGCTGTAATACTGAAAGTCGGGAGATCGAGCGTGGCGCTCGCCCCGACCTCAGCGGTGTCCTGGTCGAGTTCAATAGTGACCGGGATGGTCATTGTCATGAATCGGCTCCTCTCGGGCCGCCGATCTTTGGGCAGCATTCACTCTCCATCGTCCTCCAGCGGCCAGTTCTTGAGATAGAGCCGAAGGTCACTCGATTGGAGGATTCACAGGGTAGTCCGCCCTGTGGTGTTTCTTTGCCGTGAAGCCACGCTGCCACCGAGTTTCAGTCACCCTGGGCTCGATGGCGCTCGCGCAGGCAGAGGGAGAGCACGGCAACGGTTTCTCGGCCGATACGACACGTTTCGGGCGGGCGCTCCGGAACCGGGAGAACACAAGCGCCTCGACCACTCGGCGTAGGTAGGATCGGCCGGTGGGGCACCACAGGGCGGTGCAACGCGGGTCATCGTGTGTGGTGGACGAGTGGCCGGCTCATTCGATCGGGCCGGCACAGCGAGAAGGGATGACACGCATGATCCGAGTCCGCCGATGCAATCGTCACGCCAGCGCCTTGTCGGCTCTGGCACTGGTGGCGTCGCTCCTGGTCGTGGCGGCGCCTGCCGCAGCCGGGACCGGCCCGAGTGTCTTCGTCAACGAGATCCACTACGACAACGAGAGCACCGACACCGGCGAGGCGATCGAGATCGCCGGCCCGGCCGGAACTGACCTCTCCGGGTGGAGTCTCGTGCTCTACAACGGCAATGGTGGCGCTCCCTACGACACCGTGAACCTCTTCGGGGTGATCGCCCACCAACAGGGCGGCTACGGGACGATCGCGTTCCCCATCTCCGGCATCCAAAACGGTGCACCCGACGGCATCGCCCTCGTCGACGCTGGCCCTTCCGTCGTGCAGTTCCTCTCCTACGAGGGTTCCTTCGCCGCGGTGGGCGGGCCTGCCGATGGCATGACGTCGGTCGACATCGGCGTGGCGGAAGCGTCGAGCAGCCCGGTGGGTGATTCTCTGCAGCTCACCGGAAGCGGCGCGACGGCCGACGATTTCATCTGGGCCGGATCGGCGCCGGCAACCTTCGATGCACCCAACACCGGCCAGACATTCACCGGCACCCCGCCGGTGGTCGGTGATCCGGTCATCAACGAGTTCGTCGTCAACCACACCGGGACCGACACCAACGAGTACCTCGAAGTCTTCGGCGATGCCTCCGGGGATTACTCGGCGTTTACCGTGCTCGAGATCGAAGGTGACGGGACCGGGGCGGGCGTCATCGACGGCGCCTTCCCG
>CAZMSN010000022.1:0-11612 GCA_964569015.1 uncultured Acidimicrobiaceae bacterium | reverse complement strand
GTCAACGGCGCGACCGAGACGGTGTACGAGTCGATCTCGCTCCCCGAGTTGACGTTGATGCCCAGCGCCTACCTCGTGGTGTGCGGCGATTCCGCCACCGTGGATCAATGTGATCTCGACGTGTCCCCCGACAGCAACCTCATCCAGAACGGGGCGCCCGATGCGGTGGCGCTGATGGACGGGGCCACCGTGCTCGATGTGGTCAGCTACGAAGGCGACGTGCCCGGCTACGTCGAGGGGTCCGGCGCCGGGCTCGTCGACGATCCGGCCGACGCGCTCCACGGCATCTCCCGGCTGCCCGACGGCACCGACACCGACCAGAACAACGCCGACTTCGGCCTCGCCTGCATCACACCGGGCGCCGCCAACGTCGCCACCACCGACTGCGCACCTCCGGAGATGGTCGCCATCCCCGAGATCCAGGGGCCGGGAACGGCCTCACCGTTCGACGGCGACACCGTCACCACGACCGGCGTGGTCACCGCCGACCTGCAGGGTGACGCCCACCTCAACGGATTCTTCATGCAGGATCCTGCCGGGGACGGTGACCCGGCCACCTCCGACGGCATCTTCGTCTACGACTTCTCCGATGTTCCCGACGGAGACGTCGCCGTCGGCGATCTCGTCGAGGTCACCGGCACCGTGACGGAGTACAACGGGCTCACCGAGCTGTCGTTCGTGACTGTGACGATCACCGGGAGCGGCGCCGTCAGCCCGAGCGCCGTCGACTTGCCAGTGGGCGCCGTCGCCGATCTCGAATCGTATGAAGGCATGCTCCTCACCTTCCCCGAGGAGCTGACCGTGACCGAGGTCTACGACCTCGGTCAGTACGGCGAATTCGTGGTGTCGGCCGACGGCCGGCAGTTCCAGCCCACCAACGTCGTCCTCCCCTCGATCCCGTTCGACAACGACGGCGACGGCATTGCCGACGTGCTCGAGCCGGGCCGATTGATCGTTGACGACGGGTCGACGGAGCAGAATCCGGATCCGGTCCCTTACCTGGGCGGCGACGGCACGCTGCGGCTCGGGGAATCGATGACCGGCCTCACCGGGGTGCTCAACTACGCGTTCGGCGACTACAGCCTCATTCCCACCGTGGCGCCGAGCTTCGACGGCAACCCCCGTCCAGACGCGGCTCCCGACGTGGGGGGTGATGTCACGGTGGCGTCGTTCAACCTGCTCAACTACTGGACGACCCTCGACGACGGCAGCAACGACGCTCGCGGCGCCGACAGCGCCGTTGAGCTCGAGCGCCAGCGGGCGAAGACCGTTGCCGCCATCGTCGGCCTCGGAGCCGACGTGGTCGGCTTCCAGGAGATGGAGAACAACGGTCCGACTGCGATTGAGGACTTGGTGGCGGCACTCAACGACGCCACCGCTCCCGGCACATGGGCGGCAGTGCCCGATCCGTATTACCCGGGCGGGCTCGAGTCCACCAATGCCATCAAGGTCGGGATCATCTACCAACCCGGCTCGGTCACCCCGGTCGGGGATCCGGTAGCCGACGATGATCCCGCCTTCGCCGAGGATCGACCTCCGGTCGCCCAGACCTTCCGGGCCCGGGACGACGTGTTCACCGTTGTGGTGAATCACTTCAAGTCGAAGGGAGCCACCGGGGCCACCGGTGACGACCTCGACCAGAACGACGGCCAAGGGGCCTACAACGCACGGCGCGTGGCGCAGGCGCTGGCACTGATCGATTTCGTGGCGACACTGCAGTCACTGTCCGGCGACGCCGACGTGCTGACGATCGGCGACTTCAACTCCTACGCGTTGGAGGACCCGATCGAGACCCTGGGCGGAGCGCTCACCAACCTGGTCGACGCGTTCGTCGATCCGGCCGGCCAGTACTCGTACGTGTACTTCGGCATGTCGGGGCTGCTCGATCACGCCTTCGCCACCGACGTGCTGGCCGCCAAGGTCACCGGCGCGGCCCTGTGGCACGTCAACTCGGATGAGCCGCGGATCTTCGACTACAACACCGAGTACAACCCTCCGAGCCTCTACGCCCCGGACCAGTACCGGTCCTCGGACCACGACCCGCTGCTGATTGGTATCGACCTGGCCGAGGCGCCCGTGATCACGCCGATCCCCGAAATCCAGGGTGACGGCCAGTTCTCGCCGTTCACCGGTGAGGTGATCACCACCACCGGCGTGGTCACGGCGGTGAGCGCCGATGGGCGCGACATGTGGATCCAGGACCCGGCCGGCGACGGCGATCCTGCCACTTCGGACGCGATCAAGGTCGATGACCGCAACACGCTGCCCGATCCGCAGCCGGTCGTAGGCGACCTGGTGCAGGTGACGGCTACCGTCGAGGAGCTCCAGTTCGGGACGGCCCTCCCTCTCACCCAACTCAACAACCCGGCGTGCGCGACCTTCGAGATCCTCTCGAACGGCAACGCCCTTCCCGAGTCGGTGATGCTGACCGACCTGCCCAACGAGGTCATCGCCGACGGCATCGCCTTCTGGGAGCCGCTGGAGAGCATGCTGGTGTTGGTGCGGCACGGCACCGTCGTGGCGCCCACCAGCGAATACGGCGAGTTCGGCATGCTGGTCTGGCGGGACACGAGGTGGGGATCGGGCTACTCGCAATGGGTGAAGCAGCTCCTGCTCCGCTCCCTCGGTGGCGGTGACGTCGACTACAACCCGGAGCGGATCCTGGTGGACGACGCCACCCTCGATGCGGCCATCGAGGTGCGGCCCGGTGATCACGTGAAGGAGCTCACCGGCATCGTCGACTACACCTTCGGGGTCTACAAGCTGCAGCCGACGTCCTTCGACGTCAATGCCGCCGCCCTCCCAACCGGGACCGTGTCGCGACGGTGGGGCATCACCGGAGACACGGCGATCACGACCTTCAACGTGGAGAACCTCTTCGACCTCGTTGACAATCCGGACAAGGAGGACGAGGGGACCACGCCGACGCCGGAGGAGCTCGAGACCAAGCTCACCAAGCTGGCTCTCGCCGTCGCCGGCGAGCTGCGGCTCCCTGAGGTCCTGGTGGTGCAGGAGGTGGAGAACACCGAGATCCTCCAGGAGCTCGGCGACCGTGTGAATGCCACCGAGGGCACGTCGTACGTGGCGACCTCGTTCGAGACGAGCGATGTCCGGGGCATCGAGGTCGGCTTCCTCTGGGACGCAGCCCGGGTCGATCTCCTCGATGCCTACCAGCTCAGCGGACCGGACGTCGAAGCCGCCTTCGGCCCCTCGAGCGCCAGCCCGGGCCGCGAGCCGCTGGTCGGGGTCTTCGAGATCGAGGGCAGAGAGGTCACGATCATCGGCAACCACCTCAAGTCGAAGAGCGGCGACGATGCCCTGTTCGGTGTCAACTGGCCGCCGGTGAGAGTGACCGAGGGGCAGCGCAAGGCGCAGGCTCGAGTCGTGCGCGACTTCGTCAACTCGCTTCTCGACGCCGACCCCAACGCGCTGGTGATGGTGACCGGAGACCTGAACGACTTCCCGTTCGGGGAGCCGGGTGAGGGGGCCGACCACCCGGTGGCGATCCTCCAGGGATCGGTCGGTGAGGTACGGCTCCACAACCTCGTGAACCGGGAATGGTCACAGGAGCGATTCAGCTACGTCTACGACGGGAACAGCCAGCTGCTCGATCACATGCTGGTGAGCCCGGCGTTGCTGAGGCTGCTCGTCGGCACCGACATCCTCCACTTCAACGCCTCATACCCGACGTCGGTGGCGGACGACCCGTCAACGGCGATCCGGTCGTCGGACCACGATCCGGTCGAGGGGCGCTTCCGGTTCCGTCGCTACCACTTCCCCTGGTGGTTCTGAGGTGACGTGCAGACGCCGTTCCGGCTTCAAGCCCTGGAGCTGGGACGGCGTTCGCCGAACAGCACCGCGACGCCGAGGCCGATGAGCAGGATCGCCCAGAGCTGCCCTGGGTTGAGGTCGAAGGCTCCAAGCGCCTCGAGCAGGAACATCAGGCCGAAGAAGATGAACACGATGCCGGCCACGAGGGCTGCACGGTCGAAGGGTCTCCCGTTGTCGTTCGTCATTCGACCTCCAGCCTTCCGAAACCTCCGGTGATCTCGAGCCGGAGGCGGTTCGTCGCAGCGGCGTACTCGGCATCAGCGTACGTGGCGTCGACGTCGAAGCCGTTCTGCGATTGGTCGAACAACACCACCTCGCCGCCTGTCACCTTGGCGTCCACCGCGACGGCGACTTCGTCGGGTGTGTGCACGATTGCCTGGCCGATCATCACGCTCACTTGCACCGTGGTCTCCCCGGCGGGGAAGGTGACCGATTGCAGATCGACGTCGAGGTCTCCGATGAGGAGCCGGTATTCGCTCTCGAGATCGTCGAAGGATCGAGGTGCGAAGTCACGCTCGCCGATCCCGCCGGCGAGGGGTGCATCGAGGATTCCCTCGGCGGTGCTGGCGAGGGCCAGAACGATGGTGAGGATCACTCCGATGGCCATGATCCCGCCATGGCGCTCCCTGCCGGCCATCGCTGCGACCACCAACCCGACGACGATCAATGCAGCCGCCAGCAGGCCTCGCCACGGGATCGTGGCAATGTCGAGGGCGGCCAGCAACCAGGCGGCACCGAGGACGATGAGGATGGCGCCCAGGGTGATCTGGGCGACCGACGGGCCGCGCGGCTCCTTCACTGGGCTTTCGGGTGCGAACGGGTCGTAGCTCATCGGCGGGCCCCGTAGACGATGACCGCCACGCCAGCGGCGACGAGGATCGCGGGCAGCAACAGGCCCCTGATCCGCGGCAGCACCGAGGCGAGGCCGAGGTAGGCGCCGCCGATGATGAGCAGGCCGCCCAGGAGGAGACGGCCCGAATCGCCGTGATCGGCGGGTCGGGTCGCGACGGGCGCCGGATTGGGCGCCGTCATCGCGGGGACCGGATGGGAGGCCGTCCTCACGGGCTCCTCGGGTATCGCCACCCAGCAGATGAGATACAGCAGGAAGCCGGGCCCGGTGAACAGCAACACCAGGAAGAGGACGCGTA
The DNA here is from genome assembly GCA_964569015.1 of uncultured Acidimicrobiaceae bacterium. GTDB lineage: Bacteria > Actinomycetota > Acidimicrobiia > Spongiisociales > UBA5794 > CAYQEC01. The sequence continues at coordinate 6,633 of CAZMSN010000022.1, read as the reverse complement.
TCCACACCGGGTCGATGCCCGAGTAGTTGGCGATCCCGGCTGCGATGCCGGCGATCTTCCTATCGGTGCGGCTCCGGGTCAGCCGTCGCCCAAAGACGTGGCCGTTGGGCTCGGTCACTTGACGACGAAAGCGAGCTTCACGGTCGCCCGGTACTGAGTCACCTTTCCGTCGCCGACTCTGGCGCTGAATGACTCGACCTCGACTCCGGTGATTCCCTTGATGCTCTCGGCAGCCTTGGCGACGGCCAGCTCGACGGCATTCTCGAAGCTCTCTTCGGAGACTCCGATCACCTCGATGACCTTGATGGCACCCTTGTCGATGTAGTCGCTCGATCCGATGGTCCCTCCCGATATCGCTGCCGCAATCCTACCCCTGGCACCGAAGCGGTACGCTAGGGCCCGGTGACCTCTGACTTCAGTTTCACGGCTCGGCGCGGGGGATTGCCTCTGCCTGCAGGCGGGGCGCTGGCGCTCGTCTACCCGGTGACGGTGACCATCCTGGCGCTCAGCGTGAGCTTCCGCGAGATCGGCGACATGGGCGATCTGGCGTCGTCTCTCCTGGCGGCGCTCTTGTTCCTGATCGCCGCCCCCACAGCGTGGATCTTCGCCATCGACTTCATCGACGTGAATCGCCTCGTCGTCTTCCTGGTCGGCACGCTGACCTCGTTGCCGCTGTGGTTCTTCGTCGGCACCCGTATCGCCCTCGCCGCCGACACGTGGGCGGGGTGGCTGCGGCGCTATGTCGTGCTCTGCCTTGCCTGGACGGCGGCAAACCTCATCGTCCTGATCCTGATCGGTCAACTGACGGGCTGAGCCGCGGCGGCGCACCCGACAGGGCTTCCGTGGCCTGTGGCTATCATCATTTGCCTACGAATCGCTCATCGAGAGCGGCGGAGGGACAGGCCCTGTGAAGCCGCGGCAACCGGCGGTTCCGCACGGTGCCAATGCCTGAACGATGAGTTGCCGATAGCGGGCCTCCGCTCCAGGCGCTCACGGGAGCGTTTCGAGGACGAGCAAGGAGGACGCGTGGACGGTCTCGCCCCGGCCTGCAGCCGCCGCTCGCGCCGGGGAGGCGCCCGATGAGCGGCTACCTGGACGCGATCGCGCGGGGCCTCGTCGTGTTCGACGGAGCCACCGGCACCTCCCTGCAGCGCGCCGGGTTGACCGCCGACGACTTCGGTGGCCCCGACCTGGAAGGCTGCAACGAGATCCTCAACGCCACCCGGCCCGATGTTGTCGCCGCGGTGCATCGCTCCTTTCTCGACATCGGCGTCGATGCCGTCGAGACGAATTCCCTCGGCTGCTTCTCCGTTCCGCTCGATGAGTACGGGCTGGCGGATCGCACCTACGAGCTGGCGGCGGCGGCGGCGACCATCGGCCGTGAAGTCGTCGACGAGTATGTGGCCGGTGACGGCCGGGAGCGCTGGGTTGCCGGCTCCATCGGGCCGGGAAACAAGTTCCCGACCCTGGGCCACATCACGTACCGCTCTCTGCGGGAGGCCTACGAGGTCGAGGCGGCCGGCCTCATCGACGGTGGCTGTGATCTGCTCATCATCGAGACCCAGTTCGATCTGCTGGCCGCCAAGGCGGCGATCAACGGGTCGCGGGCGGCCATGCGCGGCGCCGGCCGCGAACTGCCGCTCCAGGTGCAGGTGACCGTCGAGCTGACCGGCCGCATGATCGCCGGTACCGAGATCGGAGCCGCCCTCACCGCGCTCGACGGCCTGCACCCCGACGTCATCGGGATCAACTGCGCCACCGGGCCGAAGGAGATGTACGAGCCGTTGCGCTACCTGGCCGAGCACGCCCGGATGCCGGTCTCCTCCATGCCCAACGCCGGCCTTCCGTCGGTGGTGGACGGGGAGATGGTCTACGACCTCGGCAGTGAGGAGTTCGCCGAGCACTTGGCGCGTTTCGTCTCCGAGCTTGGGGTGGGGGTCATCGGCGGCTGTTGCGGCACGACTTCCGATCACATGGCGGCGGTCGTGGAGCGTTGCCGTCCGCTCTCGCCCCGTGCCCGCGACCCGCAGCACGTGCCCGCAGCCGCTTCGATCTACAGCCACGTGCCGTTCGCTCAGGACACCTCGATTCTCCTGATCGGCGAGCGCACCAACGCCAACGGATCGAAAGCCTTCCGGGACGCGATGCTCGCCGGCGACCACGATGCATGTGTCGCCATCGGGCGCGAGCAGGTGCGCGAGTCGGCTCACCTCGTCGACCTCTGCGTCGACTACGTGGGCCGTGACGGCACCCTCGACATGGACGACCTCGCGGCGCGTTTCGCCACCGAGGTCGCCGCACCGCTGGTACTCGATTCGACCGAGCCCGAGATCATGAGAGTCGGCCTCGAGCGGCTCGGGGGGCGTTCGGTGCTCAACTCGGCGAACCTCGAGGACGGCGACGGCGACGGCTCACGCGCCGACCGGGTGTTCCGGCTGGCACGCGAGCACGGGTCTGCGGTGATCTGCCTGCTCATCGACGAGGAAGGGCAGGCGCGCGATGTCGAGTGGAAGCTGCGGGTGGCGCACCGGCTGCACGACTTGGCTGTGGGCCGATACGGCCTCGAGCCCTCGGACCTGCTGTTCGACGCGCTCACGTTCCCGCTCTCCACCGGTGACGACGACCTGCGGGGCGACGCCGTGCGGACGATCGAGGCGATGAGGCGCATCAAGTCCGAGCTGCCCGGCGTCTCGACGGTGCTCGGCATCTCGAACGTTTCGTTCGGCCTCGAGCCGGCGGCGCGCCGGATCCTCAACGCGGTGTTTCTCCACGAGTGTGTTGCCGCCGGACTCGACGCGGCCATCGTCCACGCCGGCAGGCTGCTGCCCCTCAACCAGATCGACCGGGAGCACCAGGAGCTGTGCCTCGACCTGATCTACGACCGCCGCCGCCCCGGCTACGATCCGCTGGAGGCGCTCCTCGCCGCCTTCTCCGACCTGGCGACGGTGGAGGATCTCCGGGAGGACCGCTCGGGGTGGCCGGTGGGGCGCCGCCTCGAGCAGCGGGTCGTCGACGGGGACGCCATCGGCCTGGAGGACGACCTCAGGGAAGCGATCGACGCCGGTTGCGCGCCACTGGACATCCTCAACGACATGCTGCTGGCGGGGATGAGGACCGTCGGCGAGCTGTTCGCTTCGGGCGAGATGCAGCTGCCGTTCGTGCTGCGTTCCGCCGAGACGATGAAGGCGGCCGTCGGGTTCCTCGAGCCGATGATGGAGAGGAACGAGTCGGCCGGGCGGGGCAAGATCGTGCTCGCCACGGTCAAGGGCGACGTCCACGACATCGGCAAGAACCTGGTCGACATCATCCTCACCAACAACGGCTACCAGGTGCACAACCTCGGCATCAAGGTCGGGATCAGCGAGATGATCGAGACCCTTCAGGCGGTCGAGGCCGATGCCATCGGAATGAGTGGCCTGCTGGTGAAGAGCACCCTCGTGATGCGCGATAACCTGGAGGAGCTGGAGCGTCGCGGGCTCGGCCACGTCCCCGTGCTCCTGGGCGGAGCCGCCCTCACCCGCGGCTATGTCGAGGACGAGCTGCGGCAGCGCTACCCGGGTCTCCTGTTCTACGGCAAGGACGCCTTCGCCGGCCTCGACGCCATGCGGCACATCACCGACGGGGGCCCGGCGCCGTCATCGGGGGAGCGGACTCGCCGCCGCGTCCCGTCTCCGGCCGAGGCGGGGGATTTCGTGCCCGCCCGATCCCCTTCGGTCGTCGACGCCGAGGTCCCGCCGCCGCCCTTTGTCGGCAGGCGGGTGGTCAAGGGCATTCCCCTCGACGACATCGCCCGGTACGTCAACGAGACCGCGTTGTTCCGTAACCAGTGGAAGTTTCGGCCTTCTCGGGGTGAGGTCGATGGTGACTTCAAGGAACGGCTCCGGGGCGTGTTTCGTGACCAACTCGCAGCAGCCCGAACGGGGGACCTTCTGGTCCCTCAGGTCGTCTACGGCTACTTCCCGGCGAACGGAGACCGGGACGATCTGGTGATTTGGGAGGACGAGGACCGAGCCGCGGTCCAGGCCCGTTTCTCGTTCCCGCGTCAGCGGCAGGATCCATGGTTGTGCATCGCCGACTTCTTCCGACCGGTCGATGGGCCCGTGGACTACGCCGCGTTCCATGTCGTGACGATGGGCTCCCGGATCTCGGATCGCGCCGCCGAGTTGTTCGCGGCCGATCGCTATCAGGACTACCTCTTGCTGCACGGCCTCGGAGTCGAGATGACCGAGGCTCTCGCCGAGTACTGGCATCACCGCATCCGTCTCGAGTGGGGGTTCGGCGACGAGGACGGGCCGACCGTCCAGGGCCTCTTCCGTCAGCAGTACCGGGGCGGCCGGTTCTCATCGGGCTACCCGGCGTGCCCGGACCTCGAAGACAACGCAACTGTGGCACGCCTGCTCGAGGCGGCGGCGCTCGGCATCGACGTCGGCCCCCACACCGGGTACCAGTACCAGCCGGAGCAGACGACCTCGGCGCTCATCTGTCACCATCCGCAGGCCAAGTACTTCGTCGCCCGTGCACCGAACGAGGCGGGCGATGCCCGTGAGGAATGAGGGTTGGCTCGAGGTGCCCGAGGCACACCACCGCGGGTCGGGCTCGAGATGGTGATCGACGAGGGCCGGATTCCAATCTCGGGGCAGGCCCCTTTCAGTTGAGCTGCTGGGACCGGGACAGCTCGTCGTGGATCCCGATGGCGTAGCGATCCGTCATACCGGCGACGTAGTCGATCACCTGGGTGAGGGTCTCAGCTTCGTTCTGGCGGTAGGTCGGCGCGACCTCTCCGGGGTGGGCGAGAAAATGGTCGACCAGGTCGTGGACGATTCCGGTGATCTCGCGGCGCTGCTCCTCGGTGCCGGGCCGGAGGTAGACGTGCTCGAACATGAATCCTCGCAGCTCGTTCATGACGTCGAGCACCTGCGGATCCATCGAGACGGCTCCGGTGCGCAGCGACTCGTCGACGACCGCTTCGATCATGGTCGCGATCCATCGTGTCCCAGGCTCGCCAAAGGTGCGCCGTGACCGCTCCGGCAGGTCCACGGAGGTGATCACCCCGGCGCGGATGGCGTCCTGCACGTCATGGGACAGATAGGCGATGCGATCGGCGAACCTGCACACGGAGCCCTCTGGAGTTCCGGGCGGCTGGGGAGTCTTCCACGAGTGAGCGCGAATCCCGTCGAGGACCTCCCAGGTGAGGTTGAGCGGTTCGAGGACCTCGAAGATCCTCACCCCTTGCTCGGAGTGGAGCCACTCGCCGTCGACGTAGTCGCCGAGGGCTTCCTCGCCGATGTGCCCGAACGGGGAATGGCCGGCGTCGTGGCCGAGGCAGATCGCCTCGGTGAGGATCTCGTTCAGTGAGAGGCAGCGGGCGATCGAGCGGCCGATCTGGGTGACCTGGAGGGTGTGGGTGAGCCGTGTGACAAAGTGGTCACCCTCGGGGTTGATGAACACCTGAGTCTTGTGCTTGAGGCGGCGGAACGCCTTGGAATGGAGGATGCGGTCCCGATCGCGCTCGAAGCAGGTGCGGTACTCGTCGGGGTCCTCGGGTCGGGCCCGGCCCCTCGACTCCGCCGAGAGGGTGGCATCGGGTGCCAGCAGGTCCCGCTCCTGCTGCTCTCGGCTCTCCCTGGTGCGGCGGAGCATCGTGACTAGAGCACGCCGACGGTGGACGGCTCCTCGAACAGCTCGGTCGGCCCCTCCTCGCCGGCCTTGCCGGCGATGATGCGGCTGCGGATCATCGACGACACCGTGTCGATGACGAGCACAACGGCGATGGTCACCAAGAGCACGGTCCCGGCCGCCGGGAAATTGCGGAACCGGAGCTGGCTGACCAGTTCGGCACCCACCCCGCCGGCGCCTATGACGCCGAGGAACGCCGAGACCCTCAGGTTGATCTCGAACCGGTAGAGCCAGTAGGCGACGATGCTGGGGAGCACCTGGGGCAGGACTCCGAAGCGCATGACGGATATCCGTCTTCCTCCGGCGGAGTCGATCGCCTCCAGCGGGCCGGCATCGATGCCCTCGATCACTTCCGACGACAGCTTTCCGAGGGTGCCAATCGAGTGGAGGCCGATCGCCAGGGTCCCGGTCCAGGGGCCGAGGCCGAAGATGGGCAGGAAGATGAAGGCGAGGAGTAGCTCGGGGAAGGCACGGATGGCGTTGAACAGGTTGCGGATGATGAACGTGAGCCAGCGCGGCGAGAGATTCTTGGCGGCCGCGAACGAGAGCAGGAACGAGAAGAGGGCCCCGATCATGGTGCCGATCCAGGCGATGTAGAGGGACTCGAGCACCTTGGGGAAGGTGCGCCCCAACTGCTTGGAGCTGAAGTCCGGCGGGAACATGGCCTTGATGATGTTCCACATGTCGGCGGGGGCGCTCAGGATCCGCTCCAGCGAGACGCCGAGCCCCAACGCCGCCCAGATCGCCGGGATGACCAGGACGGCGACAATCAGCCAGCGGGTCCACTTCGCGCCGCGGCGGGGCTCAGGCCGTGCGGTGGGCTCCTCGGAGTCCCTGAAGACCTCCGTCACACCAACCTCCGGCGAATGAAGACGCTGACCTGCTCGATCAGGAACACGAACACGAAGATGACGATGACGATCGCCATGATCCGGTCGAACCGGAAGAAGGCCCGCT
>CAZMSN010000021.1:17115-30855 GCA_964569015.1 uncultured Acidimicrobiaceae bacterium | reverse complement strand
AACCGCCGTGGCCGAGGCTGATGAGGCCGACGAACCGGCGCCCGCGATCGGGGAGATGCCGGCCATCACCGCCCCGCGGGACATCGGCGATGTGGCCGATGACCTCAGCGCCGACGACTTCGCGGCAGCCGTTGAACGGACGGTGTTCGAGTTCAAGGAAGGCGACATCGTCGCCGGCACCGTGGTCCGGGTGGATCCCGACGAGGTGCTGGTGGACATCGGGTACAAGTCCGAGGGAGTCATTCCGTCGAACGAGCTGTCGATCCGCAACGCCGCCAGCCCGGAAGAGGTGGTGAGCGTTGGCGAGGAGATCGAGGCGCTCGTGCTCCAGAAGGAGGACGAATCGGGTCGCCTCGTGCTCTCCAAGAAGCGCGCCCAGTACGAGAGGGCCTGGGGACGCATCGAGCGCGTGATGAAGGAGTCTGGGACGGTTCACGGTCCGGTCATCGAGGTCGTCAAGGGCGGGTTGATCGTGGACATCGGCCTGAGGGGATTTCTCCCGGCATCTCTGGTCGACTTGCGGAGGGTGCGTGACCTCCATCCGTTCGTTGGTGAGGTCATCGAGGCGAAGGTGATCGAGCTCGACAAGAACCGGAACAACGTCGTGTTGTCACGCCGCGCCTACCTCGAGGAAGCCCAGGCCGAGCAGCGCCAGGCGTTCCTCTCCGACCTCCAGCCGGGTGATGTCCGCGAGGGCACCGTCTCATCTGTGGTCAACTTTGGGGCCTTCGTCGATCTCGGCGGCATGGACGGGCTGGTACACGTGTCCGAGCTCTCCTGGCAACACGTCAGCCATCCGGGCGAAGTCGTCAGCGTCGGGGACCAGGTCAAGGTGCGGGTGCTCGAGGTCGATCGTGACCGTGAGCGCATCTCCCTCTCGATCCGTCAAACCAGGGAGGATCCCTGGGAGGAATTCGCTCGGGGAGTCGCGGTCGGGGCGATCATCGACGGTGTCGTGACCAAGACGGTGCCGTTCGGAGCCTTCGTTTCGGTGGGAGAAGGGGTCGAAGGGCTAGTCCATGTGTCGGAGATCGCTCTGCACCACGTCGAGAGTCCGGAGCTGGAGCTGTCGATTGCCCAGCAAGTCCGGGTAAAGGTGACTGAGATCGATGCCGACAGACGACGGGTGAGCCTGTCGATCAAGCAGGCGCTTCCCGAGTGGGAGGAACGCTCAACGTGGAGCGACAGACAATCCCAGAGTCGACCAAAACGCAGGGAATTCCAGCGCGAAGAGGAAGCTTCGAGTGAGCCCGCCTTCAGCGCCGATGCCTCCCTCGAGGCAATCCTCCAGGAGCTCAAGGAGAAAGGCATCGGCCGCAGCTAGGTCGCGAATGCTTGACTTCGAGTCCCGGTCTGCGAGGCTTGCCGGAGTCTCTGGGGGCTCTCCAACCATGAGTCGTACGGTGCGAAAATCCGAGATCGGAAGGGCCAACTGACATGGGCAAACGAACACTCGTCCTGGTGATTGCACTTGGGCTCGCAGCCGTCTCCGCCTTCGCGGTGTGGCGCTACCTCAGCACCGTCGAGAGTGACGTACGCGCCGATATCCAAGAGGTTCGCGTATGGCGCGCCACCAAGCTCATCGAGACCGGGACCGAAGGCGCTGTGGCCAGGGATCTCATCGTTGAATCGACTGAGCTGGCCGAGGCAGTGGCGTTCGAGGATTCGACCATCCTCTGCGCCGGCCCCTCCGAGCGGGACAACAACCCGGTGGATCCCGCCGTCTGCGATCCCAACCCGCGAGATCTCGACGCGTTGCTCGACGGATCGGTTGCCGCCGGGCCCATCAGCGCCGGGCAGGTCATCACCGCCGACATGTTCGTGACCCCGGCCGAGCTGAACTCGATCAGGCTGTCGGAATCGATCGCCGAGCGCAAGGTCGCCATCTCGATCCGCCCGGACGATACGGCCTCTGTTGGTGGGTTCATCCGGCCCGGAGATCGTGTCAACCTCCTCGCTTCCGCCGACCTCGATATCGCGGCGGTGAAGGAGATGCTCAAGGATGAGGATCTGCGGGAGCTCCTGCTCAGCGAGGAGTTGATCACGCTCCTGATGGGGGGCGGTGGAGGTGGCACCGAGGTCGCCGTTCCTGAAACGGAGGGAGCCGCAGCGGAGGAAGAGGAACAAGGCCTGGATCCCCTGGGCCGCATGGCAAATGGTCTGCCAGCGTCGATCCAGTTCACCCAGACCGTTCTCCAGGATCTCGAGGTCCTGGCCGTCGGCCCCGACACTCGTCCCAGCCCTCTCGGCATGGGGCTCGAGCCGCAGGGCAGTCAGGTGATCGTGCTCGAGGTGACGCCCGAGCAGGCGGAGAAGATCGAGTTCGCCCGCCAGTACACGACGGTTGCGCTCTCGCTGCTCCCGGCAGACGTGCCGTACGAGGAGTTCGAGGCACGCGGCGTCATGGTGGACGACATCTTCACCCTCATCGAGAGGATCAAGGAGCAATTCGAGCAGGCGGGAGCGATCCTTGGCGACAACGGATAGCGGAACCTACTCGATACTCCTCGTCGACGCCGACGAAGGGTTTGTCGAGGAGGCGCGCGCTCTCTTCGAGGGGAACAAGGTCTATACAGCGCGGAACATCTCCGATGCCCAGCGACGCCTCGTCGAGGAGGGGATCGACATCGCCCTCGTCGGACCCACCTTCGCTCACGAGGCAGGGGTCGCCGAATCCACGCTGCTGTTCGATGTCCGGCCGGAGCTGCCACTGGTGCTGGTCACCGAGACGGTGAGCACCGACGTGCTGCGTGCCGCGCTCCGTGCGGGCATCAAGGACGTCGTCGAGGCGCCTCTGACAGCGAAGAAGATCGAGGACGCGCTCGGGCTGGTCGAGCTCATCCACAGGCGGGAGGACAAGGACTCCAAGCGGCGAGCCAGGATCGGCAAAGTGGTGACCATCATGTCACCCAAGGGCGGTGCTGGGAAGACGATGACTACCACCAACGTGGCGCTGACGCTTGGTGGCTGGGGTGACCCCGAGCGTGTGGTGATCCTGGACGCCGACCTCCAGTTCGGCGATGTGTGTATCTCACTTCAGATCGATCCGAGGCACACCATCGTCGACGTCGCCCGCGACATCGACAAGCTCGACGAGCAGCTTCTCGAGAGCTTGCTGGCGCGCCACACCAGCGGGGTCCGGGTGCTGTCGGCTCCCCTGGAGCCTTCTCTAGCCGACGAGGTCTCGACCCAGGTGGTCGTCAAGACCATCGGGATGCTCAAGAGGATGTTCGATTACATCGTCATCGACACCGCTCCTTTCCTCGACGAACCGGTCTTGTCGATCCTCGAGCGCTCCGACGTCGTGCTGCTGGTGGTCGACATGGACTTGCCGAGCGTCAAGAACGCCAAGTTGGCCCTGGACACGCTGCGGTTGATCAAGTTCCCGTTCGAGAAGATCAAGCTGGTCCTCAATCGGGTGAATTCCAAGGCACGACTCGACGTGGATGAGCTGGAGCGGTCTCTCGGGCTCGAGATCCAGGCGGCGATCTCGTCGGACAAGCTCGTGCCACGCGCTGTCAACGAGGGTGAGCCCGTCGTCTCTCTCTACCCACGGTCCCGGGTCGCGCGCGATCTGAGAGGCGTGGCCCAGCTGGTCGTCGACGAGGACATGTCAGAACCCACTGAAGACGATGACAGAGGACGCCGATGGTTCAGATGATCAGCTGCCCAACCGCCCATGAAGGGGAAGCACGATGAGTCTTGCCGATCGGGTGAAGGCCGCCAAGGCCGCGGAGGTGACCCTCGACGATCACCGTGAGGAGATGCGTCAGGACCTCCGCCGCAAACTGCACTACAAGGTCGTAGAGGGCCTCGGGCCGACGCTGTACGACCGTCAGATGAGCGATGCCGAGCTCAAGCTGCGTGTCATGGAGATGCTCGAGTGGGCACTCGACCAGGAGGAATCAGTTCCGCTGGCGCGGGCTGATCGTCTCCAGCTCCTCCAGGAGATCGCCGATGATGTTCTCGGCTACGGTCCCATCGATCCTTTCCTGAGCGATCCGGACGTGACCGAGGTCATGGTCAACGGGCCTCATCAGGTATGGGTGGAGCGGGCCGGGCGGCTGCACCTCACCGAGACCCGCTTTGTGGATTCGACCCATCTCGAGCGCATCATCGAGAAGATCGTGGGTCAGGTCGGGCGGCGCATCGACGAATCGACACCGATGGTCGACGCCCGGCTCCCCGACGGCTCTCGTGTCAACGCGGTGATCCATCCACTCGCCATCGGCGGGCCTTTTCTCACGATCCGTAAGTTCGCAGTGGATCCATTCACCGCAGACGACCTGGTCGCCCTCGGCACGATGACCGAGAATGTCTCCGGGTTCCTTCGCCGGTGTGTACACGGGCGGCTCAACATCATCATCAGCGGATCGACGGGCTCAGGAAAGACGACCCTGCTCAACGTGGTGTCGAGCTTCATCCCGGACAGCGATCGGATCGTCACCATCGAAGACGCTGCCGAGCTGCGGCTCAACCAGCTGCACGTTCTCGCAATGGAATCCCGCCCACCCAACCTCGAGGGCAAGGGCATGGTCACGATCCGGGACCTGGTGAGGAACTCGCTGCGTATGCGTCCCGACCGTATCGTGGTCGGCGAGGCCCGCGGCGGCGAGGCTCTCGACATGCTGCAGGCCATGAACACCGGCCACGACGGGTCGCTGACGACGATTCACTCTAACGCTCCGCGCGACACGCTGGCTCGTATCGAGACCATGGTGCTGATGGCGGGCATGGATCTGCCGATCCGGGCGATTCGGGAGCAGGTGGCATCTGCGGTCGATCTCATCGTTCACCTTCACCGGCTCCGTGACGGCACTCGCCGGGTCACTGCGATCACCGAGGTGATCGGCATGGAGGGTGACGTGATCACGACACAGGATCTCTTCAACTTCGATTTCGGCATGGGTCTCGACGATGCGGGCAAGTACCTGGGTCGGCTCAAGGCCACCGGGATTCGGCCTTCGTTCAGCGAGCACCTTGAGCAGTACGGTATCAATTTGCCGGCGGAGCTCTTCGAGCCGGAGCCGTTTGCGGGACGGAAGTAGCCATGATCGATCCTGGGCACGTTCTCTTGGCCAGCATCAGCCTCAAGACGCTCATCATGCTGGGGGCGCTCGGGGGCGGCGGTGCGCTGTTCCTTCTCATTGTCGTGCTCTTCGGCCCGAACAAGGCGGTGGAGCGGGATCTGAGCGGGCGCCTGGGTCGGTTAGGCGGCCAGGCCGATAGCAGGGGTCGCCTGGCGAGAACTCCGCTACTGCGCCGGTTCATCGCTGCCTCCGAGGACGCGGCGCGGCGCCGTGGCTTGCTCGATGTCATCGAGACCGCGCTCGCGCAAGCCAATTTGCCGCTGCGGCCGGGCGAAGCGATCGCAGGCATGATCGGCCTCTCCCTCGTGATCGGCGTGCTCGTCGGCATCTGGTACCAGAGTCTGCTCGGCGCACTCATCGGCGCTGCTCTCGCGATGTTGGTGGGCGCCATGGCGGTGAACACGGTCGCCGGCCGTGAGCGGAAGAAGTTCGAGGAGCAGCTCCCGGACACGCTGAACCTGGTCTCGACCTCGCTGCGGGCCGGCTACTCATTGCTGCAGGCTGTCGAGGCGGTGAGCGGCGAGGCTCCGGAGCCGACCGCTCGCGAGTTCGGGCGAGCGATGTCCGAGACACGGCTGGGGCGGTCACCGGTGGACGCCCTCAAGGACGTTTCCGAACGCATGCAATCCGTCGATTTCGAGTGGGCCGTGCTCGCAATCTCCATCCAGCGGGAGGTAGGCGGCAACCTGGCCGAAGTCCTGCAGACGGCGGCCGAGACCATGCTCCATCGGAACCGCCTTCGACGGGAGATGAAAGCACTCACGGCCGAGGGAAGGATATCGGCAATCGTGCTCGGCGGCCTGCCCTTCTTCCTCTTCTTCTTTCTGTTCACGACGCGCCGGGAGTACCTGCAGTCGATGCTGGATTCGACGATGGGGGTCGTCGTGCTCATCGGCTCTGTTGCTTGGGTACTCGTGGGTATCTACTGGCTGACCCGGATCGTGAAGGTGGAGATCTGATGGGCGAGATCACATTTGCTGCCCTGGCCGTCGGCGTGGCCATGGGCGCTGCAGCGCTCTATGCCGGAAACGGGTTGGTGAAGGCGCGTGCGAGCGTATCACGCCGGCTGATCGGCCTCCAGGGTCGGGGTGAGGTACTCGAGAAGGGCTTCTCCGAGCGGGCGGTGGCGCCGGCCATCGAGAAAGTCGGCCGCCTCTTCATGCGGTTCACCCCGCAAGGATGGGCGGAGCGCGCCAATCACCGGCTGACGGTTGCGGGTTGGTACCCGCGTATTGACGCCAACTCATGGGCGGCGGTTCGTGTCCTGGGCGGCGTGGGAGGCGTGGTCCTGGCATTCTTCGCCCAGGGATACGCCACCGGGACTGCCCGGATCCTCGTGTTCGGCCTGATGCTGGTGGTGGGCATCCTCGGGCCGGACGCCATCCTGTCACGCCGGATCGACGAGCGGCGGGCGGCGATGGAGCATGACCTGCCCGACGTCATCGATCTCCTCGTGATCAGCGTCGAGGCCGGGCTCGGTTTTGAGGGTGCGCTCGGCCGGGTGGTGCAGAACGTGCCCGGCGAGTTGAGCGATGAGTTCTCGCGAATGCTGCAGGAGACCCGAGTGGGGGTGAGCCGACACCGGGCGATGAAGTCGCTTGCGGATCGGACGGACGTTGAGGATCTCAACTCGTTCATCATGGCGATGAACCAGGCAGAAGCGTTCGGTGTCTCGATTTCGCGCATGCTTCGGGTCCAGGCGGATGAGATGCGGGTCAGGCGGCGGCAGCGAGTCCAAGAGAGGTCATTCGCGGCACCGGTGAAGATGGTGTTCCCGCTCATTTTCTGTATCTTCCCGGCGCTCTTCGTGGTGCTGTTGGGGCCTGCGGTGATCCAGATCATGGACAATCTGAATCTCTGACGAGCTTGGGTGGCCGGCTCCCATGAGCGCGAGAATCCCCTGGGTGCGGCGTCTCTCGGTGCGACATCTGTGGATGCTGCCGGCTTTCGCCGGTTTGGCGTGGGCGGCGAGCTTGCCTTTGGACGACAACTCGTTCCTTTGGCACGTTCGGGCCGGAACTCTCCAGATCGACTCGGGCGAGGTGCTGAGGCAGGATCCGTTCTCGTTCACCGAGGCGGGCGCCCCGTGGCGGACGCAGTCGTGGCTGGTCGAGCTTGGATACGGGTGGCTCGAGAATCTCACGGGGGGCATCGGATGGGTGCCGCTGATGACGTTTCTGGCGGCGACCGCAACTTTGGTGTTGACGGCGGCTGCGGTCTACGCACGAACCCGGGCACCGGCCGTGACCGGTCTCGTCGTGCTGATGGTGGCCTGGCAGGCGGCGCCTTTCATGAACCCGAGGCCGGTGCTCTTCAGCTACCTGCTGCTGGCAGCAATGGTGGCCGTCCTCTCACGCCGCGATCCACCGTTGTGGGTCGTTCCCTTGCTGGTGTGGTGCTGGGCGGCGGTGCATGGGTCCTTCGTGATCGGCATCGGCATCGTTGCTCTCGACGCGATTCGGCGCCGCTCGCGACAGGAGTTTGTTGCTGCCGGGCTTGCCGGACTGGCTGCGTCGCTGACGGCGCACGGCCTCGGTGCATGGGAGACGCTGCTCCGGTTCTTCCAGAGCCGCGGTGCTCTGGGTCTCATCCAGGAATGGGGACCTCCCGATTTCACCAATCCGTTTCTCTTGCCCTTCGTGCTTTCCCTCGTGGGCATCCTGGTCGCAGCGGCGATAGGGAGGATCGATGTGTGGGATCTCGTCCTGGTCGTCCCTTTCCTCGGATTCGGACTCCTAGCAGAGCGCAACGTGTTCCCGGCGTTGTTGGTGCTCGCCCCCTGGGCGGCGATGGCGCTCCCGCTCGGGCAGACGGCGCGGGATGGGAGACGACGCGAGCCAGTCATCCTGAACTTGGCACTGGTTGGGGTCCTCGTTGTGTTCAGCGTGATCGGTCTGCTGCGACCTCAGGAGCTCAGCGAGGAAAGATTCCCCATCGGCGGGGCACTCGGAGCCGTAGATGAGGGGCCATTGTTTCACGACGCGGCGGTTGGCGGCTACCTCATCTACTCCGAGTGGCCTGCGCGGTTGGTGTTCATTGACGACCGAGCCGAACTGTACGGGGAAGAGGGAATTCGCAGGTTCGCAGACCTCAGGGTTGGCACGGATGCTGAGACGGTCCTGGCAGGATTAGGCATCGAGCAGGTGCTGATCGACCCTGGATTGCCATTGGCAACGGTGCTGGGCAGCAGCGGATGGTCGGAGTGCTATCGCGACGAGAGCTTCGTGGTGCTCAAGGCCAACTGATTCGGGCTCTGGCGGAGAACCGAGGTCCACACGTGCTGGCATGTTGGGAACGCGATTTGGGGGACACCATATGGTGTCCCCCAATCATGGTCTTGCTACCTCGAGACGGTGGGTCTAGAGGTTCTGCTGGATGTTGTTGAAGTTCGAGGAGACCTTTTGGCCGAGCACGGTGATCGCGATGATGGCCACAACGGCGATCAGTGCGACGAGCAGTGCGTACTCAACAAGCGTGGCGCCCTCTTCGGACCTGATCCGGCTCTCAACGGCCGTCCACAGACGAAGCATTTCTCTGTCCTCCTTGGCAGGGTGATCCATGACTCATTTTACGGGACCGGGCTGTGGACGGCCATAGGGCGTGCGACCCATTTGCCATCGCATGGCATTTCAGTCGCGATGAAGCCCCAGGCGGATGGCTTCCACGGCAGCTTGCGCCCGGTCGGTGATCGCCAGCTTCTCGTAGATGGAAGCGAGGTGATTCTTCACGGTCTTCTGGGAGATGAAGAGCCGGTCTGCGAGATCCTCGGTACCGCTCACGCCCGATGCCAGCAGCTTGAGGACCTCGCGCTCGCGAGCCGTGAGGGCGGCGGCCCCTTCATCGAGGATCGGCTGCCGATGCTGATCGAGGATGGCCTCGAGCTCATCGGGGTCGAGCAGCGTCTCTCCGGCGGCAACGGCGCGGATGGCAGCCGCAAGATCGGGCAGCGGCGCCGCCTTAGAGAGGAAGCCTGCGGCCCCGGCCGCCTCCGCCTTGTGCCGCTGGTCCTCGTCGGTGTGCATGGTGACAATGATGGCCGGCGGGGCGCCCTCGAGCTTGCGGAGGGCGGCGATACCGGTGAGGCGCGGCATCTCTATGTCAACGAGGATGACGTCGGGTGTCACTCGATCGAGGGTCTCTATCAACTCTTGGCCATCCGCCGCGGTGGCGACCACGCGCAGGTCGGGCAGGCTGTCGAGTGCCTGGGCGAGACCCTGAAGCAGCAGGGTGTGATCATCGGCGATGACGATATCGATCTGCACTAGTCGCTTCCTTCCCACTTGACGATGACTCTGCACCCGTGTCCCGGGTCAGATTCGATGGTGAGCACAGCGCCGATCTCCAGCGCTCGCTCCCGCATCCCAATCAGTCCAAAACGTCCTTTCGGCTGAAGCGCAAGATCGAAGCCCGTGCCATCGTCGCTCACAACGAGCTTGCCGCGATCTCGATCGGCGAATCCCTCGATTCGGATCGTCGTGGCACCCGAGTGGTCAGCGGCATTGCGGACCGCTTCGGTGAGGATCGATGCCAGCTCTACGATCACGGCCGGCCGTGGCGGGCGTCGCTCGTTGACGTCGATGATGATGGCGGGGGCGTCGGGCCCGAGGTCGGCGGCGATGCGATGCGCCTGCTCGACAACGGAGGGGACGTCGTCGTGCCGGAGGTCGGCCACGGTTTGCCGCACGTCTTCCACGAGTGTGGTGACCGACCGGCGCATTCCCTCGAGGTAGCGGATCAGCTCGGGCTCGTCAGTGGCCGTGTGGATCGTCATGTCCATGCGAAGGCCGAGAGAGGCGAGAGCGGGGCCGATCTCGTCGTGGAGTTCTCTCGCCAGGCGGATGCGCTCTTGACGGACGGCGCGATGGGCGATTCCTTGGAGCAGAAGGATGTTGTCGAAAGCGAGTGCAACGGGCCGGAGGGCCTCTTCGATGAGCTGTGTCTGGTGCTCGAGATCGTCGTCTTCACGAGGCCACAGCTCGAGCCGCCCCAGGCTTCGGTCGCGGACGCGCATCGCGAACGCCGCAGGGGTTTCGTCGGTGATCGCCTCGCCACGACTGGCAACGACAACGGGCTCGCCATCTTCTCCCGTGAGCACGACGTTGCCGGAGCGGAAGGGCACGATCCGGGCGAGGTCGCGCAGCGCGGCCCCGCCGACCGTGACGGGGTTGAGCTCCTCGACGTTGGCGAGCGCCGACAAGCTGCTGAGGAGGTGGTGAGCTGCTTCGAGCCGCTCCATGCGCAGTGCAGCCAGCTCAGAGGCCTCGACCAGGGCATCGCCGCGGGCTCGCTCCTCGACGAGGATACGGCGTGCCTGAGTCAGCGTGATGGCGATGAGGACGTAGAGGAACATGGCCTGGGCGGTCTGGCCTTGGATGACCTCTTGATCGAGGGTGGCGATCACCACGGCCAGACCGCTGGATGACAGGACGGCGATCTCCAAGCCGACGCGGAGCCCGAGGAAGGCGGCCGCGAAAAAACTGGGCACCGCCAGAAAGAGCACATAGGGGGAGTCGATTCCTCCCGTGAGAGCGACGGCGATCAGCGATACGATCACACCGATCACCGCGAGGAGCTCTCCCAGCCCGTCGTTGTCCCGTACCGACGGTGGAATCACCTGCATGGCGACGACGTAGGCACCGGCGATCGCGCTGGCGGCGGCGACGTTACGGGTCATTCCATAGCTTGCGGCCGAGAAGATGACAGCCAGCGTCAGCGCCGACCAGTGGACCGCAGTCAGGGTCCAGTCGAGGCGAACCTCCCAGGCTTGACGGGTTGGCAGCATCGGCTACCAGGGTACAGTCGCGGCCATGGGAAGACAGGCAACCCGGCGTGTGATCGTGTCGGGGGGCATCGCCAGCGGAAAGAGCACGGTGAGCCGGATCATGGGCGACCTCGGAGCCGTGGTGATAGACGCGGATGAGATCGGCCATGAGATGCTCGCTCCGGGTGGTCCTGTCTTCGAGGAGGTACGCCGCCGCTGGCCGCAGGTGGTCGTTGACGGACTGATCGATCGGCGCCGGCTGGCCGCCGTCGCATTCGCCGATTCTGAAGCCCTGGCTCGCCTCGAGGCCATCACGCACCCTGCGATTGGGGCTCGAATCGTTGAGCTTGTGGACGCGGCCGGCGACCGAGACGTGGTCGTGGAGGTGCCGGTGGTCGAGGACCTCCCTGGCGATGGATGGACCAGGGTGGTGATCGATGCCGATCCGGCCCTTCGCGCCGAACGGGCCGTGTCGGGAGGCTTTGAGGAAGAGGACGTGCACCGTCGCATGACGGCGCAGCCTGGTCGTGACGCCTGGCTGGCGAGTGCCGACCATGTCATCGTCAACGACGGTGATCTCGTGACCCTGCGGTCCCTTGTCGAGGACCTGTGGCGAGAGCTGGGGAAGGCGGCGGGGCGCCCGTCCATGTCCTAGCGAGACGGTACCCTGCTGCGGTGAGCCCGTTTCGCGTCGTCTCGGATTTCGAGCCTGCCGGCGATCAACCGGAAGCGATCGCGCGACTGGCCGACGGGATCAGGCGGGGGCACCGATTCCAGACGCTCCTCGGCATCACGGGCTCCGGCAAGTCGGCCACGATCGCCTGGACCATCGAACAGGCGCAGAAGCCGACGCTGGTGCTCGCTCCCAACAAGGCGCTTGCCGCGCAGCTGGCCAACGAGTTCCGGCAGCTGTTTCCCGAGAACCGGGTCGAGTACTTCGTCAGCTACTACGACTACTACCAGCCCGAGGCGTACATGCCACAGACGGACACGTACATCGAGAAGGAGTCGACGATCAACGACGAGATCGATCGGCTGCGGCACTCGGCGACCGCCGCGCTGCTGACCCGCAAGGACGTCATCATCGTGGCATCGGTGTCGGCCATCTACGGGCTGGGCTCGCCCGAGCAGTACGAGGGACAGCTCCTCAGGCTGGTGCGCGGGGTCGAGTACCCGCTCGGTCATGCGGTCAAGCGCCTCGTCGATATCCACTACGAGCGCAACGAGGTCAATCTGGTGCGTGGCAGGTTTCGGCTGCGAGGCGACACACTGGAGGTGTACCCGGCGTACGAACAGACGGTTCTGCGGGTGGAATACTTCGGGGACGAGGTCGAGCGCATCTTGCAGATGAATCCGGTCACCGGGCAGGTGATCGAGGAACTCAACGAGCTCTGGGTGTACCCGGCGACCCACTACGTGACCGAGAGGGACCGCATGCTGCGGGCCATCTCGGAGATCGAGGTCGAGCTCAAGGAGCGACTCGAAGAGCTCCAGGGAGAGGGGAAGTTGCTCGAAGCGCAGCGGCTGAGGATGCGCACGTCCTACGACACCGAGATGATGCGCGAGGTCGGGAGCTGCGCCGGGATCGAGAACTACAGCCGCTACCTCGATGGCCGGCAACCGGGGCAGGCACCCTACACCCTGCTCGACTACTTCCCGGACGACTATCTGTCGATCGTTGACGAGAGCCACGTCACCATCCCTCAGATACATGGCCAGTACGCCGGCGATCGCAGCCGGAAGGAGGTGCTGGTCGAGCACGGCTTCCGGCTGCCTTCAGCGATGGACAACCGGCCGCTGACGTTCGAGGAGTGGTACGACAAGACGCGGTCGTGCATCCTGCTCTCGGCCACGCCGGGTCCCTGGGAGCTACGGGAATCGGCCGCCATCGTCGAACAGATCATCCGCCCCACCGGGCTGGTCGATCCCGAGGTCGTCGTGCGGCCCACCAAGGGACAGATCGACGACCTCTGCGATGAGATCCAACGGCGCGCCGAACACGACCAGCGCGTGCTGGTCACCACGCTCACCAAGAAGATGGCTGAGGATCTCACCGACTACCTACTCGAGATGGGGGTCCGGGCCCGGTATCTGCATTCGGACATCGGCACCCTGGACCGAGTGCAGATCCTGCGCGAGCTCCGCCTCGGTGACTACGACGTGTTGGTCGGAGTGAATCTGCTGCGGGAGGGGCTCGATCTCCCGGAGGTGTCGCTGGTGGCGATCCTCGATGCCGACAAGGAGGGCTTCTTGCGCTCGGACACCTCGTTGATTCAGACCATTGGCCGGGCGTCCCGCAACGTCGAAGGTCAGGTGATCATGTACGCGGACTCTGTCACCGATTCGATGCAGCGGGCCATCAACGAGACCAACCGGCGTCGTCGAGCCCAGGTTGGCTTCAATGAGGAGCACGGCATCGATCCCCAGACCATCCGCAAGAAGGTCTCCGATATCCTCGAGCTGGTGCAGTCATCGAGCGCGCCTGCGGGCGCGCGTCGCGCCCGGGAGACACGAGCCCACCAGCCGCTCGACCTCGATCACGACGACCTGGGCCGGCTGATCCAGAGTCTCGAGGAAGAAATGCACGAGGCGGCGGCCGAGCTGCGGTTCGAGTACGCCGCCCGATTGAGGGACGAGGTCGAGGAGCTCAAGCGTGAGCTGCGCGACGTCACCGAAGCGACGCGCTGATCGTGATGCGCATCGGGCCGCGCCGCCGATGGAAACACTGTCTGGCTGGCTTGGAGGAGGGGGCAGGCGGTGTTGGGTGATGGTGATGTGGTTGAGAAGGCGGGACTGTCTTGCTGGCTTGGAGGAGGGGGCAGGCGGTGTTGAGCGATGGTGATGTGGTTGAGAAGGCGGGACTGTCTGGCTGGCTTGGAGGAGGGGGCA
>CAZMSN010000021.1:12406-17015 GCA_964569015.1 uncultured Acidimicrobiaceae bacterium | reverse complement strand
GAGGGGGCAGGCGGTGTTGGGTGATGGTGATGTGGTTGAGAAGGCGGGACTGTCTGGCTGGCTTGGAGGAGGGGGCAGGCGGTGTTGAGCGACGATGACGTGATCAACGAGACCGATACGCCCACGGCTGCAGGGGCATGGGCTTGGCGGCTTCGGGTCTACCCCACGGTGATCCTGACCGTGCTGGGCGTGGTGGTGCTGCTCCTGGTGCTGACGGCAGACGAGGGTGCGGCTCTCAGCGGGCGTCTCGGAGGCGACTACCCGGCGTTCTACGGGGCGGGATCGATCGTGGCCGACGGCGACTGGGATGACCTGTACGATCCCGGGCGCCAGCAACTCGCCCAGGAGGGACTGGTCGACGAGGAGGGCGGATACCTCTACTTCGCCTACCCGCCGTTTGTGGCTGCCGGCTACGGCGCCTTGGCGAGCGTCGCCTATCGATGGTCGTACCTGATCCACACCGGTCTGATGGTGGCCGCACTCTGGGCCGCCATCGTGCTCTGGCGACACTACCTCCCTGTCCGTTTCGGGATGACGGCAGCGCTCACGGCGGCGTTGCTCTTCTATCCGCTACTGAGGGCGGTTCCCGGTGGCCAGAACACGGCGCTCACGATGATGCTGGTGGCCCTCGTGGCTCGCCTGGACGGCGATGGACATGACGTATGGGCAGGCCTGGCGGCCGCGTTGCTCCTCTACAAGCCCCAGTTTGGGATCCCACTCGCCGGCCTTCTCCTGGCCGGCCGCCGCTGGCGCATGCTGGCGGGATGGCTGGGTGGGGCGGCGGCGCTCTATCTCACGAGCGCCGCGCTGCAGGGAGCAGACTGGGTAGGGGAGTGGTGGCGCCAGGCAAACGCGTTTCTGGAGATCGACGCCCAGGCCAACAGTTCCAATCTCATCTCGTGGCAGGGGTTCTTCGAAGGGGCTTTCGGCGCGGAGAGCACGGTCGGCTCCGTGCTCGGGTGGGGCCTCGCCCTCGTGACCGCAGGTCTGGCTGCGCTGTTCTGGCTGAGGAACCCCGATTCCAACCCCGGGGCGCGCTACAGCATCGCGGTGACGGCGATCGTGCTGGCGGCTCCACACACCATGTTCTACGACGGCGGGGTAGTGATCCTCGCCATCGTCCTTCTCGCTGCCGGGGGAGGGAAGGTAGGTTGGCGGATGGCCGCATTCCTCTGGATTCTGTCGTGGGGACAGCTGCTCGGCGACGTGTTGGGATGGTCTCTCATGTTTCCGGTTGTCGTTGCCGTCGGCGTTTGGGCCGTCAAACGGTGGATCCTGCCGCAGCGCGGTCCGGCGGCCGTCGCCGCCTGAGCGCGCTACGTTCGTGTAATTCGTGTCACACCCCCTGGCTACACTCATCGGACGGCGGTCGCTCGCCGGGGGTGGCAGCCCCACGGCAGTGCAACGCATGGAGGACGGGGTACGCCGGTGTCAACGGACAAGATCGTCATCAGAGGTGCCCGCGAGCACAATCTGAAGAACCTCAACCTCGAGATCCCGCGTGGCAAGCTCGTGGTGTTCAGTGGGATCTCGGGTTCCGGGAAGTCGTCGCTCGCCTTCGACACGATGTACGCCGAGGGTCAACGCCGCTACGTCGAGAGCCTCTCTGCGTATGCTCGCCAGTTCCTGGGTCAGATGGACAAGCCCGATGTGGATTTCATCGAGGGGCTTTCACCGGCCATCTCCATCGATCAGAAGACGGCCAGCAAGAATCCGCGATCGACGGTGGGAACCGTCACGGAGGTCCACGACTACCTCCGCCTCCTGTATGCCCGCATCGGGATACCCCATTGCCCGAATGACGGCAGGGTGGTGGCTCGTCAGACCCCTCAACAGATCGTTGATCACATCCTCGAGCTGAAGGAGGGCACCCGATTTCAGATTCTCGCCCCCGTGGTCCGCGGGCGGCGGGGTGAGTACGAGGCATTGCTGAAGGACTTGGCCAAGGACGGCTTCAGCCGAGCCCGCATCGACGGCGAGGTCACCGACCTCACCGGCGACATCAAGCTCGATCGCTACTTCCAACACACCATCGAAGTCGTGGTGGATCGGCTGGTACGCAAGCCCGGCATCGAGACTCGGCTCACCGACTCGCTGGAGACGGCGCTCAAGCTGGCGGACGGTATGGCCTTGGTCGACGTCGTCGAGGGACCAACGCTCACCTTTAGCCAGCGTTTCGCTTGTCCGGAATGCGGCCTGTCGTTCGAGGATCTGCAGCCCCGCAATTTCTCCTTCAACAGTCCGTACGGCGCGTGTTCCGAGTGCAGCGGAATCGGGACACGCTTCCAGGTGGACGTGGATCTGGTGATCCCACGGCCCGACAAGAGCCTCAGCGGGGGGGCGGTGGCGCCGTGGGGCGGCCATCATCGGCAACGGTACTGGCGGCGGGTGCTGGCAGCGGTCGCCGAAGGGGAGGGCATCGACCTCGACGTTCCCTTCGAGAGCTTGAGCGCCGCCCATCGCCGGGTCATCCTCGACGGTGGGGGCGACGCCGTGTACACGGTGTCGTACGAGAACCGCTTTGGCCGGCGTCGCCGCTACACGACGACCTACGAGGGCGTGATCCCATGGCTGGAACGGAGGTACCGGGACTCCGAATCCGACAGGGCGCGTGAGGGCTATCGCCAGTTCATGCGCGAGGTCCCGTGTGCTGCCTGCGAGGGCGGCCGGCTCAATCCGGTCTCGCTGGCGGTGACGGTGGCCGGCGTCAACGTGAGGGATCTGTCCTCTCTGTCATTGCGGCAGGCGTTCGAGTTCTTCGATCGCCTCGAATTGGGTGAGCGTGATCAGCAGATCGCGGCACTGGTCATCAAAGAGATCAAGGCGCGGCTCGGCTTCCTGCTGGATGTTGGCCTCGAATACCTGACGCTGATGCGGTCGGCCGCCACCCTGGCGGGAGGGGAGGCGCAGCGGATCCGGCTGGCGACTCAGATCGGCTCGGGGCTGGTGGGAGTGCTCTACATCCTCGACGAGCCCTCAATCGGGCTCCATCAGCGGGACAATCGCAGGTTGATCGAGACACTGCTGCGGCTCCGCGATCTCGGAAACACCCTGATCGTGGTCGAGCATGATGAGGAGACGATCAGGACCGCCGACCACATCGTCGACATCGGGCCGGGCGCCGGCGAACACGGCGGCAACATCGTGGCCGAGGGTCCGCTGGCGGCCATCGTGGCAGAGAGGGCGTCGATCACGGGGGACTACCTGGCGGGACGGCGAAGCATCCCGCTTCCCGGGACACGGCGGATCGGCGACGGGCGCGTCGTCGAGGTGGTGGGGGCCGCCGAGAACAACCTGAAGGGCATCGACGTCGCCTTCCCGTTGGGGATGCTGGTTGCGGTGACCGGCGTCTCCGGGAGCGGCAAATCGTCGCTCGTGCAGGAGATCCTCTCCAAGGCGCTGCACCACGAGCTCCAGGGTGCTCGGGCCCTCCCGGGCCGGCACCGTGGCCTGAGGGGCATCGAGCAACTCGACAAGGCGATCAACATCGACCAGTCTCCGATCGGCCGGACGCCTCGATCCAATGCGGCCACCTACACCAAGCTGTTCGACCGTATCCGCGAGCTGTTCGCGGCGACGCCCGAGGCTCGGGTACGGGGATACAAGCCGGGACGTTTCTCGTTCAACATCTCCGGGGGCCGGTGCGAGACGTGCAAGGGCGACGGCACGCTGCGGATCGAGATGCACTTCCTGCCCGACGTGTACATCCCTTGTGACACTTGCGCGGGGCGCCGCTACAACCGTGACACGCTGCAGGTGAAGTTCAAAGGCCACTCCATCGCCGATGTGCTGGAGATGTCGGTGGAGCAAGCACTGCATTTCTTCGAGAACCAGCCGCGGATCGCTCGCGTCCTGCAGACCCTCTACGACGTCGGACTGGGGTATGTGCGACTCGGCCAGCCGGCTACGACCCTGTCGGGGGGTGAGGCCCAGCGGGTGAAGCTCTCCTCGGAACTTGGAAAGCGTGCCACGGGGAACACGTTCTACATCCTCGACGAGCCGACGACCGGGCTGCATTTCGAGGACATCCGCAAGCTGCTCGGCGTGCTGCATCGCCTGGTGGATGCCGGGAACACGGTGGTGATCATCGAGCACAATCTCGATGTCATCAAGACGGCGGATTGGGTGATCGACCTGGGACCGGAGGGCGGTGACGAAGGCGGTGAGGTGGTGGCCGTCGGCACCCCGGAGCAGGTGGCGGCGATTCCGGAGTCCTACACCGGCAAGTTCTTGCGAGAGGTGCTTGCGGTCTGAACGGCACAGCAACCCGTGACGGGCACCGATATCCAGTAACGTCTCAGCATCCATGTCGAGGAGTCGGGGTGACGTTCCGGAGACCGACCACACAGGATCGACCTCGGATGCAGTGGCGCCTTCAGTGGTATCCGGTGGTGGCGTTGGCCGTGGTGTCGGCCGTTGTCATCATCTCTGCGGTGAAGGCAGTTGATTCGAAAGATCTGGAGTTCACTGGCGACTTTCCGGCGTTCTACGGTGCCGGCCGCATCGCCGCCGACGGTGACTGGGATCAGCTCTACTCGCCAGCGCGCCAGGCTCAGGAGCAAGCCGACCTCTTTCCCCCTGAGTACGCGGGGTGGGCGGTGTGGCGGTT
>CAZMSN010000021.1:0-12306 GCA_964569015.1 uncultured Acidimicrobiaceae bacterium | reverse complement strand
ATCATGGCGCATCGGGCCGAACTGTTCCCGGCGGCGTATTCTGCCGGGTCCCGTCTCGAGGCAGACGGAGATGCGGCTCGCCCGGATTCAGCGAAGGAGAGCCGTGTGGTCGATGCCAGGCAGCTACATGGATAGCCAGTCGCCGGTGGAGACACCGGAGCTGACGAACTCCTTTCTCGCGAAGAGACTGCCTGGGGCAGTGCTGATTGCCATGGCGCTGGCCGTTGTTGTGTCGGTGATCGCCTGGGAAACGGGAGACGGAACGACCGAGGCGCCCGGCGGCGACTATCCGGCTTTCTACGGCGCCGGCCGAATCGTGAGCGACGGTGACGTGATCGATCTCTATTCACTCGATCGCCAGGTTGCCGCGCAAGCTGGGCTCTTCGGCGATGACGACAGGGGATCTGCCTGGTACTTCGCCTACCCGCCACAACTCGCCGTCGCCTACGGGCCACTGGCTGCGCTTTCCTACGGGTGGTCGTATCTGGTGCACACGGGAATCATGGCGATCGCCTTGGCGGGAGCGATCGTGCTCATGAGGCCGATGGTGCCCTGGTTGCGTGGACGCGGCGTGCTCGCGATGGCGGCAGCGATGGCGTTCTGGCCGATGTTCCGCGCCGTGACCGGAGGATCGAACCCGGCCCTCACGGGGCTGCTGATTGTCGTGGTGTGGCGCCTCGTTCACGACGGCCGAGCTTTAGTGGCCGGCCTCGTGCTGTCCCTGCTGTGGTACAAGCCCCAGATCGCCCTTCCTCTCCTGGGGCTGTTTGTGATCGTCCGGCATTGGAGAGTGGTTGCGGGCGCGGTGATCGGGACCGTGCCGTTCTACGCCCTCGGTGTGGTGCTAATGGGCGGAGACTGGGTTTCGGCGTGGTACGACATCGCCTCGTCGTTCAATCGCTTGGACGCCGAGATCAACGGCCACTCGGCGATTTCGTGGCTTGGCGTGTTCCAGAATTGGCTCGGGGTCGACAGTGGAGTCGCGGTGACCGTCGGCTGGGCCCTCGCCGGCCTCACCGCGCTCGCTTTGGCATGGATCTGGCACCGAGGCGCGCCTGGGACACTCGATGCCAAGTTGGCACTGGCCATACCCGGCATGCTGTTGCTCTCTCCTCACGCCATGAGCCATGAGGGCGCAATCGTCCTGATCACGGTGGCGATCGTGGTGCAACAGGCCAGCCGGGCACGGTGGATGCTGATCGCTATTTGGCTTCTCGGGCTGTCGCAGGTGTTCATCCTGGATATCGGGTTCAGCCCAGGCTTTCCGCTCTTGTCGGTCATCCTGATCTGGGCCGCCGTCACCTACCAGGACCGGCTCTTCCCCCTGCGCGACTCAGAGCCGAGCCCGGCGTGAGGCGCCCGATCGCGGCGCCGAGATGACGGACGATTGGGAGCGCCTGACACCGTGGTGGCTCAGCGAGGTCGCTTCTGACACCGTGTACCACGAGGAGATCATTCCCCTCGCTCTTGATCTCCTTGGCGAAGTCGCCGGTTGGGTGCTCGATTTGGGATGTGGCGAGGGCCAGATCATGCGAGCCGTGGAGGCGCCGGGGATCGTGGGTTGTGACCTGAGCCGGGGACTGCTGCAGCGAGCGCGGCAAAGCCATCCGGTGGTGCGATGCAGGTTGCCCGATCTCCGATGGGCGCGAAGCGGAGCGTTCGCGGCGGCCTATGCGGTGTTGGTGCTCGAGCACCTCTCCACGCTGGATCTCCTCTCGGAGGTGCATCGGGTGGTGGAGCCGGGCGGGGCTCTCGTCATGGTGATGAATCACCCTGCCTACACGCCGGTGGGCGCCGGTCCCGTGATCGATCAGACGGACGGCGAGGTTCTGTGGAGGTGGGGTCGCTACTTCATCGAGGAGTCGTCCGCCGAGCCGGCGGGAGAGCACACGGTGGTGTTCCACCATCGGCCACTGGGTGCGATCCTCACCGCGGCGGCGCGATCGGGGTGGGGCCTGGATCGCCTGGTCGAGCAGGGTCTCGGCCCCGAGACGATCGCCCGTGATCGCGGCTTCGCAGGGCAGGAGCACATGCCGCGCATTCTGGGCGCCCGCTGGACGAGAGGGTGATCGAGCGGGGCCGAGGCTCAAGCCGTCACGGGGTGTTGCCGATGAAGTAGGAGGATTTCGCGCTGCGATCGGAGGATGCATGCAGGCGCATCTCGTTGCATACGAGTACGGGGCTGGGGCAGCCTGGGGATACGTGCTAGCCGATTCGGTGGAGGACATCAAGTACGCTCTCCCCGAGGTCGACGTGTATATGCGGCCGCCAGCCTGGATGAGCACAGAGGACATTCATCGGCTGCGTGAGCACGTGACCGTCGAGCTGGACGGCGACGACTGCCTCGATCAGATCCTCGAGGGCAACAAGCGTCTCGCCTTGGCGCTCGCCTCCTAGTCTTCTCTCGCCCGGGCTGACCGGACCCGGTCCGGCCGGACGCTCGCTCGCACCCGGTCATGGGTAGCATCGGTCTCACATGGTGCGCCGCCCCGATGCTTCGTCGATTCCCGACACGTCCGGCGTCTACCTGTTCCACGGAGCCGGTGGTGCGGTTCTCTATGTGGGGAAAGCCAAGTCCCTCCGGAAACGGCTCGCCAACTACTTCACGGGCGACTTGCTGCCGCGCACCAGAGCCATGGTGGAAGCCGCCGATCACGTCGATTGGATCGTCACCGATTCCGAGGTGGCGGCGCTCATGCTGGAGTACACACTCGTCCAGGAGCATCAGCCACGCTTCAACATCCGATTGAGGGACGACAAGAGCTTCCCGTACCTCGCGTTGACCCGATACCAGGAATGGCCGCGCGTGATGGTGATGCGCGGGAAGCGACGCAAGGGCGTCCAGTACTTCGGGCCATACGCACATGCCTACGCCATCCGGCAAACGAGGGATCTGTTGCTGCGCACCTTCCCGGTCCGCTCATGCACGGACGCCAAGTTCAGGAGCCATGCGTCCCTGGGGCGGCCGTGCCTGGTCTTCGACATCGAGCGATGTTCGGGGCCTTGCGTCGGGGAGGTGACACGGGAGGAGTACGCCGCGCACGTCAATGGAATGGCCGCCTTTCTCAACGGTGACAGTGAGGGGATCATCGGCCGGCTCCGGCGGGACATGGTGGCGGCGTCCGAGGCTCGGGAGTACGAGCGGGCGGCGCGGCTCCGCGATCAGATCTCGGCGGTCGAGCGGGCACTGGCTCGGCAGGAGCTGGTGAGCGATCGTCCCGAGACCTTTGATCTGGTCGCCATCGAGGAGGACGAGCTCGAGGCCGTGCTCGTGGTGCTCACCGTGACGCGAGGGCGCGTCACGGGTCGCAAGACGACGGTGATCGACCGGGTCGAAGACGTCACCACGGCCCGGCTGGTCGGGATCATGCTGGCGCACCTCTATGGAAGCGATCCACCGCCGCCGAAAGTGCTGGTGCAGGAGCTGCCCGACGATCCAGAGGTCTGGATCGAGTGGCTGAGGCTCGGGCGTGGCGCGAAGGTGTCGCTGCAAGTGCCGGTGCGGGGGGCCAAGCGCCGGCTGATGGAGACCGCCCGGGCCAATGCGCGCGAGGAGTTCTCACGTCATCGCCTCAAGCGGAGCACGGATCACAATGCCCGTGCCCGCGCCCTGCGAAGCCTCCAGGAACACCTCGAGCTCGACGTGGCGCCGCTACGCATCGAGTGCTACGACATCTCGACCATCCAGGGACGGAACACGGTCGGCTCGATGGTGGTGTTCGAAGATGCCCTTCCCCGCAAGGCCCACTACCGGCGATTCGAGGTTCGCACCGTCACGGGACAGGATGATTTCGCCGCGATGGAGGAAGTGCTCCGGCGCCGATTCACCGCCTATCTGGCGGAGCGAGATCGGCCGGTGGGGGAGAAGGGCAAGTTCGGCTACCCGCCTTCTCTCGTGGTCATCGACGGAGGAGCCGGTCAGTTGGGGCGGGCGGTCAAGGTACTCGATGAGCTGGGGCTGGACATCCCGGTGGTGGGGCTCGCCAAGAAGCTCGAGGAGGTGTATCTCCCCGGCCGGTCGCGCCCGCTGGTGATCCCGCGCGGCGAGGAAGCCCTCTACCTCCTCCAGCAGGTGCGCGACGAGGCTCACCGCTTCGCCGTCACCTACCATCGCACGTTGAGAAGGAAGCGCATGATCAATTCGATCCTCGACGAGGTGCACGGGATCGGCCCGAAGCGCAAGCGGCTGCTCTTGCGACGCTTCGGGTCGCTGAAGCGCCTTCGCGCCGCGGCGGTCGACGAGATCGCCGAGATCGTGCCCGCAGACGTGGCCGCCGAGCTCCACTCCGTGCTCCAGGGCGAGACGGGTGGGGCAGGGAGATGAGGCGGCGATGAGCGATTCCAGGGTCATCATCGTGACCGGGATGTCGGGTGCCGGAAGATCCCAGGCTGCCAAGGTGCTCGAGGACGTCGGCTACTTCGTGGTCGACAACCTGCCTACGGCCCTCATCGGCGAAGTGGTCGATCGGGCGGGAACGCCAGAAGGCAAGAGGGCGAAGCTGGCCGTCGTGGTGGACACGCGGGGAAGGGTCACCTACGACGATCTCGACCTCGCCTTGCGCGGCCTGTTGGGACGCGGGGTCCGGACCACGGTGCTGTTCCTCGATGCCGATGACTCGACGCTCATCCAGCGCTTCGAGGAGACCCGGCGCACTCATCCTGTCGCCCCCGGGTCGCTCTCGGACAAGATCGCCTACGAGCGCGAGGCGTTCCGAGACATCAGAGGCATGGCGGACATCATCGTCGATACCACCAACCTCAGCGTGCATGAGCTGCGCAGACAGCTGGAGGCGGCCTTCGCTGGGGGCCTCCCGGAACGCAAGATGCGGATCGACATCACATCGTTCGGGTTCAAGCGCGGCGTGCCCCGCGTGGTGGACCTGCTCTTCGACGTGAGGTTCCTTCCCAATCCCCACTGGGTCCCGGAGCTGCGACCTCTCACCGGGCTCGAGGGCCCGGTGCGTGCCTACGTGCTCGATTCGGACGATGCGCGCGCATTCGTTCAGAAGACCATGGATCTGCTGCGGTTCCTGGTGCCTCGCTACGAGGCGGAAGGCAAGGCCTACCTGACCATCGGCGTGGGATGCACCGGCGGCCGCCACCGTTCTGTGGCCGTCGCCGAGGAGATTGGCCGCCTGTTGGGAGATCAGGGAGTCGAGGTGTCGGTGCAACACCGGGACCGGAACATCGGGACGACGGGTTGATGCAGCCTCTAGGGACGGAGCCCGAGGTTCTCCTGGAGGAATTGCCTTCTCACAGAGATGGGCCTCGGGTGGTGGCGATCGGCGGGGGCAAAGGCCTCGCTCAGGCGCTGAAAGCTGTGTGCCGGTACGGAGGAAGCATCGCAGCGGTGGTGACCGTCGCCGATGACGGGGGCTCCTCGGGACGCCTGGCGCCCGCTCTGGAGATACCGCCGCCGGGAGACATCCGCAAGTGTCTGGTCGCCCTGACTCCGAACGATTCGGTATGGCGGCGCCTGTTCGAGTATCGGTTCGAGGAGTCCGACGTGGGCGGGCACTCCCTGGGGAATCTGATCATTGCGTCGTTGGCGGACCTCGAAGGTGATTTCGAGGCGGCGTTGCGAGCCGCCGAGCGGCTGCTGGGATCGGTGGGGTCGGTCATCCCCGCGTCGCCGCGGCGGCTGCGCCTGGAGGCGACGATCGACGGTGAGGTGGTACGCGGTCAGGTGAACGTCTCCCTGCACCGGGGACACGTCGAGGAATTGAGGCTGGTGCCGCCCGACGCCTCGGTGAGTGCCCACGCTGAGACCGTGATCGGGAGTGCCGCCCAGATCGTGCTGGGGCCGGGCAGCCTCTACACGTCGTTGATCGCCACAATGCTGGTTCCCGGGCTGGTGGAGGCGATCAACCGCTCTCCGGCACGGCTGGTTCTGGTAGCGAACCTGACGACCCAGGACGGCGAGACGCTCGGTATGGACTGCGCCGACCACCTCGAGACCCTGATACGGATGACCGGGGTGCGGCCGCCGAATGCTATCGTCGCGAACCGGTCGGCGGTAGATGTCTCGCCCCCTGTTGAGACTCTGCGAGTCGACGCGGACGTCATGGCGACCTATGGAGTCGACGTGATCTTCGCGGATCTCGTGGAACCGTCGGCCGGGCCAGTGCGGCACGATCCGGCAGGACTGGGGGACGTGTTGGGTAGGCTGGTGCCGAACTGATTCCGTCTTCTCGAGAAGGGTGATCTGTGATGAAGGTAGCCATCAACGGGTTTGGACGTATCGGCCGGAACTTCTTCCGGTCCGCCAAGAAGAGCAACGCCGACATCGACATCGTCGCGGTCAACGATCTCACCGATGCCCCGACCCTCGCTCACCTTCTCAAATACGACTCCGTGCACGGCCGATTCGGTGGCAACATCGTGGTGACCAACGGCGGCATCGACGTGGATGGGGACAGCTTCAAAGTCTTCGCCGAGCGTGATCCTGAGAACCTCCCGTGGGCCGAGCTCGGGGTCGAGGCCGTGATCGAGTCCACCGGCATCTTCCGCACCCACGAGACGGCCTCGAAGCACCTCACCGCCGGGGCCAAGTGGGTGCTCGTCAGCGCTCCGATGAAGGACCCCGACGTGAACGTCGTGCTCGGTGTCAACGACGCTGACTTCGATCCGGCCACCCACAAGATCATCTCCAACGCCTCGTGCACGACCAACTGCGTGGCTCCGATGCTCAAAGTGCTCAACGACGCGTTCGGAATCGAGCGGGGCATGTTCACCACGGTGCACGCCTACACCAACGATCAGCGGATCCTGGACTTCCCGCACGAGGATCTGCGCCGTGCCCGAACTGCCGCCAGCAACATCATCCCGACGTCCACCGGTGCTGCCAGCGCCGTCGGCAAGATCATGCCCGAGCTGAACGGGAAGCTAGAGGCGATGGCGCTCCGGGTGCCGGTGCCGGACGGCTCGATCACCGATCTGGTCGTCATCCTGGGTCGTGATGTCACGGCTGACGAGGTCAACGGCGCCTTCAAGGCGGCCGCCGACGGCCCCTTGGCGGGCATCCTGGAGTACACCGAGGACGAGATCGTGTCGACCGACATCGTTGGCAACCCGCACTCCTGCGTCTACGACGCCTCGGCTCTCATCGCCCCCGGCGGCAACATGGTGAAGGCGCTCGGCTGGTACGACAACGAGTGGGGCTACTCGACCCGCCTCGTCGACCTCGTTGCCCGGCTCGGCTGACAGAATGGAGCTCCCGACCTTGGATTCCCTGGATGTCACAGGGCGGACGGTGCTCGTGCGCTCCGACTTGAACGTCCCGCTGGACGAGGGAGCCGTCGCTGACGACTTCCGGATCATTGCCAGTCTGCCGACCATCACCAAGCTGCGGGATCGAGGCGCCAAGGTCGTCGTGTGTAGCCATCTTGGCCGCCCAAAGGGCCCAGACCCGGCGCTTCGCATGGATCCGGTGGCTCAGCGTCTCGGTGAGCTGGGTGGCTTTCCCGTCATCAAGCTCGACGAAGTAGCCGGGCGCGATGTCGCGGAAGCAGTGGCAGCAGCACCTCGCGACACGGTGGTCGTCTTGGAGAACACCCGCTTCGAGGCAGGGGAGAAGGAGAACGATCCTGCCCTGGCAGACGGTTTGGCCGCGCTGGCGGATGCTTTCGTGAACGACGCCTTCGGGTCGGCGCATCGGGCGCACGCCTCGACGGTGGGGGTCGCCGAGCGGCTTCCCTCGGCGGCCGGCGACCTGCTTCGCTCCGAGGTCGAAGCCCTCTCCCGGCTGCTGGAAGAGCCGGAGCGGCCCTACGTCGTGGTACTCGGTGGAGCCAAGGTCTCCGACAAGCTCGGTGTGATGCGCCAGCTGCTCCCCAAGGTCGACATGATGCTCGTCGGCGGGGGCATGTGTTTCACGTTGCTGGCAGCCTCCGGCTACGAGATCGGCACCTCGCTGCTGGAGGACTCGATGGTCGGTGAGGTGGGGAGCCTGCTCGAATCCGAGCACGGTGACAAGATCATGCTCCCGGTCGACATCGTGGTCGCTGAGGAGTTCGCGGCCGACGCGGCGAACCGGATCGTCGCTGCCACCGAGATCCCGCACGGCATGATGGGCCTCGACATCGGGCCCGAGTCGGTCGCTCGTTTCTCGGAGGTGGTCGGCACGGCTGCGAGCGTGTTTTGGAACGGGCCGATGGGTGTGTTTGAGTGGGACGCATTCCGGGCCGGCACGGCCGGGGTAGCCCGTGCGATCGCCGACAGCCCTGGGTTCACCGTCATCGGCGGGGGCGACAGCGTGGCCGCCATCCGCATGTTGGGTTTCGAGAACGAAGTGAGTCACGTGTCGAGCGGTGGCGGGGCAGGCCTCGAGATGCTCGAGGGGAAGACCCTCCCCGGCATCGCCGTACTGGGAAGGTAGGCACAGCATGCGAAAGGACCTGATCGCCGGCAACTGGAAGATGCACGCCAGCCATCTCGACACGATCCAGATGGTGCAGAAGCTGAGCTACCGGCTGGACCTCTCCGACTACGAGCGCGTCGACGTGGTGGTGTGCCCACCGTTCACGGCGCTGCGGTCGGCTCAGACCGTCATCGAGACCGATCACCTGCAGATCGGGCTCGGTGCCCAGAACTGTCACTGGGAGGAGAAGGGGGCCTACACCGGCGAGATCAGCACCGAGATGCTGCAGAAGCTATCGGTCTCGTACGTCATCGTCGGCCACTCGGAGCGGCGCCAGCTCTTCGGCGAGCTCGACGACGACGTCAATCGGAAGGTGAAAGCGGTGCTCGGGCACGGCATGACGCCGATTCTGTGTGTGGGTGAGACCGAAGACGAGCGAGAGCAGGGGAAGACCGAGGACAAGGTCGGTTCTCAGGTTCGCCTCGGCTTGCAGGGTCTCGGCGCGGACGCAGTGGCCTCTCTCGTGATCGCCTACGAACCGATCTGGGCGATCGGAACCGGCAAGACCGCCAGCGTGGACGATGCCGGCCAGGTCGCGGCATATGTCAGGGAGGTCGTGGCCGAGCAGTGGGGCGACGCGGCAGAACGGGTACGGATCCTGTATGGAGGATCGGTCAAACCCGGCAACATCGCGGGATTCATGGCCAAGGTGGACATCGACGGGGCCTTGGTCGGTGGGGCGTCACTCGACCCCGACACTTTCGCCTCGCTGATTCGGTACTGGGTCTGAGGGCACCAGCGGGCCGAACCGCCGCTACCGTGGCGGTGTAGCCGTCTTTCCGGGAGTATGGATGATCGAGCTCGTTCTATTGCGCCACGGCGAATCCGTTTGGAATCTCGAGAACGTCTTCACGGGGTGGACCGACGTCGGCCTCTCGGCTCGTGGTGAGCAGGAAGCACGCGACGCCGGCCGGCTCATGAAGGACGAGGGCTACACGTTCGACGTTGCCCACACTTCCGTCCTGTGCCGCGCCATCGACACGCTCCATTTGGCTCTGGCGGAGATGGGCCTCGGCTGGATCGAGGTCAAGAAGCACTGGCGGCTCAACGAGCGCCACTACGGAGCGTTGCAGGGGCTCAACAAGAAGGAGATCGCCGCCGAGCACGGGGCCGATCAGGTGCATGTGTGGCGCCGCTCCTACGACGTTTCCCCGCCACCGCTGGACGTGACGGACGAGCGCCACCCGGGCAACGATGACCGCTATGCCTGGATGCCTCCCGAGCTGCTGCCGGCGACCGAGTGCCTGAAAGATGTCGTAGAGCGCATGCTGCCGTACTGGTATGACTTCGTGGTTCCTGATCTGCGTGCCGGGAGGCGCGTCATCGTCGCCGCACACGGGAACAGCCTGCGGGCTCTCGTCAAGCATCTCGATGGGGTCTCCGACGAGGAGATCCCAGGGCTCAACATCCCGACGGGGATTCCCCTTGTCTACCGGCTCGACGATGATCTGCGGCCGGTGGATCACCGATACCTGGGTGATCCACAGGCGGCCGCGGCGGCGGCGAAGGCGGTAGCGGACCAGGCGAAGTGAGCAATTGCCCGACCCGCGTCGGAAGGTTCACACCCCGGATTTGGCCGGGCGGCGGCGATCGATGTGGGGGAATATGGGGCGGTGACTTGAAAACGGCGATGTGACACTCCATACTTGGCGCCGACCGCCCGCATGTGCGGGCTTCGTGTGTGAGAAAGGGTTCCCCCTTGGTAGCGGGCATCGTTGCGTTACTCCATGCCATCGTGTCGTTGGGGCTGATCTTCCTGATCCTGCTGCACGCGGGACGAGGTGGAGGTCTCTCCGACATGTTCGGAGGAGGCATGAGCGGAGGCTTCTCAGGCTCCACCGTCGTGGAACGCAACTTGGATCGGATCACGGTCATCGCATCCATCGTGTTCGCGATCACCACGGTGTGGCTCACCTGGCTCTGGCGTAATTGATCCCTCGGGGCCTGCCGTACATGGCTACTCCACCCGGCGGAACGAAGGAGGCGACTCGGTGGCTCGATTGTGGCGACGCCCCGGTCTGTCATGGTTCGCCGGATTTGTCGCCTTCTCCGTGGTCGTGGCGGGGTGTACCGGCGGCAACGGCGATTCAGACCAGACGACAATCCCCGCCTCAACTGCTCCTGCCTCCAGCACAACCGCCCCTTCGCAGCCCGGCAACACCGCTCCGATAGATCGGCCCCACGGCGGCAGCGTCGTCATCGCCGACGATCAGGAGCCCCCGACACTCAACAAGTTCGTGCCCGGAGGGGCTAGCGCCATTGTGCTGCGCATCGGGCAGGGCTGCTATGCCGGGGTGTGGGACGTCGACGGCTACAGCCTCGAGCGCATTCCGGAGCTGGTGACCGAGCTGCCGACGGTGGCCAACGGCGGGGTGACCGTGAACGACGACGGGACCATGACGGTGCGCTACAACATCCGCGAGGAGGCGGTGTGGTCCGATGGAACGCCGATCACGGGTGACGATTTCCAGTTCACGCTCGACACGATCATGGATCCTGCGCTTCCGATCGATCGCACAACGTACGACGCCATCATCGGCACCGTGGTTGGCCACAAGACCTTCGAGTACACGATGGCGAGCCCAACCGTGAAATACGAGCTGCTCTTCTCGGACATCATTCCCAAGCACCAGGTGGAGGGAACCGATTTCGAGCTGGACTGGAACGACACCATGTGGGTCTCGGCTGGTCCGTACGTGTTCGCCGAGTGGCAGAAGGGCGAGTTCATCCGATTCGTTCGCAACGAGCACTATTGGAAGACCGATCCCGAAACCGGCCAGCAGCTGCCATACCTCGACGAGGTCATCTTCCGCTTCATCCCGGAGACTTCCTCGCTGGTCGAGGCTTTCGAGAACCGAGAAGTGGACGTGATCCAGCCCCCGCCGGGTATGGCGACCATTGAAACGCTCCAGACTCTCGAGCCGGACGGTGCGGTAGTCGAGGTGCTGAACGGGACGACATGGGAGCAGTTGGGCTTCCAGTTCGGACCGGGACGCCTCGAACGAAATCCGGATTCGGCGAACGACAACCTGAATTTCCGTAGGGCGGTGGCGCATGCCATCAACCGCGACCTGATCGTGGATGAGATCCTCAATGGTCAGGTCGAACCTCTCTTGTCCTTCCTGGAGCTCTCCGCGCCATCGCTCTCCACGGACGCCTGGGCTCAGTACGAGTACGACGTCGACCAGGCGCGTGCCTACCTCGAGCTGGCCAAGCAGGAATTGGGTGTCGACACCATCAGGGCGGTGTTCACGACGACGTCCAACAGCGACACTCGCGTGAGGCTCGCCGAGTTGTTGGCGGACATGCTCGCCGAGGTTGGCATCGAGTGTGAGAACGACCTGGAGAACTCCCAGCTCTTCTTTGGCGAGCACCGCGAGACGGGCTACTGGGACCTGGCTTCGTGGGCATGGTCGCCGCCACCCGGGTTCTCGGGCGCGCTCGCTCTGCTCGATGTGTTCGATGCCGACAAGGCGCCGCCGGAGGGTCAGAACTTCTACCGCTGGGGAAGCCCGGATTCGTCGGTGATCGACGAGCACTCGATGCGGTATGCAGAGATCTACGACATGCTCGAGGAATCGATCGATCCGGAGATTCTGATCCCGCTGATGCGCGAGGCCGAGCAGATCCTGGCGGACCAAGTCGTCATCATCCCGCTTTACGCCCGCCTGGTGACGGCTGCCGTGTGGGGAGACGAGATCGGCGGTTTCAAGCACAACCCGACGACGGCGACGGACACCTGGAACATCGAGGAGTGGTACCGGGTCGATCTCGCGGAGCAGTGAGCGCCTAGGGGCCGGGCGGTGAGCAGCACCGGCGATTCGGTATACTTCCGCCCGCTACGTCGGAGTGGCGGAATTGGTAGACGCGCTAGGTTGAGGGCCTAG
>CAZMSN010000020.1:0-31210 GCA_964569015.1 uncultured Acidimicrobiaceae bacterium | reverse complement strand
CGATCACTGGCCGGGCTGGCGGAAGACCGCCAGGACCGTGTGTCCCAAGATCGCCGCGTCCAGCCCCGTGCTGCGCCGCGTGACATACTCGACATCGAGGCGGGTGCGCTCGTCGAGATCGATGGCGTCACGGCCGGTGATCTGGGCGAGACCGGTGATTCCCGGCTTCACCGAGAACCGCGGATTGTCGAGGCCGATCAACGCGGCTTCTGTCGGAACCAGCGGCCGCGGCCCGACGAGCGACATCGGGCCCTTGAGCACATTCCACAGGTTGGGTAGCTCGTCGAGCGACCAGCGGCGGAGTCGAGCGCCGACCCGGGTCACACGAGGATCGCCCGCGATCGCGAGCGTGTGACCATCGGCGTCGTGGCGGGCAGCCTCGAGGCGGGCGAGGTGCTCCACGAACACCTCCTCCCCACCGTCGACCCGCATGGTGCGAAGCTTCAGCATGGCAAAAGGCCTGCCATTCCTTCCGATCCTCTCCTGACGGAAGAAGGCGGGACCGCGTGAATCGACTTTCACCACGATCACCGCCGCCAGCAGCAGCGGGAAGCCGAGCACCATCGCCAAGGTCGCCACCGCGATGTCCGTCGTCCGCTTGGCCAGCAGATACCCGGCTCCCACCGCCGTTGCCTCGTCGGGTGCTCGCGCCACCGCCCCCAGCACCAGTGCTGCCAGCGCCACAACCTCACCGACCAGGAACGCCAGTGCCACTCGGCCCTCCGCATCGCCGCTGGTGGCGGTCAGCACGATGCCGGCGGCAACGACCGCGACGCTCCAGGCGACCCCGAGGATCGCCGGCCGTCCCCG
This sequence comes from uncultured Acidimicrobiaceae bacterium, assembly GCA_964569015.1. Taxonomy (GTDB): domain Bacteria; phylum Actinomycetota; class Acidimicrobiia; order Spongiisociales; family UBA5794; genus CAYQEC01. The sequence continues at coordinate 30,400 of CAZMSN010000020.1, read as the reverse complement.
TGCCACGAGGATCTGTGCCACGAACAGGCCTGCCCCGGCTAGGAGCACACCGCCCGCGACGAGGGCGGCCGGCCCTCGTTCCGGACGGAAATCGGCCCCGAACGCCACCGCCACCAGCTGCGGGCCGAGCAGGTAGCCGGCCCCCGCTCCCAGCAGCGCCAGGACAGACGAGGCGTACGTCATACCCCGGGCCCACGCCCGTAGCTCGCGGCGTTCCCGGCGAGCCGCCATCTCGGTGAACGGCGGGAGCACACGGGCGATCAGGTTGTAGCCGAACGTGAGTGGAGCGCGAAACAGTGTGAACGTCGCGAAGATCGTGCTCACCATCACGTCCGTGGCGCCGAGCGCGGCCGCCGCCAGCGGCCCCGCCAGCAGCAGCATCTGCGAAGCCGCCGACGACAACACCAGGCCCGAGAGCAGTCCCCGATCGGACATGCTCGCCAGCTCGTGATCCGCCAGCGCCGGGCGTTCCACCGCCACCCGCCGGAAGGGTCGCCACGCCAGCACCACCAGGGGCCCGGCGATGAGCCCGATCGCCACGCCCGACGCCGACGGCCGCACCGCCAAGACTGCCATCGCCACCCCGAGCCTGGCGAGCGACGCTCCCCCACTCGCCAGGCCGTATTCCCGAAAGCGGCGCCGGCCGGCGAGATGACCCCTCGCAACGGCGAACACGGCGTGCACGGCAACGGTGAACGCGGTGAAGACGATGAAACGCCGGTCACCGTTGAGGAGCTCGTCGACCCGGAACCCGGCATACAGCGTGGCCCCCACCACGGTGGCAATCACCAGGATCATCGCCCGCGACGGCACGCCTGCCGCCTCCCGGTCGAGCGTCAGCCGCCGGATGATGAGCTGCTCGATCGGCAGCAGGATCACAATGAACGTCAGAAAGTGGATCGTGAGCAGCACCGACACCGGGGCGAACGCCTCGGCGCCGAGGGTGCGGCCTCCCAGGATCTGATACGCATAGGCGGCGAGGCCCGCCACCAGGCTCCCGGCGAGGATAAAGCCGGTGCCGTCCTCCGAGAGCCGGGCGAAGCGAGTGCGTGTCAAGTCGCGACTCGTCGCCTCCGGCTGCCGGGATCGACCGGCGCCTGATCCGGATTCATCGATCATGTCAGGTGGTCTCGTGTCCTTCAGCAGCACCGTGCGCCGGTGCGGGCAACACCCTACAGGCCGGCCGCCGGAGCTTCGCTTCTAGCATGGCGTGATGGGATCGGACCAGCATCCCACGACATCACGGCAACCTCGTCCCCTCGTCGCCGCCGGGCTCTCAGTCGTCGTCCCCGGGGCCGGGCAGGTGTACGCGGGACGAGCCCGGCGCGGCGTCGCCCTGCTTGCTGCCGACGCGGCGCTGGTGGCTGCCGCGGTGGTCTTCTCCCTCGATCGCCTCGGCATGGCGAAAGCGGCATTCAAGCCACGTTTCCTCACCGCGCTCATGATCGGCAACATCCTTCTCCTCGGATACCGGATCTGGGCGGCCGAAGACGCCTACCGGCTGGCGGGGGGTGAACGAGGATCAAAGCGGGCCTCCATCACGGCGGCCGCCGTCCTCGCACTCCTGCTCCTGGTCCCTCACGCCGCGCTGGCCTACTACGACCTCGTCCAGTACAGCCTCATCACGACCGTGTTCGACGACGAGGAAGCAACGACGACAACCACCTCCACGACGCTGCAGGAATCCGCGGCCGCCACCGATCCCGGCACCACCACGACCACGACTCAGCCGCCAGAGCCGGCACTGTGGGATGGACTCGATCGTGTCAACATCCTCCTACTGGGGGGCGACGCCGGCGCCGGCCGGACGGGCATCCGCACCGACACGATGATCGTCGTCAGCATCGACCCGGCCTCCGGCGCCGTCGCCATGTTCGGAATCCCCCGCAACTGGATACGGGTGCCACTCCCCGAGGGCATGGGCATCTGGGAGTGCAACTGCTTCCCACAACTACTCAACGACCTCTACGTGGCCGCATCCGACTATCCCGACGCTTTCCCCGGCCCCGGCACGCCCGGGGAGAATGCCATCAAGGCGGGCATCGGCGAGCTGCTCGGGATCCCGATTCACTACTACGCCCTGGTGACACTCGACGGCTTCGTCGGGATCGTCGATGCGCTCGGCGGCGTCGACATCGACGTCCCGTTCCGCATCGTCGACGAGACCTACCCTCACGAGGACGGAGTCAGCACCGAGTACATCGATATCCAGCCCGGCTTTCAGCACCTCGACGGCCACCTCGCCCTCGCCTACGTGCGGGCCCGGCGCCACGCCGACGACTACGCCCGCATGGGGCGGCAGCGGTGCGTGCTCGACGCCGTGCTCGAGCAGTCCGATCCTGCCGACCTCCTCTTGGCATACCCGCGGATCGCCGGGGTGCTCGAGGAGACTCTCGAAACCGACATCCCGCTGAGTCGCATCCCCGATCTCATCGATCTGCTCCCCGACATCGATCTCGGCTCCATCGTCTCGATCCGGTTCATCCCTCCCACCTACCTCGCCGAGGTGACCGCAGAAGGCAGGCAGGTTCCGAACGTGGATCTGATCCGAGATCACGTGGAGCTGGTGCTCAGCTCGACCCCGCAGGAGGCAGTCGCCGCCCTCGGCATCGAGCCCTTGGGCGACGCGTGTGCTCCAGAGGAGCAGTGAGGGATCCGTCGAATCAAGGGGAAGCGTTCAGCGGCGCTTCTTGCGGTAGTACAACAGCGCCCACGGCATCGGGGATTCACCTGAATCCTCGTCCCGATCGGCTGGTTCGAGGCCGAGACCGGGAAGCTTCGCTCGGTGACGGCTGTAGTAGGTGTCGTCCTCCGTCTCCGGTTTCTCGGAGGGCTCCGACTCCTCGACGGCGTTGAGGTCGATCGTGAACGAGATCGGCGGTTCCTCTGGTCCGGACGGCCGGGGCGCTGGCTCCTGCTCGCGAACCGGCCGGGCGTCGACCCGCGGGGGGTCCGGGGTCGGAGGCGCCGAGGCGGTCGCCCTCGCCGCGAACTTCGAAACAGGCGGCAGGTCGGGAGGGGCCTGGCCCTCGGTGCCCTCGTCCGGGGATGCCGCCGGCGGACCGTGCCGCACCGGCGTATAACGCCCCTTGGTGAACGGCTGACGGGATGGGCCGAGTCCCTCGGTTTCGCCGAGCGGGCCCGGATTGATCGATTTCCGGGGTCGTACCATGCTGCCTTCCAGAAACAAGGCTACCCAAGAACGCCACTCTTGCGCCCTGTTTTTGGTGACCTTTTTACGCGTTCTCGATCACTGCCCCTAGCGTTGGCACATGCGCGTCGTCCTCCTTCGTGGTCTCTCGGGTGCAAGCAGGGCATCCGGCCCGACGGTTGTCATCGACACGTTCCGGGCGTTCACCACGGCTGCCTACGCCTTCGCCGCTGGGGCAGACCGGCTGGTGCTCGCCGCCGAACTCGACGAGGCACGGGCAATCGCCTCCGCCATCGACGGGGCATGGCTCATCGGCGAGGAAGGCGGTGCCAGGCCACCGGGTTTCGACGGGGGCAACTCCCCCGGGGAGGTTCGTGAGACCCCGGGCCTGGTGGGACGTACCGTGGTGCAGCGCACCATGGCCGGGACGCGCTGTGCCCGGGCTGCTTGGGAAGCCGGCGCCCGTCCCCTCTACGTGGCGAGTCTCGTCATCGCCGGTGCCACGGCCCAGGCCATGCGCCTAGAGGAACAGGTGACGATCGTCGCCGCCGGGCAGTCCGGCATCGAGGCGGCGGAGGAGGATGAGGCGACCGCCGACTACCTGGAGGCGGCCCTCAGCGGCGACGTGGACATACCCGCGGTCCTTCGCCGGGCGTCCCGGGCTCCGGGAGCCGCTCGCCTCCGCTCTGCTCCGTGGGCGCACAGAGACGATCTCGAGTTCTGCTTGGCGATCGACCGGTTCGACTTCGCGATGCAGGCCGCCCCGGAGGACGGCCTGCTGGTCGTGCGTCGCGTCGCCCCCCACGGGGAAGCAGGATCAGAAGTCTGACGCTTCCTCGTCGAGGAGCTCCGGTGGCGCCTCGAGCCCGCGCTGCGACTCCGACCCAGCGGCTCCCGGCAAGCCGGAGCCGAGCATGACCAGGCCTGCGATCAGCAGGATGCCGGGAACCACCCAACGGCCACGATACGGGGTGAGATCGACATCGCTGAACAGCAACGGAACGCTCACCGCCAGAAAGAACACGCCTGCGAGAAAGGAGAACATGTCGAATCCGTGTCGTCTCATACCGCCTCCTCAGCGCTCCGTCCGAAAGACTCGTATCTCGCCAAAACCGACCTCGAGGTCGAGGCTGATGCGCCCGATGCCGTCGAGCACGGTGCGGCGCTCCACGTCGACCCCATCGGCCTGGAGGCCCGGGAAGTCCAGCTCGCCCCCTCCGACCCGGCCCACGATCTCCACACCGGCGTCGGCAGGAACAATGACTCTGAGCAAACCGAAGGCAATCGAGGCATCCATGTCGACGGCACCCTCTCCAAGGTCGATGTCTCCGAGATCCAGGGTCATCTCGCCGGCTATCAGCCGGTACTCGTCCTCGATCTCATCTACCGAAACGGGCCGATAGACCGGATCACCGAAGCCACCGTGCAGCGGTACCCGGACCAGGGTTGCGCCCGCCAGGAACGGAAGCATGAGAATCCCGAGTAGAACGAGGGCGCGGGCTCGTCCCCACCAGGCACCGATGACCAACCCCAGACCGATCGTCGCCACCGCGATCGCTGCGTAGTGACGCGCCGTCGGCGTGATCGCCTCCGCGGAATGGAGCATCCCCACGACGCCGAGCACGATCAGCATCGTCGCCAGTGTGAGCCGACCGAGCATCGACCGGCGCGGGCGCGAAGGACGGACCTCGGGAGCCCGGCTCGGCGCTTCTCCCGGTGGCATCGGTGGAAGCGTCACGTCCCCGTCCTCGGCGGTGGATGGAGGTGTTGCCTCCGCCGCGACGTCCACGATGCCCGCCATTCCCTCGGTCGAAGCCGGCGCCCACTCTCTCGTGGGAACCGGCGGCGTCTCGCCGGGCGGAGGCGGCGAGTCTCCCTCGCCCCGCGAGGGAGGCCGATCGACGAATTCGGGAAGGTCGCCCCGATAGAGCAGGACCCCGACCAGGATCAGGGCACCCGCCCATATCAGCCCGGGCCTGACGAGGCCTGATTCGCCGAGGATGATCATGGCGGCGAGCACGATGAGCCCCAGGCCGATCCAGCTCCGCACGCCTTCGAGATCACGCACCTTCCGAGCGGCGAGCGAACCGGTTGCATCCTCCTCGGGGATGCCCAGCCAGCCCAGGAGGTAGAGCAACACCCCGAAACCACCAAAGAAGGCGAGCACGACAAAGGCCAAGCGCACCCAGCCGACGCCGACCCCGTAGTGATTGGCGAGGCCGACCGCGACACCGGCCACCACGCGGTCCTTGTGCGGCCGCTGGAGCCGGGACAGCGATCGGACCGGATCGGATGCGGTGCGATCTGTTGTTGTTGTGTCGTTCATCATGGTTCCAGCATGCGGCATCGCTCGGCGCCAGGCTATCGGGGATGCCCCGGTCCTGACCCTGAGAGCGCCCCGGCGCCATCGGGGTATCCCCCGGTTGTCGTGGTACCCGGGGTGTGACAACATCGTGGCGCGAGACCCGACCACATGATGGGAGCCCGTCATCGCCACCGGCACCGACCACCCGGCGGGGGCCATCTCGGCCATTCGCCGCATCGATGCGCTCCTGTGCCGCAATGCGGACAACCGCGTCATCAGCGGCCTGGCGGGCGGTATCGCCGACCGCCTTGGGGTGGGAGCGCCCTATGTGCGTGCGGCCTTCATCGTGCTCGCCTTCGCCGGCGGGGTGGGAGTGGCGCTGTATCTGGTGGGATGGGCGCTCACGACCGACCGTCTGGAGCGTCCCGCCAATGGCAGGAGGGCGAGTCGGCGACAGATGGCGGGCCTCGGCCTCATCTTCCTCGGCGCCCTGGTCTTCCTTCGTGCCGTGAATGTCTGGTTCGGTGACAGCCTCATGTGGGCGGTCGGTTTGGTGGCGTTCGGCACCGCCGCCATGTGGGATCGCCCCGGCGCGACCGGGCTGAACGGCCCCGGGCCGGTGATGGCGGACACCACTCCGGGAAGGCTGCGCATCGGCGCTGGCGCCTTCCTCATGATCGCCGGCCTGGCGGCGCTCTTCAGCAGCCTCGGGACCATCGCCGACATCGGCCCCGCCATCTTCGCCACCGCGCTGACCGCTGCCGGATTCATGCTCATCTTCGGGCCGTGGGTGCTCGGGTTGATCCGGGACCTCGGACAGGAACGGCGCGACCGGATCCGCTCCGAGGAACGGGCCGACATGGCGGCCCACCTCCACGATTCGGTGCTCCAGACCCTGGCTCTCATTCAGAGAACCGGCGATCCCAAGCACATGGTGACCCTGGCCCGCGGGCAGGAGAGGGAGCTGCGCTCCTGGCTCTACGGCCGAAACACCAATGACGACACCGAACGTCTCGGATCTACCATCGAGACGCTGGCCGCCAAGATCGAGCAGACCCACAACGTCCCCGTCGATGTCGTCAGAGTGGGCGATGCCCCGCTCACCGAACACACCCGGGCCCTCGCCGCCGCCACCGGGGAGGCCATTGTCAACGCCGCCCGTCACGCCAGTGCCGATCACGTCTCGGTCTACATCGAAGCTGGAGCCCAGGTGATCGAGGTCTTCGTCTCCGACCAGGGATGCGGGTTCGATATCGAGGCGATTCCCCCGGATCGGCGCGGCATCAACGACTCGATCATCGGCCGGATGACCCGCCACGGCGGGACCGCCGAGATCACCAGCCAAGTCGGTGAGGGCACCGAGGTTCGTCTCGTACTTCCCGTGGAGGCGTCATGACCGACATCAGCGTCTATCTGGTCGATGACCACGAGTTGTTCCTCACCGGCGTGAGGACCGAACTCTCCGAGCACTTCGAGATCTGTGGCTGGTCGGGCGAAGTCGACGACGCTATCGCCGACATCCGCCGCCTCGTCCCCCAGGTCGTCCTCATCGACGTGCACATGCCGGGCGGCGGCGGCGTCTCGGTGATCGGCAACGTCCTCGAGACGCACCCCGGAATCCGTTTCCTCGCCCTGTCGGTGTCGGATGCCCCCGAGGACGTGATCGGCATGATCCGGGCCGGTGCCCGAGGCTACGTCACCAAGACCATCGCCCCCGCCGACCTCATCGTGGCCGTCGAGCGCATCGCCGAGGGAGATGCCGTGTTCTCGCCGCGGCTGGCCGGCTTCGTGCTCGATGCCTTCGGGCAGACCATCCCGGTCGTTTCCGACCCGGAGCTGGATCAGCTCACCCCACGCGAGCGTGAGGTGCTGCGCCAGATCGCCCGCGGCTACGCGTACAAGCAGGTGGCGAGGCGTCTCTCGATCTCGATCAAAACGGTCGAGACCCACGTCTCCTCTGTGCTGCGCAAGCTCCAGCTCTCGAACCGCCACGAGCTGGCGCGCTGGGCAACCGATCGCCGGATCGTGTGAGCCGCCGGACCGTCGCGCCGTCGAGCTCGCGGTGACGCCGAATAGACTCAGCTCTGGAGGTCGCATGCACCCTCGCTTCCTGGAGCATCTCGCAGGTCGGATCGCGGAGGTTCGCGACGCCGGCCTGTACAAGCAGGAGCGCATCATCGCCTCGCCCCAGGACGCCGTCATCTGCCTCGACGACGGACGTGAGGTCATCAACCTCTGCGCCAACAACTACCTGGGCCTGTGCAACCACCCCGAGCTCGTAGCCGCCGCGGCGACCGCCGTCGAGCAGCTCGGCTTCGGCATGTCGTCGGTTCGTTTCATCTGTGGAACCCAGACCGTCCACCGCGACCTCGAGATGGCCCTGAGCGCATTCCTCGGCACCGACGACACCATCCTCTACTCGTCGTGCTTCGACGCCAACGGTGGTCTCTTCGAAGCTCTCCTCGGCGAGGAGGATGCCGTCATCTCCGACGCCCTCAACCATGCATCGATCATCGACGGCATCCGTCTCTGCAAGGCGCAGCGTTTTCGCTACGCCAACAACGACATGGCCGATCTGGAACGCCAGCTCCGGGCGGCGGCGGGGGCACGCTTCCGACTGATCGCCACCGATGGGGTGTTCTCGATGGACGGTATCGTCGCCGATCTGGGAGCGATCTGTGATCTCGCCAACCGTCACGACGCGCTCGTGATCGTGGATGATTCCCACGCCGTCGGCTTCATCGGCGAGGGCGGAAGGGGCACGCCCGAGCTGTGCGGGGTGAGTGGCCGGGTCGATATCCTCACCGGGACGCTCGGCAAGGCGCTGGGCGGCGCTTCCGGAGGTTACACCTCCGGCGGGGCGGAGATCATCACGTGGCTGCGGCAGCGCTCGCGTCCGTATCTGTTCTCCAACACGCTGGCGCCGCTGATCGCCGCCACCTCGCTGCGAGCGCTCGAGCTGCTGCAAGAGAGCGACGACCTTCGCTCCCGACTGCGCGACAACTCGCAGCACTTCCGCGACCGCATGATGGCGGCAGGATTCACCCTCGCCGGCTCCGACCATCCCATCATCCCGATCATGCTGGGCGATGCCCGCCTCGCCACCGAGATGGCGGACCGCCTCCTCGACAAGGGCATCTACGTCGTCGGGTTCTCCTTCCCCGTGGTGCCCAAGGGAAAGGCCCGCATCCGCGCCCAGATGTCGGCGGCCCATTCCATCGAGCAGCTCGACCGCGCCGTGGAGGCGTTCGTCGAGGTCGGCCGTGACCTGGGAGTGGTGTCCTGATGCGGGCTCTCGTCAAGGCCAAGGCCGAGCCCGGCATTTGGATGCAGGAGTTGCCGCGGCCCGAGGTGGGACCCAACGACGTCCTCGTCGAGATCATCAAGACATCGATCTGCGGCTCCGACATGCACATCTACAACTGGGATCACTGGGCAGCGGAGACCATCCCCGTGCCGATGCAGACCGGCCACGAGTTCGTCGGTCGCATCGCCGAGATCGGCAGCCACGTCCACGGGTTCGAGCTCGGGCAGCGGGTTTCGGGTGAGGGACATGTGGTCTGTGGCCATTGCCGCAACTGCCGGGCTGGGCGCCGCCATTTCTGCCGGAACACCATCGGCATCGGCATCAACCGCCCCGGCTGCTTCGCCGACTACCTGCTCATCCCGGGTTCGAACGTCTACCCGATTCCGGACGAGGTGCCCGACGAGGTCGCCTGCATCCTCGACCCGCTAGGGAACGCCACCCACACCGCGCTCTCGTTCGATCTCGTGGGCGAGGACGTCCTGGTGACCGGAGCCGGCCCGATCGGCATGATGGCCGTCGCCATCGCCCGCCACGTCGGCGCCCGCCACGTCGTGGTCACCGACATCAGCGACTACCGGCTCGCCATCGCCTCGACGATGGGAGCCGACCGGGCGCTCAACGTCACGCGAGACAGCGTGGCAGAGGTGGTCGGTGAGCTCGGCATGACCGAGGGCTTCGACGTCGGACTCGAGATGTCGGGCAATCACTCGGCTCTGCACGACATGCTCGCCGTCATGAACCATGGCGGCAGTGTCGGCCTGCTCGGCATCCCGCCCGACGAGGCCCCCATCGACTGGAACCTCATCATCTTCCGCGGCCTCACCCTCAAGGGGATCTATGGGCGGCGCATGTTCGAGACGTGGCACAAGATGACAATGATGCTCCAGACCGGCCTCGACATCACTCCTGTGATCACCCACGAGTTCCCTGCCGCCGAGTACGAGAAGGCATTCGAGGTGATCGGCACGGGCATGTGTGGCAAGGTCCTGCTGGATTGGGCGGCCGCCTGATCGGCCACACCCACCGCCCCAGAGATGGAGCACATGACTACCCTGCCCGTGCCGGGCACGGGCTCCGCAGCTCGACGATCCGGGGTGTCTAGGTCTTGTGGACCGGCACCACGGCCTGGCGGGAGACGATGCTGAGATGTCCGTCGTCCCAGCGAACCTCGACAGACCCGTTCCGGAGCTCGGTGATGGTGCCCATAGGCGACGTCTGGCCCACCTTCTTGGTGAGGCGCTTCACCTTCATTCCCTGCCGCAGCATTGAACGAACCTCCTATTCCCGCAGTATATGTGAGCGCTCGAAACCCCGATACGCCAACCGTGGGCCGGCAGAGGCCGAAAACCAGCACCCGAACCCTGGGTTCGCAGTAGGCGATCGCGGGTGTCCCAGCCCACAGTTCGGCGGCGGCGGCGGCGATCGGCCACAATGAGGCATCGGGCAACGAGGAGGAAGAGCATGGTGAATTCGACGGTCTGTGTCGTCGGCGCAGGATCCTGGGGCACCGCCCTCGCCAAGCTGCTCGGAGACCAGGCGATTCCCACCACTATCTGGGCGCACGAGCCCGAGGTCGTGGAGACGATCGAACAGCGTGGTGAGAACCCTGCGTTCCTTCCCGGGTTCCCGCTGAACGGGCCGGTGCGGGCCACAGGCGACCTCGCCGAAGCCATCGCCGGGGCCTCGGTGATCGTGAGCGCCGTCCCCACCCAGTTCGTCCGTGGCGTGTTCGGCGAGATCGCCCCCACGCTCTCACCGAACGCCACTCTCGTCTCGGTGTCGAAGGGAATCGAGGTCGGTACCTTGCTGACACCGAGCGAGATCTTCGCGTCGCTCGCTCCGGGCCCGCTGGCCGACGGCATCGTTTGCCTCTCGGGTCCCTCGTTCGCTCGGGAAGTCGCGGCCGGGCATCCGACCGCCGTCGTCGGCGCCAGCCGTTCCCCCGAGAACGCCCGTGCCATCCAGGCCCTGTTCTCGAACACGAGCTTCCGCGTCTACACATCCGACGACGTCATCAGCGTCGAGTTTGGCGGCGCCCTCAAGAACATCATCGCCATCGCCGCCGGGATCGCAGAAGGGCTCGGCTTCGGGCACAACACCGTTGCCGCCCTCATCACCCGTGGCCTCGCCGAGATCACGCGACTCGGCGTCGCCCGCGGCGGCCACCCCCTCACCTTCGCCGGGCTGTCGGGCCTCGGCGACCTCGTGCTCACCTGCACCGGCGACCTTTCCCGCAACCGCACCGTCGGCCTCGAGATCGGGCGGGGACGGACTCTGAGCGAGATCGTCGATTCCATGAACATGGTCGCCGAAGGGGTCAAGACCACACGAGCGGCTCGCCAGCTCGCCGAGCAGATGGACGTCGAGATGCCGATCACCGAGCAGATCCATCGCATTCTCTACGAGGACAAGGACGCCCGCCAGGTCGTGCTCGAGCTGATGGGGCGCCAGCTCCGCCGCGAACTCGAGAAGTGACACCCGAGGAGCGGCGACGTGGCCCTGGGCACGGCCACGTCGACCGCCAGGCCCATTCCGGCGGAGACCGCCCACCCGCACAGGCAGCGTCCTGAGAAGCGCACGCGCAGGAGCCCCCGGCCGGGGGCTCCTGCATCTCTCGACGCGACCAGGTCGCGCCTGGGTACGGACAAGTGTCTACTCGGCTACGACGTTGTCCAAGTATCCGTCACCGTTGAAGTAGACGTGCATCCTCTGCACCTTGGACAGGTCGACTTCGCCTTCGCACGTGATGTTGAGCAGATCGAGTTCTGCCGTCATCGTCGTGCCCTGCGGGACCCATTCACCCGGGCCTTGGCACCACACCCAACCGTCACCGAGGGTGAGGGAGATGTTGTGCCACGTGCCCGCTTCGGCCGTGGTCTGCAGATCCAGAGTGATCTTGGACTTCACCGACAGGTCGAGCGGCGTCTCGAACACGACACCGAACCAACCGCCGTCGATGCTGTCGACGGCCAGGCCGTACGAGCCCTCGGTGACGAACACGTCACTCTGCGTGACGGTGCCTGCCCCCGGCTCCCAGTCGGCGGCGGCCCAGCCCTCGGTCCCGGTCTCGAAGGACGCGATCAGGATCGGCGGGCCCGGATCGGGCTTCACCGTCACTTTGAGCTCGGCTTCGTTGGACTTCCTGCCGAAGCGATCCCTGATCGTGTACGTGATAAGCACCTTGCCCGAGAACTCGGCCTCGGGAACGAACTCGACCGTGGCATCGGACAGGAGTGTGAACGTCCCGCCCGTGACCGTCGCTTCCGTCTGCTGACCGGAAGTTGCCGGATCCAGGTCGATCGTGCTCGGCACGACGTCGTTCCAGATGCCGTATGCGATGTCGTTGGCGGCCGGATCGAAGGTCACCGAGGTCGCGAACTCCGTGACCGCGCTCTCGTGATCTGCAACCGGCGCGAAGTACATCGGCCAGTGGCGCTTCATCATGTCGGCGAAGTTCGCCAGCGTGGTGCACACCGGGCTCGGACAGTAGACGGTGAACCCGTCGTAGTCCGGGTAGAGCGTGCCATCCTCGTCCTGGATCCCGGAGAGGATCCAGTACAGGGCGCCACTCCCCCAGTTCCTGAAGACGGTGTCCGTCCACTCCTTGAACACGGTGTTGCGGGTACTGGCGTCCTGCCAGCCGTACTCACCGAGCATGGCCGGTTTGTGGAGCTTCCTGGCGTCCTTGATGTGACGCTCGATCCACTCGGTGCCCCAGTCGACGTCCATCCCCCAGTGGTCCGGGTAGAGGTGATACGACATCACATCGATCTCGTCGAGAGCGGTGAGAGCGAGCGTGTCGACGCCTTCTCCGCAGTTCTCGGTCCAGTGGGTCTCGTCGGTCGCCTCGGGATCGCAGTAGAAGCCCTCGTCACCGACCGAGACCAGGTGGTTCGAGTCGATGCTCTTGATGAACTTCGATATGTCGTCGGCCCACGAGGTGAGCGTGTCGGTTGTGCAGGCATCCGACATCGGGTAGTAGCCGCTGCCCTTGCAGCGCGGCTCGTTTCCCAGCTCCCACGTCATGATCGTCGGGTCGTCCTTGTACTGGATGCCCGTGATCGTGTTGGTGCGGGTGAGCAGGTGCTCGATCCAGTTCTGGTACCACTCCCTGATCACCGAATCGGTGTAGAAGTCGTCGTGGTGGAAGTCACGAGTTCCTTCTTCGAACTGGGCCTCGCGCCACATGACGTACTGATCCATGCCGCCGAAGTCCTGCCAGTTGTTCGTCAGTGGGATCACCAGCTTGAGTCCGAGCTCGCCGGCTTTGGCAATCACGTAGTCCAGGCGCTCGAGGCCGGTCTCACCGTCGTTGTAGGCGGGCCCGTCCCCCTCCCAGTACTGGAAGTACGTGTCGTCCTGGATGCCGTGTATCGACCCCGGCGGTGTGTCGTCGAGGGTGCCGATGTCGAATGAGCCCCAATGGCGCACGACCTTGAAGTCGTTCTCTGCCGCCGTCTCGAGGACGTCGTCGACCATGAGCTCGGGTTTGTACATCAGGTAGTAGTTGTTGGTGCCGCCGAACCTGAAGATCTTGCCGTTGAGCATCAGGTTCGGCCCCACCTGCCTGACGAAGCTGTCGGGCTTCGGATGCCACTTGTGGTGAACCCACCGGTAGTAGTGCCCGGGACCGCCGCCGGCGCCGGTGGCGCCTGCCGGAGTCGCCGGCGCCACAGCCGTCACCGCCAGCAAGACAACGGCAAGCATATATCCAAGTCTCTTGAACATGGACCCTTCCTTCCGTTCCACTCCAATGCCGGGAAGGCGAGGGATCAGGGTGTTCTCGCCTGACAATGACCCTCACCCTCCGGGCGAATATCAGGTGCGATCGTTCCTCTCGATAACGTTCCCATTCGTTCGATCGGCTCTCTCGGAGGACTCTCCCCAACGCTTGGATCGTGTGTCCGGTGCCTTGCGCGCACCGCAACCAGCCGATCAGGCCTTTCCGCTGCCCGTGGACCCCTCAGATCGGTCCCGGGCGATCGGAGAGGCGAGCTTCCTCGCTTCACTGATCAACGACAATGAGCATAAGCGGGGGGAGTTGCCGCCGTATCTGCCGGTTGCCCGGCCGCAGGGGACGGCTCAGACGCCGCCGGCGGCGCTCACCGGTGGGCGGTGTTGCGCCCAAGGCCGGGCCCGCTCGAGCTGGCCGGCGAGCTGCAGAAGGCCGGCTTCATCGCCGAAGCGCCCCAGGAAATGCGATCCGATCGGGAGGCCCGCCGCGTTCCAGTGGAGCGGGACCGACATGGCCGGGAGCCCGGTGAAGTTCGCAACGGGGGTGAAGGCGACGTAGTCGAAGAGCTGCTCCACGAGCTCGTCCCACGGGGCAGCCTGATCGATCTGTCCCAACGGCACCGGAGGGCCCCCCAGCACCGGCGTCAGCAGCACGTCGTACTGCTCGAGGAATCTCCCGAACTCGTGTGACACTCTCTGCAGCACCGTGTGGGCGGCATCGAGCTGGGCCGGAGATCGGTGCCGTGACCGGTCGGCGAGCCCCCAGGTGAAGGGTTCGAACGCCGGCAGCTTCGACTTGCGCGAATCGAGCCAGGCGATCAGCTTCATGGTGCGCCAATCGCCGAGGCGGCGTCGAAGCAGCTTGCCGCCGCGCCTGCGCTCCGCCGTCTCGAGAATGAGGTGGAAGGCACCTGCCGCCAAGGCTCCCCATACCTCCAGGAAGGCGTCGGCGGCCGCCTGACCGTCGACCACAGGGCTCGCCTCCACCACCCGATGGCCGAGACTCTCGAGCAGCTCGGCGGTCGACCGCACCGCCTGCTCGCATTCCGACTCGACCCGGTTTCCTCGAAGATCCTCGACGGAGAACGCCACCGTGAGCGGCTCGGGATCGTGATCGAGCGCAGACAGGAAGGGAGTCTCGGGCGGAGGAGCCCAGTACTGGGACCCGGGCTCGGCGCCGTGCACGACATCGAGCAGCGCCGCGGTGTCGCGCACCGAGCGGGTCAGCGCCAGATCGACCGAGAGGTAATCGGCGGCCATAGCGGGATACCTCGGGTTCCGGCCCCGGGACGGCTTGAGCCCGAACACCCCGCAGGCCGACGCCGGGATGCGAATGGAGCCTCCGCCGTCACCGCCGAGCGCCAGCGGCACGATCCCGGCAGCCACGGCCGCCGCGGATCCTCCGCTCGATCCCCCGGCGGAGTGGCCCACGCTCCACGGATTGTGGGTCGGGCCGTAGAGCTTCGACTCGGTGGTCGGAAGCAGGCCGAATTCCGAGGTGCTGGTGCGGCCGAGAGGCACGAAACCGGCGCTCTTGACCCGAGCCAGATACTCCTCGGTCACCTCGGGAACGAAGTCGCGCAGGAGCACCGAGCCGAGACAGGTCTTGTGGCCCTCCTCGAACATGATGTCCTTGACGAGCAGCGGGACTCCCGAGAATGCGCCGGCTGGAGGCACGGCGGCGAGAGTCCTGGCGCGATCGAAGTCGGTGCGGACCACGGCGTTCAGGACGGGATTGACGGCCACGAGCCGCTCGATGGCGGCTTCCACCAGCTCGGAGGAATGGACCTCTCCCCGTGCCGTCAATTCGGCCAAGCCGACCGCGTCGTAGTCGTCGTACTCGGCGAATGCTGATCGCACGGCGGCCATCACAGAACCCTATCAGCGCCCTCGCCGGTAAACGTCTTCTTGCCCGTTTCTCACCTTCCTCTCAGGACCCACTCAGGCGGATCATTCATCTTGGGAAGAAGCACCCCCACTGAGAAAGGACGGCTCCACCCGTAGAACCCTCGACCCTCGCCATCGTGGCGATGCTCGTCCTCGTCGCCGCCGTCTCGTGACCGTTCCGGCCGAGCATGAAGACGCAACACCCGTCGGCGACCCCGTGCAGCCGGGGAGAGGCCGACAGGAACGCGGGATCCGAATCGACCGGTCGCGGCGTCTGACGGTGTGATATCCCGACCTCACCCGGGTACCGGTTCTTCCTCCCCTTCCTTCGGCCGGTATCCGGGTGAGGAGCGGTTCTGGCGCTGCGGCCGCCGGACGTTCGCGGTGCAGTCCTGATCGTGATCGCAGCCGGCTCGACCGGCCGATCGCTTCACGTTCGACGGTAGATGCCGTCGAGATCGGCCAGAAAGGCGGCTGCGGCCGCGGCGTTGCTCTTCCTCCACAGCCCGATGGGATCGCGGCCCGTGGATTCTGCGATGGCGGCCAGGGTCTCGCGGAGGGCGGCTCGCTGCCGTTCGACCAGCGGCAGGGGCGAGACTCCGGATCGGTCGAGGAGCACCAGCTTCACGAGGAATTCGATGCGGAGGTCCCGGATGTGTTCCACGGGCTCGAAGAGCCATGACTTCAGGCGCCGCTCGCCAAGCGCCGTGATCTTGTGGATGACCCGCTGCGGCCCGGCGATTCCAGGTTCCACGCTCGCGGGTTCCGCCAGCCCCGCCTCGACGAGACGGCCGAGAGCCCTGTACACGAGGGGCTGACGCACCGTGAGTACCTGGCCCACCCGACCGTCCGGCTCGAGGTCCTTGGCGAGCGCGAAGCCATGCGCCGGTCCTTCGGTGAGGAGGCCGAGAACGGTGTATTCGGTGATCGACAGCCGCAGCGATTCCATGGGAGGCCTCGTCGAGGACGCCAGCACCCGAGGTCTCGCCGTCGCGCCGGTTCACGTCCCCGGGTACGTATACTCTCATTGAGAGTATACGTACCACCGGCCGTTGGGGCAGCGCGCCGTGGCGCCCGGCGGCTGCACCAGAGGATGGGAGACCGTGATGCAGCATGGAGGACTCGTGCGGCGCGTTGCGGCCGTCTTCCTCGCCGCCCTCGTCGCAGCCGGAGCTGCCGGCTGTGACGAGGCTGAATCCACTCAGACCGGAGACGAGATCGTCGTGACCGACGCCGTCGGGCGAACGGTCACCCTGCCCGGGGTGCCGGAGCGGATCACCGTTGCCGGCCGAGCCGCCTTCATGATCGTCGACGTCGTGTATCTCTTCGAGCAAAGCAGCGACAGGCTCGTTGGGCTCGAGATGGGAAGAGAATCGGCCGAGGCCTTCGTGGATCTCATCGACCCGGATCTCGCCGGCAAGACCATCCTCGCCAAGAACGTCGGTCCGGAGGAGATCGCCGCCACGGATCCCGACCTCGTCATCATGAAGTCGTATGTGGAGAGTGAGCTGGGCGAACCCCTCGAGCGGCTGGGTATCCCCGTGCTCTGTCTGGACCTCGAGACGCCTGAGCAGTACGAGCGCGACATCGACATCCTTGGAACCGTCCTCGGCGAACGGGACAGGTCCGCCGAGGTGATCGCCTTCTATCAGGATCGTGTCGATCGCATCACGTCACTCACCGGTGACATCGCCGATGATGCTCGTCCGAGGGTCCTCGTGCTCCAGTACGACGCCAGCGAGGGCACCGCGGCGTTCGATGTGCCCCCTGCCTCCTGGCTCCAAACACAGATGGTGACGATGGTCGGCGGATCACCCGTGTGGACGGACACGGCCGGCGGAAGCGGCTGGACCCGGGTCGGCTTCGAGCAGATCGCCGCCTGGGATCCGGACCAGATCTTCATCATCTCCTATGCCGGCGACTCGGCGACCGTGGCGGAGAATCTGGAGACAGAACCGGCTTGGAGGGAGTTGAGCGCGATTCAGGCCGGCTCCGTCTACGGCTGGCCCGGCGATCTGAGCAGCTGGGATCAGCCGGACACTCGCTGGATTCTCGGGCTCACCTGGCTCTTCACGAAGGTGCAACCCGCCCTCGCCAGGGAGATCGACATCATGGCCGAGACCGAGGCGCTCTTCACCGACCTCTACCGGCTCACGCCCGAATTGGTGCGGTCGGAGCTGACCCCGGCCCTCTTCGGGAGCATCCCCTAGCAGTGGCACTCACCGAGCCTCAGCGCCGGCCCTCGGTAATGCGAACCCTGTGGCCACTCGGCGCAGGGCTGCTGACAGTCGTCGTCCTCTCCCTGTTCATCGGGCGCTATCCCGATCCCTTCTGGACTCCGCCCCGTCTCCTGTGGCAGGACGATCTCGCAGCGGAGGTCGTCTGGTCGCTGCGGCTTCCCCGTGTGATCGCCGCCCTCTTGGTCGGCATGAGCCTCGCCGGGGCAGGGACCGTCCTGCAGACGGTGTTCCGCAACCCGCTCGTCGAACCCGGATTCCTCGGCGTGTCACAGGGGGCTGCCTTCGGAGCGTCGCTCGCCATCCTGGGTCTCGGCGCCGGAGCGTCGCCGTTCGCCGTCGCGGCCTCGGCCATGGTGTTCGCCATGGCGGGCCTCGCTCTCTCTTCACTCGTCGCCCGTCGTCTCCGCTTCGGCGGATGGGTGCTGCGCCTCGTACTCGGGGGAATCGCGGTGTCGGCGTTGTTCTCGGCAGGGGTGGGGATCATCAAGTACCTGGCGGATCCCCTCGCCGACCTTCCCGTCATCACGTTCTGGCTGCTCGGGAGTCTCTCCGGCATCACGTGGCAGACGGTGCTGCACTTGCTGCCGTTCGTGCTACCCGGCCTCGCCCTCATGCTCGCGATGCGGTGGCGACTCAATCTCCTGAGCCTCCAAGACGAGACTGCGTTCTCGCTCGGAACGGCCCTCACCCGCGAGCGCGTGCTCCTGCTGACGGGCGCGGTGGCTGCTGCGGCTGCGGTCACGGCCGTCGCCGGCATCATTGGCTGGATCGGCCTCATGGTCCCGCACCTGGCACGGCGAGCCTACGGGGCGGACTCTCGGATCGCCGTGCCCGCTTCGCTGCTGATCGGCGGCGTCTTCGCCGTGGTCAGCGACGACATCGCCCGCACCCTTCTCGCCGGGGAGATCCCGCTCGGGATCGTGACCTCTCTCGCCGGAGCACTCGGCTTCATCCTGCTCATGACCCGTGTCAGACTTCGGGTGCCGAGATGAGTGATGCGCCGGTCTTGTCCCTGAGCAACCTCGGCTTCGCATACGACGCGGCCGGGCCCGACACCCTGCACGGCATCTCCCTCGACATCCCGGCCGGCGGCACCACCGTCGTGTTGGGACCGAACGGCGCAGGCAAGACCACTCTCCTCCACATCCTCGTGGGCCTGCTGTCCCCGCACAGCGGCGAAGTGTGGCTCTCCGGACGGCGCCAGACAGACCTGACCCGGCGTGAGTTGAGCCGTCTCGTCGCCATCGTGCCGCAGAACGAGCACATCCCCTTCGATTTTTCGGTGCTCGAGTATGTCCTGATGGGTCGCAGCCCCCACATCAGCATGCTCGGGATGCCAAGCGAGAGAGACCATGAGATCGCTGTCGAGAGTCTCAGGACCCTCGGCCTGCTGGACCTGTGGCACCGGCCCGTCCCGGAGCTGAGTGGTGGGGAGCGGCAGTTGGTGACGCTGGCACGGGCGCTCGCACAAGGTGCGCCCATTCTGTTGCTCGACGAACCCGCCGCCCATCTCGACCTGGGCAACACCATGCGGCTGCACGGCATCATCGAGGCTCTGGCCCAGGAGGGCACCACCGTGGTATTCACCACCCACGACCCGGGAGCCGCGGCGTCGGTGGCCCGCTACGTCGTGTTGATGCGTGACGGCCGCGTGCTCGAGAGCGGCCCGGTAGACACGGTGTTCACCTCCGAACGCCTCACCCTCGCCTACGGTGTCCCGGTGAGAGTCGCCACCGTCGAGGGCCGGCCCATCGTGGTGCCGGGGCAGACAACGTGAACCCTCACTCGGGCACCGTATACGTCGTCACCGGCGGCCGCGGCGCCGGCAAGACGACCTTCTGCCGCCGGCTCCTCAAAGAGGTTCGCGCCCTGTCGGGCGGCGTGGTGGCCGCCGGCGTGCTCTCACCGAAGGTGCGGGAGGATCATCAGGACGTCGCCATCGATGTCGTCGACGTCGCCTCTGGACGGCGCCGCCGACTGGCGGAACGCAGGGATCCGGCCGCCACCCGGGATCGGCTGTCCACCAAGCGGTGGCAGTTTCATGCCGACTCTCTGAGCTGGGGAAACACCGTGCTGCAATCGGCGACACCCTGCGATCTGCTGGTCGTGGACGAGCTCGGGATCCTGGAGTTCGAGGGCGACGATGGCTGGACCGGCGGCATCGCCGCCGTTGACTCAGCCGCCTATCGGGCCGCATTCGTCGTCGTCCGACCCGAGCTGCTAGCACGAGCACAACACCGCTGGCCGGAAGCAATCCTGATCCACATCGCTCATCCCAAAGAGGCGGAAGCCGCCGCCCGGAGATGCGCCGCGGCGTTTGCCGCGCCTCTGACCGAGCGATGAGATCGCGCCTCGACACCGACGAAGCGCACAAAGGATTCCACGGAGATCAGTTTCGGGGGCGAGTTCGCGTGGGCCCGGCAGGACTCGAACCTGCGACCGACGGATTATGAGTCCGCTGCTCTGACCAACTGAGCTACGGGCCCCGACGGGAGTCTACGCCGCTCTTCGCTGTGCCTCGCTGCGCCACTGTCTCTGCCGCCCCCCAACGACGCGGGAACCCGGTCCCTCGCTTCTCAGACGAACCTCGACGAGCCTCGTCGCCACGACCCGATCACACTCTTTTTTCGCGCGAATAGTGCAAGGTGGGGCGCGAGCGCACTACTCTCTCGCCTAGTGGCGAGACAACAACGATTCCGCCGCGAGACAGGTGAGGGGAGTCACATGGATTTGAGCAAGCTCAACACGAACCAGAAGATCGTAGGGGGGGCCGGGATCTTGGCGATCATCGCCTTGTTCCTGCCGTGGTACGGCTTCTCGGCCTTCGGCATCAGCGCCAGCGAGAACGCTTTCGGAAGCGGCTTCTGGGCGTGGTGCGGGACGCTGCTGGTCATCGCAGCTGCCGTGATCGTGGTCCTCAAGGCTCTCGAGATTGCCGACCTCAAGGCCGGCAATCTGGCAGCCGAGCAGCTCGCGCTGCTCCTCGCCGCGCTCGGCCTCCTGTTCATCGTCATCAGGCTCCTGACCGAAAACGACCTCCTGAAGTTCGGCATCTGGGTGGCGCTCATCGCCGCGGTAGGTGTCGCCTACGGGACGTTCGCAGCGATGAAGGATGCCGGCATGGCGATGCCGAACGCCGACAGCTTCAAGTCGAGCTGAGGCGGCCAGGCTCAGAGCCCGGCGGGCGCCCGGCGGTACCAGTAGGTGTACGCCCGGGTGAAATTGAACTCGCCATAGAGTGCGAGAGCAGGGGCGTTGTCTGCAACTGCCTGCAGGTAGTTGCGGACGGCGCCTCTCTCGCGTCCCCACGCCAGCAGTGACTCGGTGAGCCGGCTCCCCAGGCCCTGCCTGCGGTGTTGCGGGTCTACGACGATCTCGAAAAGCCCGAGCCAGCCATCGTCGACGACCCCGAAGCCGCATGCCACAACACGCCCGGCTCGCCGGATCATGGCAAAACCGGTCGAGGGTTCGATGCGAGCGATGATGCCGCGCCACGCCGGGCGCATGCCTGGAGCGATCCCATAGAGCGTCTCGCATGCCCGGAGCCATTCCTCGGTCGCAGACTCATCAACCGGGCCGCTCGCTCTCTCCGCCGCGCTCACCGGCGCCACCATGACGTCGGTGGGACATTCCTCGGCGAAGCCGAGAGCTTCGAGTCGGCTATCGAGCCCCTGCTCGGTCGCCGGGTTCTGGCGCACCACCAGTTCCAGGCTCCGATCGGCGTACCAGCCACGGCAACGGCGCAGCTTCTCGTCGAGGGAGATCGTCGACTCCCCCGCCGGATACACCGAGTTGCTGCGCCGGGAGAACCCCCCGGCATAGCGCAGGAGCCAGCCGTCGTACTCGACGGTCTCGAAAGGAGGCCAGGCACGGAAGGCGACCCGCTCGATCGCATTCACCAGTTCGATGTCCGCCTCTTCAGCCACCAGAAGGCGCCGACCTCAAGACGTCGACCAGCACCGGGGGAATCCGCACCGGCCGGCCGTTGCGATCCACCGTCGCCGCCGTCGTACGCTGCGTCGCCAGCACTTGCTCTCCCCGCAATAGCCGCTGCACGAACACCATCGAGACCCGCCGCACCTCCGCCGCCTCGGTCTCGACGATCAGCTCGTCACGGGCGCCAGCCGGCTTCAGGAACCGGTTCTCCATCTCGGTGACCACGATCTGCACGCCCTCGTCACGGAGCTGGATCATGCCGTCGCTGAGGCTGTCGAGCATCTCGACACGGGCCACCTCGAAGTACTGCACATAGGCGGCGTGGTTGAGGTGGCCGTAGGGATCGAGCTCGTAGAACCGAACCTTGATGGGAACCCGGAACGCCATGGGCGCCAACCTACACCCCGCCGAAGCCGTGCTGGCGCCATGCCTCGTACACCGCCACGGCGGCGGCGTTCGCCAGGTTGAGGCTGCGTCCACCCGGGGCAATCGGGATACGGAGCCGTTCGGTCACCGCAGGATGGTCGAGCACGTCATTCGGGAGCCCCACCGACTCCTTGCCGAACAACAGGACTTCGCCGGGCTCGATCCTCGCCTCGGTGTAGAGGCGGTCGGCGTGCTGGGAGTAGGCGAAGATCCGCCGATCCGCCAGTGCCGTCACGAACGCGGCGAAATCGCCGTGGTGCACCACGGTGGCGTACTCCCGGTAGTCGAGACCGGCGCGGCGCACTCTCGCCTCGTCCACCTCGAAGCCGAGCGGGTGGATCAGGTGGAGGGTGCATCCGGTGTTCACGGTGAGCCGCATCAGATTGCCGGTGTTGGGGGCGATCTCAGGCTCGTGGAGCGCAACGTGGAACATGGGAAGTGAGGTTAGGCCCCTGTTCCGTCACCCGGACCGGTACTCGGGCCCCGACCGGCGGCGTCATCATTCCACGATGAAGGCCGCGGTCGGGACACCGGCCAGTGCGATGTCGCGTAGACGAGCGTTGAGTAATCCGAACTCGCGCTCGATGTCGTCGCGGAGACGGCACAGCCGGTTCGTGACATGTTCTGGAGGCCGAGCTTGGAGCGTTCGCTCCACCGCGATGCGTAGCCGTCGGTTGGCCCGCAGGCAGGCGGCGAGCGATCCGATCTCATTCGCGACACGATCCTCTCCCCGGAGGTCCGCGAGGACATCGGATGACTCTGATGGGTCAGGGGACGTCGGCGCATGCCGGATGAGCTCCTCGACCACGGCGCGTCGGCGAAACGCCAGCCTGCGAAGGCGAACGGCGAAAGTGGGATCTCCGGCGCGGGCCGATGCCCTGCGCAGGCTCAGCCGGTACCGCGCGAGCGCGGTAACCAGCCTGCTCGCCTGCCTCACCCACCCCGGCTCGTCGGTGCCTTCGTGAACCATCGCACTCCCTTCCTTCGGATCCCGGCCGCGTGCCCCGGGCTCGCCCAACGATCACTCTCCCGGCGGCGGGTCCGCGGCGAGCTTGCCCTGCTGTCGCAGCTTGCACACGATCGCGTCCTGGATCTGGGCCAGCCTGTCAGGGGGAACGAAGGGAGCGAGTTTCTCTTCGAGGTTGGCGCGGATCTCAGCCTCCGAGAGGTTCTCCCACTCTTCCATCATCTCGATCGCCTTCACCACCAGCACCACCCCGGCCAGCAGGAGGACGACCATGAGGAGCTTCTTCACGTCGTGTCCCTTCGTTTCGTCGGTGAGATCTCTCAAGACTACGGTGCCCGCCCGGGTAGAGGGCGATCGAATGCTCTGTCTTCGGAAATGCCGGGTCGACGCTCCCGACTGTGCGATCCTTCCATGCATGCCCGGTGACGTGAACCACCCAGAAGAGGGAATTGATGAAGCGGCCCTGGAGGAATGGCTCGCGTCCGCCGGAGAAACCCCGCGCGACGAGTGGCCGCGGCGTCGTGTCGGCGGACTAGCCATCGCCGCCATCGTTCTGGCGATCGTCACGATCATCGGCATGGTGTTGCTGCGCCCCACCGGGGAAGCACGAAAGCAGGCAGAGGCATTGTCCGTCCTCGGCACGCCTAGCGAGTTCTACACCGCCGACGTCGTGGACATCACCCGCGGCCCCTGTCCGGGCATCCCCGATGCCACTTGCAGCGATGCCACATTCGAGCTGACGGCAGGGCCGCACACCGGCTCCGTGATCACGCAGATCTTTCCCGAGGGAGGCACGTCTCCGACAATGAGCGTCGGCCAGACAGTCATCCTGTCGTACGTCCCGGCCAATGCCCTGGTCGTGGACGCCGTAGTAGCACCGTGCGACTTCGACCCGGAGCAAGACTGCCGCACCCTCACGCTCACGATCGAGACGTCCGAGGGACCAACTCAGCTCGACCACACACTCTTCCCAGGGGATTTCGGCGCTGACCTGGCCGTTGGAGACGAAGCCGTCGTCGACTTCTTCGAGGACCAGAGTGGCGAGTTCGACATCCTCGGCGTCTCCCCGGTCGATCTCGAGCGCCAATACAACTTCTCCGACATCCAGCGGCGCGGCATGCTGCTCTGGCTCGCCCTGGCGTTCGCAGTGGTAGTGGTGGCCCTCGGCGGGCTGAGGGGAGCCGCCGCCCTGTTCGGCCTCGTCGCCAGCCTCCTCGTACTGCTGCTCTTCGTGCTCCCCGCCATCCTCGACGGCCGCAGCCCGGTCCTGGTGGCCGTGTTCGGCTCGGCCGCCATCGCCTATCTCGCTCTCTACCTCGCCCACGGATTCACCCGGATGACAACGGTGGCCCTGATCGGCACGCTCGTCACCCTCGCCCTCACCGCCGTGCTCTCTGCCGTCGTCGTCGGCCTCGCCGACTTCACCGGGCTTGCGAGTGAGGAGAGCACGTTGTTGACCCTGTTCGAGGGCATCGACGTGAGCGGCCTGCTCCTGGCCGGGGTCGTGTTGGGAGCAGCGGGCGCCATCGACGACGTCACGGTGACCCAAGCTTCGGCCGTCTGGGAGCTGAAAGCGGCGAACCCTCGGCTTGGCGCCAGCGAGTTGTTCCGTAGCGGCCTCCGTATCGGCCGCGACCACATCGCCTCGATGGTCAACACCCTGCTCCTCGCCTACGCCGGGGCGGCACTCCCCCTTCTCGTGCTCTTCGTGCTCTCCGAGCAGTCGCTGGGAACGGTGGCCAACAACGAGGTCGTCGCCGTCGAGATCGTGCGCACCCTCGTCGGCAGCATCGGCCTCATCGGAGCAGTCCCGCTCACCACCTGGCTGGCATCGGTGACGGCACACGGCCCACGAACTGAGGTGTCTCCCAGATAGGCGCATCAAAGCGGGTGACGGCACCGGCAATGCCGCATGGCCCGACCGGCTTCCGCGACCGGGACCGCTCGGCATGGACTTGCTCGCTCCGGGGGTGAGACTCGAACTCACAACCAACGGATTAACAGTCCGCTGCTCTGCCGATTGAGCTACCCCGGAAGGCCGCTCCGAGATGGAGCCGCCGGATGGTATCACAGCCCCCAAACCGAGCCCTCCTGCTCTCCGGCGCGGCAGCATGCTCTGGATGCCAGAATGGTCGCATGAAATTCCGCACAGGTGTCATCGTCGGATTCGCCGCCGGCTACGTGCTCGGAGCCAAGGCGGGGCGCGACCGTTACGAGCAGATCCGCAAGCTGTACCGGCGGGCGACCTCCAACGACCAGGTCCACAAGCTCATCGATCAAGGACGTGAGCTGGCAGACGCCGGGACCGCTCGCGCCCGGGAGGTGGCGAGCGAGCAGCTCTCCTCGGCCAGCCAGACGATCCGGGAGCAGCTCGACCGCGCCGACTGACGGCAAGCCCGGCCGCTACGCCCCTTCGAGGTAGCCCTCGAGACGCTTCGCCCTGGCAGGCTGGCGCAGCTTGGCGAGCGCCTTCGTCTCTATCTGGCGGATGCGCTCACGGGTGACGTTGAAGTGAGTCCCCACCTGCTCGAGGGTACGCACCTTGCCGTCGGCGAGCCCGAATCGCATGATCAACACTTGCCGCTCCCTCTCGTTGAGACCCTCGAGAGCGAGATTGAGGTATTCCTGGAGCAGCCGGAACGAGGCGGCCTCGATCGGCACCTCGGCATCGGTGTCCTCCACGAAGTCGCCGAGCGTGGAGTCGTCCTCCTCGCCGAGGGGGGTCTCCAGCGACACCGGATCCTGGGCGATGCGACGCAGCTCCGACACCCGATCGGGCTCCATCTCCATCTCCATCGAGATCTCCTCGATGGTGGGCTCTCGTCCCAGCTCCTGCATCAGCGTGCGCTGGGCACGCGCCAGCTTGTTGATCGTCTCGACCATGTGCACCGGCACCCGGATGGTGCGGGCCTGATCGGCCAGCGCCCTGGTCACCGCCTGGCGGATCCACCACGTGGCGTAGGTGGAGAACTTGAAGCCCTTGCGGTAGTCGAACTTCTCAACCGCCCTCATCAATCCCAGGTTTCCCTCCTGGATCAGGTCGAGCAGCGAGAGCCCGCGCCCGACGTACTTCTTGGCGATCGAGACCACCAAGCGCAGGTTGGCTTCCACGAGGCGCTTGCGGGCCTGCTCGGCGCTGCGAACCGTCCGCTCCAGGATGACCCGCTCGTCGAGCGAGAGCCCTGCCGATTCGCCGTCCAGCTTCTCGTTGGCCCGCAACCCGGCCTCCATCTGCATAGCCAGCTCGACCTCCTGCTGCGGCTTCAGCAACGGGTAACGCCCGATCTCCTGGAGGTACATCCGCACCGGGTCGGAGACGTGCACCAGCTCGTCGCTGCTGAGAGCCGTCGCCGCCAGGGCGTCGTTGGAGTCCTCCCGGATCGTGATGCTGCGCTCCTGGAGCGCCACGAACACCTCGTCGAAGGCGTCCGCCGTCGCCTTGGCGTCCTCCAGCTCCTGCTGGATCTCGGTCATCACCAGGAACCCACGCTGCCGCCCGCGCAGGGTGAGGCGCTCGAAGACGGCTTGGGCTGTCTCGTTCATTCCTGGCTCCGCAGGCGACGGCGTTGCTTTTCCAACGCCTGAATCTCTCCCGTTAATCGGTCAGAATAGGCCCGATCTTCAGGATCGACTCCCGCTTGCTCCCGGCGTCTTGCCTCGATGCGGCGCTCGATCGCCCCTATCTCGATACGATTGACCAGCTCCAGGGCGGGAGCTGGCTTGTGGTCATCGGTGAGCGCCAGCTCCGCCAGTAGCGCCGCCACCGGGGAGTCGTCGCCACTGATGACGCTCCCCAGATCAGGGGTGGCGTCGGGGCTGAGGTCGGCGACGACGGGAGCGATCAACTCGAACGCCTCCCGGTAATCGGGATCGGTGAACAGGTCGGGAACGAGGTCGAGGCGCCGAACTCCAGGATCGTTCGCCAGGAGCAACCGCAACAGATCCCGTTCGGCTTTCACTTCGCCGGGCACGCGACGCGGCGCCCGCTGCTCCGAACGCACAGCGGAATCGCGGCCCGCCCGAACCTCCCTGGCCACCGCGGCCTCAATGAGATCGAGCTCCACCCCGGTGCGCCGCGACAGCATCACCGCGTACTCGTGGCGCGCCAGCGAGTCGGGGTGGCGGGCCACCACCTTGGCGGCCGCCTTCACCGCCCGGCCCCGGGCCTCGGCCTCGGAGAGATCGAATCCTCCCAGCTCCTGCTCGAGCCGGAACTGGAGCAGCGGCACGCTGTTGGACAACGCCTTGGCCAAAGCCTCCAGCTCGCCGGCGTCGACCAGGTCCGCCGGATCACGGCCCTCAGGAAGTGCCGCCACCCGCAGATCGAGGTCTCCCGGCACCGATCGCTCGAAGCCGCGCAGGGCGGCCCCGGCTCCCGCCTCGTCGGCATCGAAAGCCAGAATCACCCGTTCCGTGAACCGCCGTAGCAGGTCGAAGTGCTCGTCGCCGAGGGCGGTGCCGCAGGTGGCGACCGCCACCGGCATGCCGGCAAGGTGAAAGGCGATCACGTCGGTGTAGCCCTCGACGACCACCGCCTCGCCGCGCCGCACGATGTCCGACTTCGCCCAGTTGAGGCCGTAGAGCAGTCGGGACTTGTGGTACACGGGCGTCTCCGGGGAATTGAGGTACTTGGGAGGCTCCCCTTCGAGCTGCCGTGCCCCGAATCCGACGGCATCGCCCCGCAGGTCGTAGATGGGAAACATCGCCCTGCCTCGGAACCGGTCGATGAGGCGGCCCTTGCTGGTGGTGGTCGACAAGCCGGCCGTTGTGAGCGTCTTGGTACCGAACCCAGCCTTCTCGAGGTACCTGGTCAGTGCGTCCCAACCCGCCGGCGAGTACCCGAGCAGGAAACGGTCCACCACGTCGGCGTCGTAGCCGCGCCCCCGTAGGTAGCTACGGGCGGGCCCGGCGTCCTTCCCCGACTTGAGCCGTTCGTGGTAGAAGGCGACTGCTGCCTCGACGGCTCGGATCAGCTCCTCGCGGCGGCCTCGGCGCTGCTCGGCGCCCGGGGCTTCGGTGAGAGCGATGCCGGCCCTCCGGGCCAGCATCTCGACGGCGTCATGGAAATCGAGGCCGTGCAGTTCCTGCACCCAGCGGAACACGTCCCCGCTCTTGCCGCAGCCGAAACAGTGATAGAGGCCACGGGCCGGATCGATCGACAATGATGGCGTCTTTTCCTGATGAAATGGGCACACCGCCATCACCGAGCGGCCCGATCGCTTGACCTTGGTCACCTCGGAGGCGAGCTCGACCAGATCTGTGCGCTCCCGCACCCGGTCGATCTCTTCACGGGGATATGCCACGGCCGGAGTGTACCGGCGTAGCCGTGGCAGCCGGGACGGGTGGGGCCGAGAGAAGAGGGAGGCCCACAGGGGGGAAAAGGGCGTGGGCCTCCCTCACTCTCGGCGCGGTGACAGAACCTGTCACCGCGGCTACCAGCCCCCGGCGCCGCTCGCAGGCGGCTCCCGGGCTGGCGAGGGGGAAACGAACGCGCAATGATCTCTCGATCGTGCCGCTCGGCGGCAAGTATGACATATTTCTTTCCACCTGTCAAAAGATCCATTCGTATTATCGCCACCATTCCGATAATCTTCTGTCCATGGACACGCTGGACAAGAAGATCATCACCGAGCTCGCAGCCGACGCCCGACGCCCCCTCGCTGAAGTCGCACGCAACGTCGGGATGTCCACCGCCGCCGTGCACCAACGCGTGAAGCGCCTCCGGCAGGATGGGATCATCACCGGTTATCGAGTGCTGCTCGACTGGGAGGCAGTCGGCCTTCCTATCGGAGGAGTCGTCAGCGTGCAAGATCGAGACTCCATCGGCTTCGACCGGCTCGCCGAACGGCTCAGCTCACTCCCCTACGTCGAGACCTGCGCCGCCGTTACCGGCGAATTCGATCTCTTGCTCCTCGTCCACGCCCGCTCTTCGACTCACCTCGGTGAGATCCTCAACGAGATACGTCAGCTCGCCCCCGGGCCGAGTCGGACCGTGGTGATGCTCGCCAGCTACTTCTCCAGCCGCATCCCCCCTCTTCCCGAGTAGGAGCGGGCCGGGCGAGACCGCGCCGCGATCATGGAATTTCGAGCCCGGAGTGAGGATCCCCGTCGACACGACCGAGGACTTCGTGCTGCGGCCCCTGGAGCGTCTCGCCGGGCGGCTTGGACCTGGCAACGATCGTCGGCCGACACCGGACCGCCACACCGGATCAGCGACAGGCATGGAACGACGCCTTCCGGGCGGCGCTCGGCGACGCCACCGTGTCCGGCATGGTCGTCGACCTCCCACCGGTCGTGTCGGGGGCGTAGCATGCGCGGAGAGACCTGGTTGCATGGGCTTGGTCTTCTGCACGCCGGTCTGTACTGCAGGATCGGCTTCGCAGACGACCGGCACGACCGGGCTCCCGACACCTACGGGAGGGAGATGCCATGGCAGCGACGGTTACCTTTGAAGAGCCCCCGATCGCCAAGACCCTGTTCGGCTCCTCCCGATTCGCCTGGCTGTGGCTGATCGCCCGCCTCTGGGTCGGCTGGCAGTGGTTCGCATCCGGCTGGGGCAAGGTGTTCGGCGGCACCATCACCTGGAGGGTGTGGGACTGGGGTGACAAGGCCTACTCCCTGACCGGTTCCGGCAACATCGGCTGGATCCGATCCGGCACCGTCACCGCAGCCGACGGAACCGAGGCGGTCAGGGGCGTCGGCGACGCCGTGGCCGGTTTCGCATCCGGGGCGATCGCCAGCGCCCAGGGACCGCACCCGCCTGTCGCCTTCTCGTGGTACGTCGACTTCCTGAAGTGGGTGCAGAACACGGGCTACCCGGTGATCGGTCCTGTCGTGGCGTTCGCAGAGGTGCTGATCGGGCTCGCTCTCATCGTCGGCGCCTTCGTCGGCATCGCCGCCGCCCTCGGGGCCGTGCTCAACTTCTCCTACCTGCTGGCCGGATCGGCCGGCCTCAACCCGGCGATGATCCTGCTCTCCATCCTGCTCATCCTCGCCTGGCGCAACGCCGGCTGGATTGGGCTGGACCGCTGGCTCCTCCCGAGACTCGGCGTTCCGTGGAAGACAGAGGAGACCGAAGCCGCCCCGCCGATCTGACGCGGGGACATCGGGAATCGGCCTTGAGCGCACCGGTCGGGCAAGTCCGTCTCCACACCCGAGTCCCGTGCTGGAGGTGGATGGCACCGTGAGCATCGCCCCCCCGCCGGCACGAAGGTCCGAACCGGACGGCGCATCCGCCAAACACGGCATCGGCAGTGAACGGGACCGAACCCGACGGATCGTGACCCCAACGCCTGGGCGAAAACACCCAAACCAGTTGCCGGCGGCGCCGGAGACCGCGATGGTCTCCGCTCGAGACGTAGCATTCCGGCGAGTCGCGGCGGTTCGGCGGGCATCCGAAGGAAAGGACTGAGATGAGCAGGGAAACCACCCACTTCCACAGTGCGGC
>CAZMSN010000019.1:18409-31219 GCA_964569015.1 uncultured Acidimicrobiaceae bacterium | reverse complement strand
GCCACATCGGGGTCACCGACTTCGTCGCCACCCGGGTCAAGACCGACGCCGCCGGCTTCTTCCTCCCCGAGATCGAGTTCTACGCCATGGGCCCCGGCAAGGTGACGGCCATCGAGGAATTGGTCGAACGCGACGACCTCGACCTGGCCGGCTCCTACGCCTACTCCGACAGCGCCACCGATCTCCCCATGCTGGAACTGGTCGGGCACCCGGTGGCAGTCAACCCGGAGAAGGAGCTGCACAAGATCGCCGAGGAACGTGACTGGCCGATCCTCGAGTTCAAGCGCCAGGTGAGCCTGCGCACCCGCATCCCCCGCCCCAGCCCGCTGGTGTCGGGGGCCACCGTGGTCGTCGCGGCGGCGACCG
The DNA here is from genome assembly GCA_964569015.1 of uncultured Acidimicrobiaceae bacterium. GTDB lineage: Bacteria > Actinomycetota > Acidimicrobiia > Spongiisociales > UBA5794 > CAYQEC01. Next base: position 30,853 of record CAZMSN010000019.1, on the reverse strand, counting down.
CGGCCGCGATCCTGCTGCTCAAGAGGCGAGGCGGCTCCCGCTAGAGGCGATCAGTCCTCGGAATCCTCGTCCAATGCTGCGATCTCGGCGCCCAGTGCATCGATCTCGGCGCCCAGTGCTTCGATCTCCGCGTCCGGCGATTCTTGGCCCTCTTCCGGCGTGCTCGGCCGCCGGCCCCACCACAACCACAGTCCCGCCAGCGCCAGTGCCGCCGAGCCCGCCGCCAGGGCCAGCCATCCCCAACGGGGAGACCGGCCCGGCTCCTCCTCCGGTTCCGGCTCGTACGTCGCTTCGGGCTCTCCCAGGCTGAACACCGCCGAATCCACCCCCAGCTCCACGAGGGTGTGCAGCTCCGAGACGGTCGCCACGCCCGAGGTCGGGATCAGCTCGAATCCCAGCTTGATGTTCTCCACCACCGGCAGGGTCACGATGCCGCCCCAGGTGCCATCCTCGAGATCGGTGAGCGCCACCGGCGGCAGCTCGGTGTCGCCGGCGAACACGCCCCGTGCCAGCACCGCGGTGGCGGGAGCGTCGACCTCGACTCTCACCTCGAACGTCAGGCCGTCCTCCTGCACATCGGTCGCGCTCGCTTCCGCCTCACCGAACGGGGCAGCCAGCAACACCGACAGCAGCACGGTCGCGATGAGTGTCATACGAACAGCGTACCCCCGTTCCGGCCCTGCGGCACCGGCACTACCATCGCACCCCACTCGAACGCGGAGACACCGGTGACGGCGCCCAGGACGATGTTCGCGAAGCTGTGGGACGACCACGTGGTGCGGCGCGGCGAGGACGACGAGCCGGACCTGCTCTACATCGACCTGCACCTGGTGCACGAGGTCACCTCGCCGCAGGCGTTCGAAGCGCTGAAGCTGGCAGGCCGCCCGGTGCGCCGCCCGGACCTCACCCTCGCCACCGTCGATCACGGGGTGCCCACCGAGGGTCGGGAACTCGGCATCAAGGACCCTCTCTCCAAGAAGCAGATCGACGCCCTGGTGCACAACTGCGAGCGCAACGGCATCACGCTGTTCGGCATCGACGACATCCGGCAGGGCATCGTGCACGTCATCGGCCCCGAGCAGGGAGCCACCCAGCCCGGCATGACGATCGTGTGCGGAGACTCGCACACTTCCACCCACGGCGCCTTCGGGGCGCTCGCCTTCGGCATCGGCACCTCCGAGGTCGAGCACGTCCTCGCCACCCAGGCCCTGCCCCAGCAGCGGCCCCGCTCCATGGCGATCACCGTCGACGGCGACCTGCCACCCGGCGTGACCGCCAAGGACGTCATTTTGGGCATCATCAGCCGCATCGGATTCGCCGGCGGCACCGGCCACGCCGTCGAGTACCGCGGCTCGGCCATCGAGGCGCTCTCGATGGAAGGGCGCATGACCATCTGCAACATGTCGATCGAAGCCGGTGCCCGCGCCGGCATGATCGCCCCCGACGAGACCACCTACACCTACCTGAAGGGACGCCCCTACGCCCCCCAAGGCGACGCCTGGGACGAGGCTCTCGACTCCTGGCGCAGCCTCCCCACCGACCCCGGCGCCACCTTCGACCGCGGGGTCGTCATCCCTGCCGGCGAGCTGGAGCCCTACGTCTCGTGGGGCACCAACCCGGCCCAGACCGTGCCGGTCACCGGCACCGTCCCCTCCCCCGAATCGTTCGACGACCCCGCCGAGCGCGCCGCCGCCGAGCGGGCCCTCGCCTACATGGACCTGAGGCCGGGCACGGCGATCACCGACATCGTCATCGACCGGGTCTTCCTCGGCTCGTGCACCAACGCCCGCATCGAGGACCTGCGGGCAGCCGCCGCCGTGGTGGAGGGGAAGAAGGTCCACCCCGACGTCTCGGCGATGGTGGTCCCCGGCTCCGGCCTCGTGAAGCTCCAGGCCGAAGAGGAAGGCCTCGATGAGATCTTCAAAGACGCCGGGTTCGAATGGCGCGACGCCGGCTGCTCGATGTGCCTCGGCATGAACCCCGACATCCTCCGCCCCGGCGAGCGGGCCGCCTCCACCTCCAACCGCAACTTCGAGGGCCGGCAGGGACGCGGCGGCCGCACCCACCTCGTCAGCCCGCAGATGGCGATGGCCGCCGCCGCCGAAGGCCACTTCGTCGACATCCGCGAATGGGGGAAGCCATGAAGCCCGTCACGGTCATCAGCGGGCAGATGGCGCCGCTGCCGCGCCCCAACGTCGACACCGACGCCATCATCCCCAAGCAGTTCCTCAAGCGGGTCGAGCGCACCGGCTTCGGCCCGTACCTGTTCTACGACTGGAGCTACGACGAAGAGGGCGAGCCGATCCTCGACTTCGTGCTCAACCGCCCCGAGTACCAGGAGGCGGTGGTGCTGGTGACCGGCCCCAACTTCGGCTCCGGCTCCTCCCGCGAGCACGCCCCCTGGTCGCTCGAGGACTGGGGGTTCCGGGCGATCGTGGCCCCGTCGTTCGCCGACATCTTCGCCAACAACTGCTTCAACATCGGCCTGCTCCCGGTGGTGCTGACCGAGGACGAGATCGCCGAACTCACCCGCATCGCCGAGGACCCCGCCAACACGGTCACCATCGATCTTGCCGCCCAGACCGTGGCCGCCGGGGACTTCTCGGCGACGTTCTCGATCGACCCGTTCGCCAAGCACCGGCTCCTCAACGGCCTCGACAACGTGGCGCTCACGTTGCAGCACACGGCCGAGATCGACGACTTCGAGACGCAGCGCCCGCCGTTCAGGCCCGTCCTGGGATGACCGAGCGGCCCACCCGTCAGGAGCAAGCCCAGGCGATCCTGCAGCTCCGCGCCCGGCGACTCGCATCGCAGACGCTGGCCCGGACCGCCACCAACACCGCCGACTTCGCCGAGGCCTTCAACCTGGAGCGCATCGACCTCATCGCAGAGATCCCCGATCCCGTGACGCTGCTCGCATTGGGCCACAACCGAGTCGGTCCCCGCAACGGCCTCTACATCCTCGACGACGCCGGCGCCTACCGGGTGTATCTCCAGGAGAAAGGCGCGACGTACGCCGAGGTCGACGGAGCCGACTTCGAGCAGGCACGCGACGCCGTGATCGATCGGCTCATCCAGCTCCAGGGCATTCCGTTCACGCCCCCGGGCGCCTGACCCCCAGGGCCTCAGACGTCGTGACCCCTGGCGCGCATCACGTCGTTGAGCACATCCGGCCGGTCGGTCATGATCCCGTCGGCCCCGAGATCGAGGATACGGTGCATCTCCTCGGCGTCGTTGACGGTCCAGACGTGCACCTGGGCATCGGCGGCCTGAATCGCCTTGACGTACTTGAAATCGAGGGGAAGCACCTTGTGGTGAGCGGGCACCTGGTACGCCGCGGCGGGACGGTGCATCGTGCGTCCGAGCCGGGCCGCCGTCCACATCGCCACCGCCTCGAAGGGCCCGGCTGAGGTGGCGACCCGGCCATCGGTCACCCGCCGGAATCGGGCGATGCTCCGACCCGAGAAAGACCCGATCAGACACGACCCGGCCCGGTCGTGGCTCATGATCAGTTCGGCGACGGCCCACTCCATCCCGGGCGACTTGAGGTCGATGTTGAAGCGAGTGTCGGGCCAGGTGGTGAAGGCGTCCTCGAGGGTCATGATGCCCGCTCCCGTCGCCCGCAGCGGGTAGCCGGCGCCTTCATCGAAACTCCAGGCGGCATCGAGGTACTGCAGGTCTTCCCACAGCCAGTCCGACACCTTGCCGACCCCGTTGGTGGTGCGCTCGAGGGTGGCATCGTGCATCACCACGACCACCCGGTCTCGGGTGATCCGCACGTCGGTCTCGATGTAGCGGTAGCCGAGGTCGACCGCGCCCTGAAAGGCCGGAGCCGTGTTCTCGGGCCACAGCAACGCGCCGCCCCGATGAGCGAAACGAATGGGGTGCTCGAGGTCGAGGTACGGATGCATGACCCGGTGGAGTCTGGCACGACCGCCGCCTCGATGCTGCCGGACGAGATGCCCCACACGCGAACGACCGCCGGACAACCGGCGGTCGTTGGACTTCACACCGCTGTTGCAGCGGCCAAACGAGACCGGCCGCTACTGGGCGTCGACGTCTGGGCCCGCGTCGTCGCCGTCGGACTTGTCCTTGATGTCCCCGGCGGTGTCCTTGGTCTTCTCCCAGGTCTTCTCGGCTACGTCACCGGTCTTCTCGGCTACGTCACCGGTCTTTTCTTTGGTGGACCCGAACCACTTCTTCAGTGTGTCGAGAAACCCCATGTTTGACTCCTTGTTGAGCGTCTTCACATTGTACGCACACCGCATCCCCGCCGTGAGGTCCCGGGCCGAGCGCCGGGTTCGCGGTCACTGCGACAGGGCGGCCTCCAGGCGATCGGCCTCCCGGCCTCGCAGGCCCACCCGCACTTCGAGGCGCTCCAGCACCTGCGGGGTGAACTTGCCCGAACCGCGAATCGGGTGCTCCCGCAACCACGACGTGATGTCGGCGGCCACCTCGGGCTCGGAGCGAAAGTGCACGTTGTCGAGCAGGCGCCGGCTGTTCTGGGGCGGCATCGCCCCCAGAACCTCGTCCCAACGATCCCGAATCCGTTGCCAGGTCGCCACGCCGGTGGCTCGATGCCCCACCAGCAGCGCGAGTACCCAGAAGGAATCCTGCCGCCGGATCTCGCCCGCCACGATCATGTCGAGCAGCCGGGCTGCCGTGGCGTCGTCGGGCACGGCGGCGGCGGCACGGAGATAGCGCTCCTTGTCCTGGGGATTCGTGGCTTGGCGCAACACCGCCAGGAACCGCTCGAACTCGGCGGGCCCGCCGTTGGCGGCCACGATCCCCAGCGCCGCCTCGGCGACGTCGGGATCAACCTCTCGCGAGCCGGTGAGCCCCGCGGTGACGACGGCGCGCGCCTGCTCCTGAGTGGCACCGTCATTGCCGAGATTGCCGAGGGCCGCCAGCACGAGACCGCGCAGTTCCCGTGCCAAGTCCGCCTCGCCGACCTCCGGCTCCCAGCCGAGCCGTTCACAGGCCGGCGTCACCAAATCCCTCACGAAACGCTGGAGAGCCGGGCGGGCCTGCTCCGGGACGATTCGATCCAGCTCGTCGAGACCGCCGAGCACAACTCGCCACACCGCGGGTTCGGTCTCATCGCGAAGGCCGGCGACGAGGGTGAGGAAGTCGACTGCCGGAGTGGCGCCCGCCAACACGTTGGCCCAGGTGTCGGCGGTGATGGAATAGCGCTCTTCCGGCTTCAGGTCGCGCACCCTCCCCGACACGGCATCGCGCAGGTCCCCCTCGTAGCGGACCCGGTAGAAACCATTGCCGCCGGCGTTGAGGAGCAGATCGTCGACTGCCGGGAGCGTCGCCCCGTCCTCGATGAGGATCCTGCCCTCGCCCTCGGCATGCGAGAAGCGGGCCGGGATCTTCCATCGCCCGTCGCCGCCGCCGAGAAAGCGGAACTGCTCCTGCCTGACGTGGTAGGCGTCGTCGGCGAAGCTGACGACGAGCTGCGGGTAGCCGCCCCGGTAGATCCATGAATGCATGATGTCGCCCACCGGCTCGCCCGAGGCCTGCTCCAATGCAGCCCAGAGATCATCGGCCTCGGTGTTGCCGTGGGCGTGCGCTTGGAGGTAGCGGCTCACGCCGTCGCGGAACGTCTCCTCGCCGAGGTACTGCTCGAGCATGCGCAGCACCGCCGAGCCCTTGCCGTATGTGAGGGCGTCGAACATCTCGTTGGCCTCCTCGGGCGAAGCCACCGGGAACTCGACGGCGCGGGTTGTGGCGAGGCCGTCGATGTCCATCGAATGGGCGCGGAAATCGGCGAACGCCAACCAGCGTTTCCACTCCGGCAGGAAGGCATCGCCGCACTTCAGCTCCATGAAAGTGGCGAATGCCTCGTTGAGCCAGATGCCGTTCCACCACTTCATCGTCACCAGGTCGCCGAACCACATGTGGGCCAGCTCGTGCCCGACGGTCTCGGCAACGCGGGCAAGCTCCTTCATGGTGGCTTTCTCGCGGTCGATGAGCAGCGCCGACTCGCGGAAGGTGACCGCCCCGAGGTTCTCCATCGCTCCCCAGGCGAAGTCGGGGATCCCGATCAAGTCGAGCTTGTCGCTCGGGTAGGGAACGCGGTAGTAGTCGGCGAAGTACCTCAATGCGAAGGCGCCGATCTCGAGGGCGAAGCCGGCCAGGTCGCCCTTCCCGGGAGTGTGTATCACCCGCAGCGGGATCCCGTCGACGTCGACGGTGTCGGTCGCTTCGAGCTCGCCAACCACGAAAGCGACCAGGTAGGTCGACATCACCATGGTCTCGGCGAATCGGTGCGCCACCCGTCCGTCGCCGGTCGGCTCGGCAGCGATCTCCCGGCCGTTCGAGATGGCAATCAACCCGTCGGGTACCACCAGGGTGACGGCAAACGTGGCCTTGAGGTCGGGCTCGTCCCAGCACGGGAAGGCCCGCCTGGCATCGGTCGCTTCAAACTGGGTGGAGGCGATCGTCTTCTCGTTGCCGGCGGCGCCGGTGTAGGTGGAAAGGTAGAAGCCGTCGAGATCGTCGGTGAGCACTCCGCGGAAGCCGATGTGGAGCTTCCAGGCGCCGGGTTCGGCGATACGATCGAGGCGCAGCGTGAGGCGCTCGGATTCGCCGCCCGGCTCGGCCTGGGCTGCGATCCGCTCGTCACCGTCAACGGCGGCGAGCTCGGCGCCGTCGATCTCCAGGTCGACGGCATTGAGCACGATCTCACCGACCGGTTCCGTGATCTCGACGTCGATCACCTCGCGCCCCTGGAAGGCTGCATTGTCGAGATCGGGTTCGAGCGTCAGCTCGTACCGGCTCGGCAGGACGTTGCGGGGCAATCGATAGTCGGCTTCCTTCACCATTCCCTCTTCCTTCGATCGGACAGATGATCATATCGCGACGACGATCCCCGCCCCGACGGTTCCGCAGCAGGCGATCGGCACGTGAATGGCCGAGATCGGATGACCTTCGGCCCTGGCCTGTCGTGGCGCTTCGTGTGCATACTCGCATTGCACACTCTCGAAAGGAGCCCTCGTGACTGAGGTCTTCCGAAAGGACGTCGAGATCACCAGCGGGAGGGTGCGCCTGCCTGGAGAGCTGGCCGTCCCCCCCGGCTGTCGCGGCACGGTCGTGTTCGCCCACGGCAGCGGGTCGAGCCGCCTCAGCCCACGCAACGCCGAGGTGGCGGCCCACCTCAACGACGGAGGGCTCGCCACGCTGCTATTCGACCTCCTCACAATGGACGAGAGCAGCCGCCGCGCCAACGTGTTCGACATCGGCCTGCTCACCGAGCGCCTGGCGACAGCCGTCGACCAGATGCAGGCCGAGCCGAAGCTCGAAGGGCTTCCCGTCGGCCTCTTCGGCGCCAGCACCGGGGCCGCCGCCGCCATCGACGCCGCTGCACGGTTGGGCGGTGCCGCAGCCGCCGTCGTGAGCCGGGGCGGGAGACCCGACCTCGCCCGGCACGTCGATGACGTCGCCGCACCGACGCTGCTGATCGTCGGCGGCAACGACGACGTGGTGCTGGGCCTCAACCGGGAGGTGGCAGAGCGGCTGACCTGTGAGCACCAGGTGGCCGTCGTGGCAGGGGCGACCCACCTCTTCGAGGAGCCGGGAACACTGTCGCAGGTCGCCGAGCTCGCCAGAGCGTGGTTCACGAGGTGGTTCGCGGCCGGCGCCGAGTAGACGGGGACCCTGCTGCGCCCGGTCCCACGCCCCGCGCCGGCCCAATGTGCCGCGGGAAAGCCTGGTGGCTACGATCGGCGCACGCGCCACAGAACCACGCATCGAGGCCGGGGCGCCGGCGGGGGATGATCATGACGCACGTACTCGAGTGCCAGGGCCTGCGCAAGACGTTCGACGACCTGGTAGCGGTGGATGGTGTGGGATTCCACATCGCCGAGGGTGAGACCTACGGGCTGCTCGGCCCCAACGGCGCCGGCAAGACGACCACGATCTCGATGGTCGTCGGCCTGCTCGAACGGGATGCCGGAGAGGTCACGCTCGACGGTGAGCCCCTCACTTCCTCCACCACCGAAGTGCGCCGCGGTATCGGCCTCGTCCCGCAGGACATCGCCATCTACCCCGACTTGACGGCGGCCGAGAACCTGGCCTTCTTCGCCAGGCTGTACGACATGCCCCGCAAAGAGTCGCAGCGCCGGATCGCCGAGGTGCTCGAGACCACCGGGCTGGTGGACCGCGCCGACGACCGGGTGAGCAAGTTCTCCGGAGGAATGAAGCGGCGGCTCAACATCGGCATCGGCCTGCTGCACACTCCCCGGCTCCTCCTCCTCGACGAGCCGACGGTGGGCGTCGACCCACAGAGCCGCAACGCCATCCTCGAGAGCGTCGAGCGCCTCAGCGGCGCGGGCATGGCGGTGCTCTACACGACCCACTACATGGAGGAAGCCGAGCGTCTCTGCGACCGGGTCGGCATCATCGACCACGGGCAGCTCATGGCCGAAGGAACCCGCGCCGAGCTGGTGCGGATGGTCGGCCAGCGCGACCGGGTCCGCCTCACCATCTCGGGGGCGGTGGAGCCCGCCACCAGGGCGCTGACCGCCCTCGAAGGCATCGACGAGGCCGGGGCCCGTGACGGGGGCATCGACATGCTGGTCGACAACGCCTCGAGCCGGCTCGCCGGCATCCTCGCCGCGGTGGCCGATGCCGGGGTGACCGTGTCGGGGGTGGATGTCGATGAGCCCGACCTGGAATCGGTCTTCCTCCACTTCACCGGGAGAGCCCTGCGGGACTGATGATGAAGAGCGCCTTCACCATTGCCGCCAAGGACATGAGAGAGCGGATCCGCGACCGCTCGGCCTTCATTCTCGGGATCATCGCCCCGCTGGGACTGGCCGCCATCTTCAGCTTCGTGTTCAACCCGATCCAGGACTTCGAGTTCGACGCCACCTACGCGGTAGCCGATCAGGACGGCGGCCCGATTGCGGCGGTGTTCGTCAACGAGGTCCTTGGTGGCATGGAGCGGGCGGGGATCATTGAGGTGGTCGCGGTCGACTCGGTCGACGCCGCCACGGCCCTCGTCGAAGCGGCTTCCGATCCCTTCGGTAGCGAGGAGAGCGCCGACGCCGCCTTCGTGATCCCGACGGGGTTCTCGGAGGTCGTGCAATCGGATCGGCCGGCGGCGATGGAAGTGATCGTTAACGAAGGGGGCGGCACCGAGGCGAGCGTGGCGGTGTCAGTCGCCGATGGGTTTGCCAGCCAGCTGGACGCGACCCGGCTGGCGGTGGCCACCACCGAGCACCTCGGCGCCTCGGGCGACCGCGCAGACGCCGGGACACGGTTTCTGAGCCTCCCCGAGGCCGTCGGCATCACCAACGTGACGACCACCGTCAAGCAGCTCAGCGGCAACACGTTCTACGCCGCCGGGCTGGCGATCTTCTTCCTGTTCTTCACCGTCCAGTTCGGCGTCAACGGGCTGCTCGACGAGCGCAACACCGGTACCTTGAGCCGGCTGCTGGCAGCCCCCATCAAGCGGACTTCGATCATCCTCGGAAAGGCGATCACGGCTTTTGTGCTCGGGGTGGTGAGCATGAGCATCCTGGTGGTGGCGACCACCCTCCTCTTCGGCGCCGACTGGGGGAATCCGATCGGGGTTCTGCTGCTGATAGTGACTGGCACCATGGCGGCGATGGGGATCATGGCGATCGTGGCCGGCTTCGCCAAGACCGCCGAGCAGGCGGGAAACTTCGCCGGGATCATCGGGATGGTGCTCGGATTCCTCGGAGGTACCTTCTTCCCCATCGCGCAGGCCGGCGGCGTGCTTGCCCAGATGCGCTTCCTCACACCCCACGGCTGGTTCATGCAGGGCCTCGGTGACCTGGCCGGCGGCAATCTCGCCGACATCGTCCCGGCGGTGGTGGCGCTGCTCGCCTTCGCGCTGGCGACCGGAAGCATTGCCCTGATCCGCCTCCGCAAGGGGCTGGCGCCGTGAAGAGCCTCGTCATCGCCGCCACCAACCTGCGTCGCTTCCTGCGAGACCGCTCCAACGTGTTCTGGGTGTTCATCGCCCCGATCCTGATGATCCTCATCCTCGGCGCCTCCTTCGGCGGCGACTCCACTCCCCGGCTCGGGCTCCTCACGGAAGGCACGGGCGAGCTGGCCGCCGACCTCTCCGCCCGCCTCGACGCGTCCGGGGACGTTCGTGTCGCCGTCTTCGATTCCCGCGATGCGCTGGTGCGGGCCGTCGAACGCGGCGAGCTGGAGGCCGGGCTCGTGATCCCGGCCGGCTACGAGGAGACCATCAGTGCCGGCGGCTCCATCGACGTGGAGTTCGTGACGGACTCGATCGACGACACCCGAGCGATCCGCACCAGCGTGGAGTCGGTGATCACCCAGCAGGGCTCGCTGCTGCGCGCCGCCCAGTTCGTGGAGGCCGAGGGAGTCGGCACGTTCGCCGAAGGCTTGGCCGCCGCCGCCGAGGTCGAGCCGTACCTCGCTCCCATCGAAGTCACCACGACGGCGTCCGGCGAGGCATTCTCTCTGTCGCGTCTCGGCCGGTTCGATTCGAGCGCCCACACCATGCTGCTGCTCTACATCTTCCTGACGTCGACCGCCAGCTCAGGCGCTCTGATCCAGACGCGGCGCCTCGGAGTTGCCCGCCGCATGATCTCGACGCCCACCACGGCCCGCACGGTCCTGATCGGCGAGGGCCTTGGGCGCTACTCGGTGGCTCTCGTGCAGGGGCTGTTCATCATGCTCGGCACCTGGCTGGTCTTCGGCGTCGACTGGGGAGACCCGCTGGGAGCGGCCGCCGTGTTGCTCGTCTTCGCCCTCGTCGGAAGCGGCGCGGCGATGCTCATGGGTGCGCTGTTCAACAATGACCAGCAGGCGAGCGGCCTGGGGGTCCTCTTCGGCCTGGGCCTCGCCGCCCTCGGCGGCTGCATGGTCCCGCTCGAGGTGTTCAAGTGGCTCTCGCCCGGGTTGTGGAAAGTGGCCCATGTCACGCCGCACGCCTGGGGCTTGGAGGCATTCGACAACCTGGTGCTCGACGGCGGCGGGCTGGTGGACATCCTTCCCTACCTGGGGATTCTTCTCGCCTACGCCGTGGTCCTGTACGCCATCGCCTCGTGGCAGCTCCGTCGGGTGCTCACCCGCTGACGGCGCTCGAATCGGGTGCTTCGACGGCGGCTGACCGGCACTACTCGACAACCTCAACGTCGTCGGTGACGATCTGTTCGTCGATGGCCCGGCCGAGGATCAGGGCCTCGAGTGTGGCGTCGAGCAGCTCTCGGCTCACCGGGCCGCTCACCTTGCCGACGATGGTTCCGGTGCGGCCGACGAAGTACGTCTCGGGAAGCCCGAGCACCCCGAACTCGAGGGCGGTGCGGGAGCCGACGTCCTCGACATACAGGTAGGGCTCGCCTCGCCCCGACTCGGCGAGGAAGTCGAGGCCGTTGGCGACCGAGTCCTGGTAGAGCACGCCCACAAAGGACACGTCGAATTCGGCGAAATCGGCGGCGGCGGCAACCAGCGCCTCGTGCTCGGCGCGGCAGCTCAGGCATCGCGAAGACCAGAAGTTGACCACGACGATGTCTCCCCTGAGGTCGGCGAGGTGGAGGTCCTCGTTGAACTCGAGGTACGGAACGACGAGGTCGGGCATCGGCTCGCCGATCAGCGGAGACGGTGTCAGTGTCGGATCGGAGCCGAGCCTCCCGGCGAAGATGACCCCGAGCACGATCACCGCCAACCCGGCGGCGAGGATCAGCCAGAGCACGACGCTGCCGCGGCGAGTCTGCTCGGGAGTCATTCGGCTTCCTCCCTCGCCGACGCCAGCATGCGCTCGGCTTCGGTGCGAACCTCGTCGGGAAGGTCGTCGGAGCTCAGCAGCGTCTCGAGCGGCTCGATGGCGCCGGCGGGATCGTCGAGCCCTTCGAAGCGGATCTTGGCGAGGTACCAGTGCGAGATCTCCGCCTCGGGATCGATCTCGAGGCTCCGTTCCACGAGATCGGCTGCGACGTCGGCCCGGCCCGACACGAAGGTCATCCAGCCGACGTTGGCGAGCGCCTCCGGATGCTGCTCTTCCTCGAGGATGATCATGTAGTGCTCGAACGCCTTGTCGAAATCGCCGTCGTAGAAGTAGCGGTGGGCAAGAACCAGGCGCATCGGGACGCCGTTGGGGAACTGGGCGACGACCTCTTCGAGTTCCTCGTTCGTCACCTCTGCCAAATCGAATCCCTGCCCGCCGATGACGCCGGGCTCGGCATCTTCGCTCCCGCTGTTACGGGCCTCGATGGCGGCGACGGCGCCGACGGTGATCCCGACCGCGGCGATAGCCACGATCACGGCAGCGATTGCCACTCGGCGCCGCCTCCAGCCCGGGGTCTCCTCGGCTCCGTCCTCGACGGCGGCAAGGCGCTCCTGGAGATCGGTCCGCTCGTCCGCGTAGGTGGCGCGCAGCCGTTCCGCCCACACGTCGTCCAGCTCCCCGGCGAGGCGCTGCCGGTCGACGTCGACCAG
>CAZMSN010000019.1:9954-18309 GCA_964569015.1 uncultured Acidimicrobiaceae bacterium | reverse complement strand
CGGGCGACCTGTGAGGTGGAGCCCGCCAGTGACTCACCGCTACAGAACGGGCAGCGGATCCCGGCGGCCACCGACTGCACACGGTCGGCGGGGTCGAGCGCTTCGCCGTCCGGCCAGAGCCCGACGATCATCACCACCACTGCCGCCACGGGTATCGCCCAGCCGAGCAGGCGTCGTATCACCTCATACATGGATGCGCTCCCCAGCCCGCTCTCTCCGAGCCAGGCCTTTGCGGGCCCTGCGCCCCAGGAAGGCCCACGCGCCCCCGGCGGCGGTGACGAGGCCCCCCGCCCACAGCAGCCATTGCAGTGGGAAGACAGACACGCCGAGCACGATCTCGCTGGTGGTGCCCCCTATGAGGGACACAAAGGTGTCCTCGAAGACGCCGGTGTGCACCGCCGGGGAAGCAACCGAAGGGGGGCGCCGGTACTCGTTGACGGTCGGCTCGAGCACCACGATCTCACGCTCGCAGTCGGCGCGCAGGAGCCGGATGCGGGCCCCGGTGACGGTGCGTTGCGGCTCGTTGCGGGTGGTGGCACCGAGGTATTCCAAGCAGTAGTCGCCCACCACCGCCGATTCCCCCTCGGTCAGCGTCACCTCGTGGCGGGCGGCGAGGCCGGTCGATGCTGCGACGGCGATCGCCACCAGCGCCACCCCGACATGGGCGATCTGCCCGCCCCAATAGCCGGGATCACCGCGCAGCACACGAGAGGCGGCCGCGCCGGCTGACGCCCCGCCGCGGCGCACCGCGGCCGTCTGTTCCCAGAGGCGGCGCACGGCGACACCGATGACGAGAGAGCCCAGCACCACGACGGCGACCACCGGGATGGAGCGGACCCCGACGAGCACGGTGGCGGCGCCGACCACGAGCGCCGTCCGCAACGGGGTCCGGATCCGCGGCCACACCACTGTGGCCCTGGCCACCCGCCAGGGCGTGATCGACCCGATTCCCATGGCGAGCAGCAGGACGAGGGCGAGCGGGAGCGTGATCCGGTCGAAGAAGGGCCTGCCCACCGAGACCCGCGCTCCGGAGAAGGCCTCCGCCAGGATCGGGAACAACGTCCCGACCAGCACCGCGAAGGCGAACACGGTCAACACCAGGTTGTTGAGGAGGAGTGCCCCTTCCCGGCTGGCCAGAGAATCGAGCCGCCGAGCCGATGCGACGAGGTGGGACCGCCAGGCGAGCAAGCCGAAGGAGCCGAGCAGGACGAGCATGAGGAAGCCGAGCAGCGCAGGGCCGACCCCGGATTGGGTGAACGAGTGGACGGAGACGATGGTGCCCGAGCGGGTGAGGAAGGTGCCGAGGATGGTGAGGGCGAACGTCGAGATGATGAGCACGAGGTTCCAACCTTGGAGCATGCCGCGCTTGCGCTGCACCGCCGCCGAGTGGATGAAGGCGGTGGCTGCGAGCCACGGGATGAGGGCGGCGTTCTCCACCGGATCCCAGGACCAGTAGCCGCCCCATCCGAGCACGGTGTACGACCACCACATCCCGAGCAGGATCCCGAGGGTGAGGAACGTCCAGGCGACGAGTGACCAGCGATGGGTGCGCTCCAGCCAGACGTGCCCCTGCTCGCCCCGTGCCAGGGCGGAGATGGCGAAGGCGAACGGCACGGTGAAGCCGACGAACCCCAGGTAGAGCACGGGCGGGTGGATCGCCATCAGGATGTTGTTCTGGAGGAGCGGGTTGACGCCGAGGCCGTCGAGCGGAGCGGTGGCCGCGGCGAGCGGAAACCAGCTCGACGCCCGGCACACGTCACCCGCCACCTCGGTGCAGACCCGGAACGGGTTGGCGACCGTCGCCATCATGCCGAACCAGAAGAGAGCAACGACACCGATGACGGCGAGGGCGCCCGCCCCGAGCCGGTCACCACGCCGAACGGTGCGGGCGACGGCGAGAGCGAAGCCGGCCAGCACCAGGCCCCAGAGCACGATGCTCCCCTCCAGGGCCGCCCAGGCACTCGCCAGCAAGAAGACGAGCGGGGTCGATCGCGACGAGTGTTCAACGACGTACTCGATCGTGAAGTCGTGGCTCACCAGCCCGGCCTCGAGCGCCAGGAAGGCGACGAGAGCGCCGCCCACGAGCAGAGCGGCGGGCGTCCGCATGGATCGCTCGTCGTTGTCGGAGCGGGCGGCCCGAAATCCGGCGACCGCCAGCCACGCCGAAGCCACCACCGCCGCCACGATCGCCAGGTATCCGGTGAGGGCGATCATGGTTCGCCGAGCTCGTGCTTCGACCGATCGTACACCTCGCCGTCCTCGGTGCGGTACTGCTCGTCGTGCTTGATGAGCATGGTGTCGGAGTGGAACTCCCGGCCGTCCCAGGTGCCCTCCACCACCACGCCGGCGCCGTCTTCGAACAGCTGCGGCGGGGTGCCCTGATGAATGACCTCCACGCTCTGGTGGCCGTCGGTGAGCGTGAAACGGATCGTGTCTCCCTCGACGGCGACGGTCCCGGCGGCGACCTGGCCCCCGAGGCGGAGCCGATCGGTAAGTAGGTCGGTGCGCTCGACCAGCTCGCTCGGGGTACTGAAGTAGACGAGGTTGCCGGTGAGATTGAAGAGCAGCACGACGAGCACGCCGATCATCAGCACCGCGGGAAGCACAAACGGCGTGTAGCGCCTCACGTCACAGCTTCTCGGCGAGGCGGCCGCGAGCATTGCGCAGCCGGACGGTGAGCGACGCCACGTACCCGGCGAGAGCGCCGTAGGTGACGGTGTAGCCGAGGATGACCCACTTCACAAGCCGCTCCTTCCCGCCGTGACCTCGGGGGCCGCCACCGCGTCGCCGGCCACCGGCCCCACCGTGGCGATCGCCTCGCCGTACGACACGAGTTCGATGCGGGCCAGCTCCATCCGGTGTCGCATCAGGGCGACATAGAGCACGGTGAAGGCGGCGACGCCAATCCACAGTGCCGCCAGCAGCGGTCCGTCGATCTGCATGTCGTCGGGGCGCAGCAGCGTCGGCGGCTGGTGCAGGGTGCGCCACCACATCACCGAGAAATGCACGAGGGGAATCTGGAACGCGCCGACGATGCCCAGGATCGCCGCCCGGCCGGCCCGCGCGGGTGGATCCGGGATCGTGCGCCGCAGCGCCAGGTAACCGAGGTAGACGAAGAACATGACGGCGGTGAGGGTGAGCCGGGCGTCCCACGTCCAGTACACGCCCCAGATCGGCTTGGCCCAGATCATCCCGTCGACGATGGCGATGCCGGTGAAGACCACCCCGATCTCAGCGGAGGAGACTGCGAGGTGGTCCCAGTGCATCCGCCGCGTGGCCAGGTAGGCGACGCTGCCGGCGAGCGTCACGACGAAGGCGACATAGGCGAGCCAGATGGACGGCACATGGAGGTAGAGCATGCGGGCCGGGGTTCCCTGGGTACGCTCGGCGGGGGTGAGGAGGGCGAAGCCGAGCGCTGCCGCCACCCCGAGCACCGCAACGATGTCGAGCCAACGAGGGAACGAGCGACGGCTCGCCGCATCGGTCATCGGGTCTCCTGGAGCGGGCGGGCGGTCAACACCCCGGCGACGGCGAGCGCCAGCACGACGATCGCCATGAGCAGCATCCATGAAACGATACCTTCGCCCTGGTGTATGGCTTCGATGCCCTGGGTGGCGCCGAGCAGGAGCGGGATCGCCAACGGGGCAACCAGGAACGGGATGAGCGCCGGCCCGGCGTTGACGCTGGTGGCGATGGATCCCGAGAGGGTGCCCAGCTCGGCGAGCCCGACGGCGACGAGGGGAATCACGAGCAGCAGCCAGGGCCATCCGGTGAGGTCGATGTCGTAGAGGGCGACGGCGGCGGCGCCGACCAGCAGCTCGAATCCGATGAGCATCACGGTCAACGCCATCGCCTTGCCGGTGAACTCCGCGGCGGGGTCGATGCCCAGCAGCGCCACCGCGTCCCGCTGGGCGGGCGTCTCGACACTGGTGCGCCGCACCGAGGTGAGCACGCCGAAGAGCAGCACCACCACCCAGAACATGCCCGGCCCGATATCGCGCAGCAGCTTCTCGTTGGTGCCGATGGCGAGCGGGATCAGCAGGAGGGCGACGGCGCCGAACGGGATCGTGATCCACACCACCTCGCTGGAGCGGCGCTCCCGATCGAGGTCGCGGCGGGCGATCGCCAACGCCTGCGGCCAGAAGCGGACAGGGCCGCTCATCGCAGTGACCCTCCCTTCACCTCGGCGGTGGAGGAGACCAGCGGTGCCACTCGGGCGGCGTCGTGCGCCGCCACGACGACGGCGCCGCCTCGCTTGCGCACCCCGTCGACGACGTGGGCGACCAGCTCCACCGCGGCAGGGTCGAGGGCGGTGTGGGGCTCGTCGAGCAGCAGCAGTTCCGGCTCGAGCAGCAGCGCGCGGGCGAACTCCACCCGTCGCTGCATGCCGTGTGACGACTCGCCGGCCCGGCGACCGGCGGCGGCGGCGAGACCGACCACCTCGAGGGCGTCCTGCGACCGGCTCGGGTCGATGCCGCAGACGCGGGCTGCGAAGGCGAGGTTCTCCGTCAGAGTGAGCTCGGGGTAGAGCGCGGGCACGTGGCCGATGAGGCCGATGCGATGCCGGACGTCGTAGCGGTCGGGCCCGGTGAGGTCGGCACCGAGGACCGTGCCAGTGCCGGCGCTCGGCCGCAGCAGGGTCGCCACGATCCGCAGCAAGGTGGTCTTGCCCGCGCCGTTGGCGCCGATCAGCCCGATCGACTCGCCGGGGCCGAGAGTCAGATCGACGTCGCGCAGGATCGGCGTGACTCCGATGCGGGCCGCGATGCCGTGGAGATCGACGAGAGGGGTGGCCGAAGGCACGGCAGGGAAGTGTACGAGGGCGCGGCAGCGGTCCCAACCGGACCGGACCGAGGGAATATGCGGATCTACGCATATGTTAGGGTCCGCGACGAGGCCGACCGGCGTCGTTCCTTCGATACGCAACAACCGGAGTCACCACCAATGGCAATCATCACGCTGAACAAGGACAACTTCGAGTCGACCATCGTCGACAACGACATGGTTCTGGTCGATTTCTGGGCCGACTGGTGCGGGCCCTGCAAGGTCTTCGCGCCGGTGTACGACAGGGTGTCCGAGTCCTACCCGAACGTGGTGTTCGCCAAGGTAGACACCGCGGCAGAGCCGGAGCTGACCTCCTACTTCCAGATCCGCTCCATCCCGACCCTGATGATCTTCCGCGACAAGATCGGCATCTTCTCGCAGCCGGGCGCCCTGCCGGAGGACACCCTCACCGACCTCATCGACCAGGCACAGTCCGTCGACATGGACGACGTGCGCCGGCAGATCGAGGCCGCGGCCGGAGACGGCGAGCACGGTCACACCCACTGACCCGAATCTTCCCTGGGTGATCCTCCCTTCGGGAGGGATCACCCGCGTGAGGGATGTCGCGTCTTCGCACCCCCCTTGGCTCGCCCCGCTCCCCGGTCCCCTCAGCAAGGGAGGAAGAGTAGAAGGCGGCTCGCTCCGCTCGGTCCCCCCTCAGCATGCGTTCAGCCGAAGCGCCTCTGAACCTGAGCATGGATCGACACCGAGACGATGATCACCGACCCGTAGATGAACTGCGTGTAGAAACCGGTGAGCCCACTGGCCACGATGCCAGCGTTGATGGTGCCGATCATGAAGGCGCCGAGCAAGGTACCCCATATCGTGCCCTTGCCCCCGAAGACGGACGTGCCGCCCACGAAGACGGCGGCCAGCGCTGGGAGAAGCTGGCCTTCTCCAACCGAGGGAAAGAACGAGACGATGAACAGGCTCGAGAGGACCCCTGCAAACGCTGCCGACACCCCTACGAGGACGAAGAGAACTATCCGCACTCGATTGGTCTTGATACCCTGAAGCGCAGCGGTCTCGGCGTTGTCGCCGAGCACATAGACAGCGGCGCCAAAACGGTGCCGGTTGAGCAGGACCCACATGACGACTGCGAATCCCAGGAGCCAGAGGAACTGCGCAGGGATATTGAGGAACTTGCCGACGGTGGCTTTGTAGGCGTACGAACCGGTAGTCGCCCCAAGGGTAGCATTCCTCCCCCCCATGATGACGAGGGACAGGCCGCGGAACAAGAAGAGCGTGCCGATTGTGGCGACGAGCGCGGGCACCCCCGCATAAACGATGACGAGACCATTGAAGATCCCGGCCGCTGCGCCTACGAGAAGCGCTACGAACAAAGCCAGTGGGACGTTCCCAGTATTCTCCCAGACCAGAACGAAGCCCACCATCCCCAGTGCCATCGTGGACGGGAACGAAAGATCGATCTCCCCGGCGACGATCACCAGTGTCAACGGCATGGCGACAATTCCGAACAATGGAATCGTCGCTGCGTACGCCGAGTAGATCTTGCCCGAAAGAAACGTCTCGGGGGCGGAGACCACAAATGCCAGCCACAGCAGGAGGAAGGCCGCGGTGATCCCGATCTGGCCGGCGAAGGTGCGCATGAAGCGCCTTGAATCCCGCCGCAGCGACACACCGCCGCCGTACCCGGCTGCCGGAGCGAGGTCGGACAGGAGGGGGGGTTCTGGGGTGCTCATCGGTCCTCTCACAATGCATCCTCAGCGGTTTCGGGGATGTCTACATGCTCGTCATCCGCCACCGACGATTTGCCCGTTTCCGCAATCTCACGCATGATCTCAGTGAGCTCTCCCACTGTTCGATTCTTTGGCCTGAACTGACCAGCCACTGTTCCGCGATCGAGCACGACCACACGATCCGCCACCTCGTACACGTGAAAAATGTTGTGGTCGATGAGAATGGCCGATTTCCCGGCCGCCTTGATGGAGCGCACGAAAGCGATCAGCCTGTCGGTCTCCTTCACAGACAGACCAACGGCAGGTTCATCGAGAATGACGATATCCGCATCGAAGTAAAGGGCCCGCACGATCGCGATCCCCTGCTTTTCGCCTCCAGAGAAGGTCTTGACGAACGACTCCGGCGTGACCGCCGTCGAGGTGAATCCCATCGATTCGCGCATCAATGCAGCCGTCTCTCGCCGCATCGCTCCAACCCGCAGGAACCCACCTCGGGTGTGCAACTCCCTTCCGATGAAGATGTTGCGCCATAGCGTCTGCAGATCGGCGAGAGCTCGCTCCTGATACACGGCTTCAACACCGAGTTGCCGAGCGCCTTCGACGGTCAAGTTCTTGACCGGTCTGCCGTCAAAAAGCACCTGGCCCTCGTCGGGCTGGTGATAGCCGCAGATCAGCTTGATGAGTGTTGATTTTCCTGCACCGTTGTCTCCAATGAGACCTACGATCTCGTTGCGACCGAGACTGAAATCGACGTTGGTGAGCGCCTGCATCTCTGCGAACTTCTTCGAGACGCCCCGCACCTCGAGGCGCGGAGTCGTGCTCGATGGATCCGCAGGTGGTGATTCAGGCAATTCCGTACATCCTTCTTGATTCCAGTCTCGGCCACAACAGGGTCAAGGTCGCCTACTAGCGGATCTGCTCTGCGACGAGATCAGCAAGCAAGTCGACGTTATCGGCGTGCGCGAAGCCAGCACCGGTGTCGATATGAAGGCCGGTGAAGGCGTACATGTCGGTCAGGCAGATCTGCAGAATCGGCAGGAAGCCCTGCAGGTACTGCTGCTGATCGATGACCAAGTCCGTCCAACCGGCACGGATGGCTTCGACCGTCGACGAGCTCAGGTCGAAACCGGCACCAATTACATCATCGGGGCCGAAGCCCGCAGCCGTGAAGTACGTCTGCTGCGCCGCGGTCAAGGCACCGTGATCAGTAACGACCAGCTTGACGTTCGGATTGGCTGATGCGTATCCGACAAACGTTGCGGTACCGGCAGCGGCATCGGCGTTCGTGGCATCGTCGATCTCGAGATAGTCGACCGTCAGGCCGGCTTCCTCCAGAGCATCGATGACGCCCTTCGTCCGCTCACCGCGGCCTGCCTGTGCGAGCAAGCCCCAGACCATCGCCTGGTCGCCTTCGACGAGCCCGAAGCGGCTAACGGCCTCGGCTCCAAGCGCATGTCCGGCCGAATACAGTTCGGCTCCCACGTAGCCGAAACCGCTGCTGGCGTACTTGGCCTCGATCGATTCGAGGGTCGTGTTCTGGCTGGTGACGATGATTCCCGCCTCCTCCGCCTCATCAACCAGAGGGCCAAAGGCGTCGCTGCCGGGGTGTCCCATGATGGCGATGCCATCAGGACCGGTGGCGACAACCTCGCGGAACTGGGTCAGCATCTTCTCCGGGTCCCAATCGGACCACACGAAGTCGACGTTCGCACCGAGTACTTCGGCGGCGGCCACGGCACCTTGGTAGACGACCGTGGCGAAGGGGCCTCCTTCGGGCCCACCGGGGAAGAACACGATGTCGGTGCCACTGCACCACCCGCCCTGGGCAGGT
>CAZMSN010000019.1:0-9854 GCA_964569015.1 uncultured Acidimicrobiaceae bacterium | reverse complement strand
GTCGTGTCGCTGGCGGAATCATCGGAGCTACACCCGGCTGCCACCATCGCCAGCACAGCGACGGAAACGAGCCAGGCCGACCTCCACATTCTCGATTTCGATATCATCATCTGCCTTCCTCCCGTGTGTCGATTCTATGAGCAGAGAACATGAGCAGAGAATGCCTCATTGCCGGATCTGGGCTGCTGATGAAGAAGCCCGCCCATCGTCTCGCCTCGCGAACAGGCTCGCGTTTACGTTGCTTCCTTCACCCGAGGATCGGCAGAGTCGTGTCGCCGTGGCGCCGTCTACTTCCTCCCTCCGAAGCGAAAACGATCCACCGATTCGGGATGGCTTTGCCGCATCCTGAGAGTCCCTCGTGAACGTTCCCGGGAACGCTCACGATCCTATGCTCCGCCATTGCTCCGTGTCAACCAGCCGGAAGGCACATGAGCCAACGAGGCCCTCGGGGAAACTCCGCGTTGCACCGCGACGCCAGCCACGCGGTGTCGTCCGATCACAACGACGACAGTCGATAGGCGGCATCGTTCCACCGCAGCTCCCTGTCGAGGGCACGCAGATCGCATGACTCGTCGATGACGACGAGCTCGACCCCGACAATCCGGGCGTAATCCTCGATGTGCTCCACGGTGAGCGCACGGCTGTGGCCCGAGTGGTGGGAACCACCGGCGAGGAGCCAAGCCTCCGCCGCAGTCGAGAGGTCGGGCCGCGCCCGCCACAGTGAGCGCGCCACAGGGAGGCGTGGCATCGTCGCAGGCGGCTCGACGACGTCCACCACGGCGACGGTCATCCGGAACCGGTTGCCCATGTCCACAACGGAGGCGTTCACGCTCGGACCCGGGGCGGCGTCAAACACGAGCCGTACCGGGTCCTCCCGTCCGCCGATTGTCAGGGGGTGGATTTCGCAGCGGGGCGTATCCGCGGCCAGTGACGGACAGACCTCGAGCATGTGGGCGCCGAGCACGAAAGAACCGTCCGGATCGAGGTGATAGGTGTAATCCTCGATGAAGCTGGTCCCGTGCTGAGAACCGTATGCCATCACCTTCATCGCCCTCACGACCGCGGCAGTCTTCCAGTCTCCTTCGGCGCCAAAACCGTAGCCGTCGGCCATCAGGCGTTGCACCGAGATCCCGGGAAGCTGTCGCAGGCCGTGCAGGTCCTCGAAGGTGTCGGTGAATGCGACGAATCCACCGTTCTCCATCAACGACCGGAGCCCGAGCTCGATCGCAGCGGCGACCTCGAGCGAGTCCCTGCGGTCACCATCGGGCTGGAGCTCAGGGACCATCCGGTAGGTCTCGTCGTACTCGTCACAAAGCCCAGCCACATCGGCATCCGACACGTCGGCGATCCGCGCGACCAGCTCACCGACGCCGTATCCGTTGACCTCGTACCCGAACCTACGCTGGAACTCGACCTTGTCACCTTCGGTGACGGCGACCTCCCGCATGTTGTCACCGAAGCGGGCGATACGGCCTCCCTTGGCATCGGCAACGGCGAACGCCGATCGGGCCCACACACCCAGGCGGCCTACCACCCTCGGGTCGCTCCAGTGGCCGGCGACGATCTTGCGGCGTGATCGGAGCCGGGCGGCGAGGTACCCGAACTCACGGTCACCGTGGGCCGCCTGGTGGGCGTTCATGTAGTCCATGTCGATCGTGGACCACGGCAGGTCGCGAGCGGCCTGGGTATGCAGGTGCAGGTAGGGCTTGCTCAGCTCCTCCAAACCCATGATCCACATGCGGGCGGGTGAGAACGTGTGCATCCAGAGCACGAGACCGGCACAACGACGATCGGCGTTCGCCTCCCGCACGAGAGTGCTGATGGCTTCGCCGGAGGTCATCACCGGCTTCGTCACGATGTCAAGGACGATCTCGCCGCTTGCGTTGAGCGACTGGACGATCCGCGTCGCGTTCTCGGCGACGAGGGCCAGCGTCTCTTCGCCGTACAGATGCTGGCTGCCCGTCACGAACCAGAGCTCGTATCTCGTTGGGTCGATCATCCTTCCCCCTGTCCGTAGTAGGCGTTCTTGCCGTGCTTGCGCTCATGGTGCGTCGCGAGGATCCAGGACTCGAGCACAGGTGGATTACCCCCGGACAGCAGGCGCGTGACCAATGCCATGTGGGCGGAGACCTCAAGCGTTACAGCGTTGTCAACGGCCGCGGCGGGCGTGGTTCCCCATACGAATGGAGCGTGGCCGGCCACCAGCACTGCCGGCACGTGCAGCGGATCGCGGCCCGTGTCGAGCATGTGTTCGACGATCACGCGGCCGGTGTGCACCTCGTAGCCTTCTCCCACCTCATCGGGGCTCAGCGGCCGAGTGACCGTGATGGGCCCGGCGAAGTGGTCGGCATGGGTTGTGCCGAGGCAATCGATCGGCAGGCGCGCTTGAGAGAAGGCCGTGCCGTATGTGCTGTGGGCGTGGACCACTGCACCGATGCCGGGGAACGCTCGGTACAGCTCAAGGTGGGTCGCTGTGTCAATCGAGGGACGGAGATCGCCGGCCACGATTCTTCCCTCCAGATCCAACACGACCACGTCATCGGGACCGAGGTCCGCATACGGGACACCGCTCGGTTTGATCGCGACCAGAGAACCGTCGTCGGAACGGGCGCTCACGTTGCCCCAGGTGAGCGAAACCAGCCCTTCACTCGGCAAGCGGAGGTTGGCCCGCCACACTTCTTCGCGCAGTTCGCTCAACGACGTCATCCGGTCACCGATCTGCGAATGGCCAACAGCCGCTTCATCACGTCGGAAAGAGCGCCGACGCCGTTGGCACCAAAGGCGTCGTGAAGGCGCCGGTACAGCCGGTAGAGCTCTCCGTAGACCGCTACCGCGGCCGGGTCCGGGCTGACTCTTCGTTCCGGAGGCGGCACCATGACGGCTTGGGCATCCTCCGTCGTGACATGAACACCCGCCGCCACACTTGCCAGGATCGCGGCGCCAACCGCGCAGGTCTGACTCGTCCCGGCAACCTCGATCGGGCGATCCGTGACGTCGGCGTAGATCTGGACGAGCAGTGGGTTCTTCTTGACGATGCCGCCGCTCAGGACGAGCCGGTCGATAGGCACTCCGCTCGATTCGAATTGCTCGATGATGCGTTGCGCCCCGAAGGCCGTTGATTCGATCAGCGCTCGATAGAACTCGGGGGCGGTCGTGGCCAGACTCATGCCGACCATCAGGCCTGACAGAAGGGGATCGACGAGGACCGACCGATTCCCGTTGTGCCAATCAAGCCCAAGCAGGCCGCTCGCCCCTGGTTTGAGCTCGGCGGCAGCGCTGGTCAGATCCTCGAGCCTGTCGCTCGTCCCGGATGGCCCAGGCGACAGCGACGAAGCAAACCAGGCGAAGATGTCGCCCACCGCGGATTGCCCTGCCTCGAGACCCACCATGCCGGGGATGATCGAATCGGGAACGCTGCCGCACAATCCTTCGATCAGCGGTCGGTCTCCCGCCACCACCGTCGTATCACAGGTGCTGGTGCCCACGATCTTCACAAGAACGCCTTCTTCGACTCCTGCTCCGACGGCGCCAACGTGGGCGTCGAACGCCCCGGCCGCCACTGCGACGCCGGGGCGGAGCCCAAGCTCAGCCGCGATATCTGCGCTCAGGCCGCCAATGCTCGTGTCGGACGCTTGCGCTTTGGTGGTGTAGCGGAACGCCGACATGCCAGGCTGGACGCTGTCGAGGAATGCACCCGACGGCAGGCCGTCCCACTCGTCGTCGTACATGGCTTTGTGCCCGGCTGGGCAGATCCCGCGAGCCACGGTGGCAGGGTCGAGGTGATCCACCAGGTACCCGGGAACGAAATCGGCCAGTTCGACCCAGCCCGCGGTCGCGGCGACGAGATCTGGCGAGGACGAACGTAGGTACCGGGCCAGTTTTGCCCAGTACCACTCGCTGGAGTAGGTGTGACCGCACGGGCCGAGGTACGGCAACCTTGCCTCTGCCACGGCCGCGGTGATCTCCTCCGCCTCGGCGTGCGCAGTGTGGTCCTTCCACAGCCAAGCCATCGCGGTGGGATCGCTCCGGAACCGGGGATCGAACACGACAGGTTGTCCGTCAGAGTCGACGGGTATCGGTGTCGAGCCGGTCGTTCCGACTCCGATGCCGACGATGTCCCTGCGGTCGAAGCCGCTCTCCGATTCTGCGGCGGCCAACACGTCCCGGACGGCGGATCGGAGCCCCTCCAGGTAGTCCGACGCATCCTGCCGAGCGACCTGTGGATCGGTCGGATCGCCGACGACTCCGTCTCTTCCGTGGCGGTACTGCGCCTCCCCCTCTCCCAGCTCGGCGCCTGAGCTGCAGTCCACAACCACAGCGCGCACGCTCGCGGTGCCGAAGTCAAGACCAAGAGTGGCTACTCGGGGGGACCTCTGCGGAATCATGTTGCCAGCCCTCCAAAGGAGCGGGAAGGAACCGCGCCTTCCCTCCTCGACAGTCCTGTTCGCAGGTGAATTGAAATGACTATAGTTCCGTTAGCGATCCCGGTATCGTTACCGAGATCGTTACCGATGACGGGTGACGGTACTACAGCATTGTGGTGTAGTGTCCCGCCACGGTGGCACCGTTGATCCTGTCACCACAGCACCGCCATTCTGAAACACCGAGAATCTGATGCCGGCCGGGAGCCACCAGCATGACCTACCCTCCTCGTAGGGTCACCATCAGAGATGTCGCCTCGAACTGCGGGGTTTCGACTCAGACCGTGTCACGAGTCCTGAACAATCGCCCCGATGTCGCACCGGCGACGCGGAGTGCCGTCGAGGCGGCGATCGCGGAGCTCGCCTATCGCCCGAGTGCCCTGGCCCGCAGCTTGGTTTCTCGGCGCAGCAATACCATCGGGGTTCTCCTTGCCGGGATGAGATACGTGGGCACTGCGCAGACGTTGACCGGCATCGTTGACGAGTGCGCCCGACACGGATTGACGGTCCTGATCAACGAGCTGCGCAAGATGGAGGAAGAGGATCCCGGGTCTGCCATCTCATCTCTGCTCGAACGACATGTTGACGGCATCATCATGTCGGTTCCCGACGTGGGCCACTCCGTCGAGAGGATTCAGGCGGCCCTTCCTGAGGGCACAGAGAGCGTCGTCTTCGTCAAGGCGGGAGCATCGAATGCGTACTCGAGCGTCGCCGTCGACAATTGGGGAGGGATCGAGCAGGTGGTCGACCACCTCGTGTCGATTGGCCGCCGGCGAATAGGGCACATTGCGGGCCCTCAGACGTGGAAGGAGGCGATCGATCGCAAGGGCGGTTGGCGCACAGGGCTCGAGCGCCACGGCTTGACGCCGGACGATCGAGCGGTCGAGGCCGGCGACTGGTCTCCTCGCAGCGGCGCTGTGGCGATGATCGCTCTACTCGATCGTGTCCCCGATCTGGACGCTGTCGTGGTGGGCAACGACCAGATGGCGCTCGGCGCAATGCACGCGGCTCATGAGCGCGGGCTGCAAATCCCCAAGGACATTGCCGTGACGGGGTTCGACGACATCATCGAGTCCGAATGGTTCGTGCCACCGCTGACCTCAGTGGCCCAGCCGCTGCAGCACATGGGGAAGCGCGCCGTGCGCACTCTCCTATCACAGATCAAAGGGGGCGCAACGACCCCCTCGCATACCGTGCTGGAGACCGAGCTAGTCATCCGAGCGAGCACCATCGGCACAGCCGCCGCGGTTCGGTAGACGACGACAGCGCACCTCACCCCCTGACGGCACAGAACGGACCGCGGCTGCTCGCACTCCGAAACCCTCACCGGGTCTCATGCCGCGAAATGCGACACCTTCCAGGGAGGGTCGACGAGGCGCCACCGAAGGTGGCGACCGAGTCGGGGACGGTGCTTCCGGCGCATCGGGTTCCTGCACCCCCCTCGGCTCAGCGCGTGTCGCGCTCCTTCACCCTCCCTTTTCGAGGGAGGGCCGACGAGACGCCACCGAAGGTGGCGACCGAGTCGGGGAGGGTGCTTCCGGCGCATCGGGTTCCTGCACCCCCCTCGGCTCACTCCGCTCGCCGGTTCCCCCTTGAAGAAGCCGACCTACTCCCCTCACTCCCCCAACACCAGATCGTGGATGAGGCGCTGCGCCTCATCCACGTGCATGCGGGCCACCTCGATCCGGGTCACCGGCGTGCCCCCGAGCGGACCCGGGTCGCTGAGCACGTTGGCGGGAATGCCGGCTTCCTCCAGCCGTGCCCACGCCTGCTCGGCGATGGCCCGGTCGGCGAGTTCGGCGATAGGAACCAGGGTGTCGCGGCGTGACATAGGTGCCTCGGGGTCCGGCGATCGAGACCCGGATGCTAACCGGCCTCGCCGGCAGGCTCCGGCGAAGGCAACACGGGAAGGTCCAGCAGGAACACACTGCGGCCGTCCTGGTAGTGGTAGGTGAGGTCGCCGCCCATACAGCGGGCGAGCTCACGTGAGATCGCCAGCCCGAGCCCGAGCGATCCGACGATCTGCGTGTCCCGATCTCGCCGGTAGTAGGCATCGAAGACCGATTCCCGCTGCTCGAGCGGGATGCCCTCGCCGTCGTCGATGACGGCGACGCTCGGACGCGACCGGTAGCCGGGCTCCACCGAGATGTGGTCCCCGCCGTACTTCACCGCATTCGAGACGAGGTTCCTCACGATCTGACGCACCCGCGGGGCGTCGCCGAGTGCCATCTGATCCTCCCCCGCCAGCACCACCCCGTCGGCGCCGGCGTCGGTCCGGCCACATTCGGCGATGGCGGCCTCGCACACGGCGCGCAGGTCAACGGGCTCGGTCCTCACCGTGATCGTGCTCGTCTCGAGATGAGCGGCCACCAGCAGGTCCTCCACCAGCATCGCCAAGTCGGTGGCCTGGGCGGCGACGAGACCAACCAGCTCCTGCGCCTCTCCCCGATCGAAGTGATCCCACCGGTCGGACAGCTCCTCGGAGACACCGAGCACCGACGCTAGCGGCGTGCGCAGCTCGTGGCTGACGGTGGCAATGAACCTGTCCTTGTCGTCAACGAGCCGCCGCAGGCGCCGCTCGGTGGCCCGCAGGTCGGTGAGGTCGAGCAGGGCGACCACCATGCGAGAGAGATCGAGCACGCCGTCGATCCTGGGAATCGCCCAGTTGACGCGGCATTCGAAGGGCTCGTCTTCGTAGTTCATGCCGACGAACTCAGCCTCGTAGTAGTCCTCCCGGTTCCAGATCGCCACGAACTGGTTCTTGAAGGAATCGACGACCGGGCCCGTCAGTTCCGCCTCACGAAAGCCGCGCATGATCTCCTGTGTATCGGGTGCCTTGAGGAGGCGCACCGCCGCGTGGTTCACCCGAGTGGTCTTGATGCTGAGGATGGCGCTCCTGACCTCGTCGGGATGCTCATCCATGTAGGCGGGCAGGTCGGTGACGCCGCTGAGCCGCAACCCGTCGAGCCAGTTTTCCACCGCCGAGAAGTCTTCCTCGCGCAGCGCCACCGGGGCCCACATGAACAGGGTGTGATGGCGCTGCTTCTCGTCGTGCAAGCGCCGCTTGGTCTCCCCGGCGTCGTCGCGGTGGCGGACTTGGGCCACCAGCCACGGCCCGTGCTCCGCCGAGACCGACATCACGTCCAGCGTGACGGGGGTGCCGTCGACCGTCGTCACCCACAAGCCCAGGACAGGGCCGCCGCACGCCAACCCGTCTTCGATCGCCTCGCCGATGCGTTCCGTCGAGTCCTCGGAGAACAACTCGAGGAAAGACCGTCCCTCGATGGGGCTCTCGCCGTGGCCCAGAGCGCGGATCGCCGCCGCGTTGGCTTCGACGACGCGGCGCTCCTGGTCGAGGACGAGCAAACCGACAGGGGCGCCGTGGAACACACTGCGATGAATCGCTACCGAGTCGGAAGCCACTGAGAGGTCGATATCGTGCACCGGTCGCCCGATTCCAGGTTGACTAGTGATGCATCGGCACTCACGGGGCGAGACTGGAGAGACAGGTTTCGCCAACAACCGCTGCGGCCGGCGGATTCGGGCCCAGCCGAGCGCCTCGGCCACCAAGCACCCGCATCTCGGTTGCGACCGGTTGGGCCTAGGGACCGACCGGCAACACCGCGATCACACCCCTGGTGTCGGCGATGAGGGGCACGAGCTGGTGGAGGAATGCTCCACCAGGGGAGGCAGCAGCGAGCGCACCGTCTTCCTCTCCGCAGGCCGCCCACGAGTACACGCCCATCTGGCCGGAGACGACGTCGGTGATGCGGTAGCCCTCCCCGCTGAACCAAGGCATCGACAACAAGACCCCGGACCCGTCGGGCTGGAGCACGAATGCGGCGCCTGCACTGCAGTCACCCGCCCATTGCAGGAGGGTGTCGGAGCCGGCTTGATAGGCCGAGACATAGCCGAAGTCGACCACGTCCACCGAGCCGGTGGGGATCGAGGTCAGGGCACTGCCTGCGGTGCCGTCGGTTTCCAGCAGCCAGAGCTGGTGATACCACTCATGGGGCGCCGAGGCGGGGCCGCCACGGCAGGCGGCGAGGAACGTGTCGGAATCCCACCACTTGACGGGGTCGCAGTCGTGGTCCATCGGGATCCAGACCTCGTTGATCAGGGTCCCGTCGTTCTGGATGTAGGCGATGCCGCCGTGGTGTTTGACCAGGATCGTGACTCCGCTCTGCCCGTACAGCGACAGGAGCGATTCGCCGTCGATGCGGTCTTGGGTGTACACCGTCGCCAGCGTGGTTCCGGAGGTGCTGTGGCGTTCGATCCACTCGTCGGTCCCGTCGCTGCGATAGACGACCAGGTTGGTTCCGGTCGGCCGGGTGAACTTCACTTCCGGGCCCCGCGAGTATGTGTTCTCGGGGAAACCGGCGGTGTGGACGACCTGTTTGCTGCCGCTGGTGAGATTGACCAGCTCCCACACGGTGTCGTGGCTCACAGGATCCATGCCGACGACGATGGCTGCGGTGCCGTCGGGCCGCACGTCGTGCAGCTCCCAGGGGCGATCGTCGGGCGCCCATGACGCCGCCTCGTAGCGGGTGCCATCGGGGCTCACCAGGTAGAGGACCACGGGGCCATCTGTGATCGGATCGACGTCCGACGCGTCGTAGAGCGCCACATGCCAGCCCGTGCCCACATCGGACCACGGGATCAGTGATCGGCTCTCGGCCGATGGCAGACCGGGGTCGACGGTGACCGGGTCGGTGGTGGTGGTCACCTCGGTGGTGGTGGTGGTGGCCGCTTCGGTGGTCGTGGTCTCCGCCTCGGTGGTGGCTGTCGCCTCGGTCGTCGACGCGGCCTCAGTGGTGGTGGTCACCTCGGTCGTCGATCGGGCCTCGGTGGTGGTCGCCTCGGCCGTGGAGGAGGTCTCCTCACCGGTGGTGCTGGTGCCTTCCCCGTCTCCGCACGCGACGAGCAGCAGGATGAGTGCGATTGCCAGTGTGATGCGTCTCATCGCACCAGTATCGCAAACTCGGTTGATCGGCGCGGTGATTCGTCTGCCGGCAGTTGCCGTACTCGATGCTTCCGCTGCGAGATCACCCCCGGACCCGGCCACACCACTCCCGCTGCCCACGAAGCCGACCACTACCGTCGAAACGTCCCCGCTAATGGTCGCGCCCGCCGCCCGCGGCCACGCTGAGACTCACCGAGCGCATCTAGGCTGGAGCATGCCGGCGCCGGAGGAGGAACACTGGGCGACAAGGCCGACGAAGGTGGCGCACCAACGGTGGCGGGCGTCGAGGACGTCGCCAAACTGTCGGTGGGTGCGCTTCGAGACCGCCTCCAGGCACCTCCGGATGGCCTCACGAGCGCGGAGGCGCAGCGTCGCCTCGACACCGCCGGCCCCAACGAGCTGCCCAAGGAGAAGAAGAACCCGGTCCTCAAGTTCCTCTCCTACTTCTGGGGCCCGATCCCGTGGATGAT
>CAZMSN010000018.1:17135-32743 GCA_964569015.1 uncultured Acidimicrobiaceae bacterium | reverse complement strand
CCCTAAGCTGGCCACGATGGAACGCAAGACCAAGATCATCGCCACGCTGGGCCCGGCGGTGGCGGACGCCGACTCGATCACCAGACTCGTCGAAGCCGGCATGAACGTGGCCCGCCTCAATTTCTCCCACGGCGATCACGACAGCCATCGCCGGCTCTTCGAGTGGGTCCGTGCCGCCTCCGATCGCCTCGACGTCCCGGTGGCGATCCTCCAGGACATCCAGGGTCCTCGCATCAGGGTTGGCACGTTCCCGGAGGGGAGCGTGACGCTGAGGGCGGGATCCCACGTGGAGCTGTTGCCGGGCGAGGGGGAAGGCACCTCGGAACGGATCCACGTCAAGCATCTCGAATGCGCCGCGCTCCAGGCCGGGGCCAGGATCCTGATCGGCGACGGGCTGATCGTGCTCGAGGCCGAGGAGTCTGATGGAGAGCGCACCAGGGCGAGGGTCGTCGAAGGCGGCGAGATCACGAACCACAAGGGCGTGGCGTTCCCGGGCATCACGATCGACGTGCCGATCGTCTCCGAGAAGGACGAAGCCGACCTCGCCTTCGGGCGGGAGATCGGTGTGGACCTCGTCGCGGTCTCATTCGTGTCATCGGCGGCGGATCTGCGGCGGGTCAAGGAGCTGGTGCCGGGGACGCCGGTCATCGCCAAGATCGAGAGCACCGTCGGCTACCGGAACCTCGACGGCATCCTGGAGGAGGCTCACGGCATCATGGTCGCCCGCGGCGACCTCGGGGTGGAGCTGTCATTCGAGAGCGTGCCACGGGCCCAGATGGACATCCTTCGCCGGACCAACACCAGGGGACGCGTTTCCATCACCGCCACCGAGATGCTGGAGTCGATGACGAACTCGCCTCGTCCCACCAGAGCCGAGGTAACCGATGTGTCGGCCGCGGTGCTGGCCGGCACCGATGCCGTGATGCTCTCGGCGGAGACCGCCGCCGGCAAGTACCCGGAGCGGGCGGTGGTTGCCATGGACAAGATCTGCCGCGACGCCGAGATCAATCCTGTCTTCGATCAGGGGGCCGGGATCGAGTTCCTCGAGGACGAGGCCCGCTTTGCCTCCGCCATCGCCCAGGCGTGCGTCGACGCCGCCCAGAGCCTCGACCTGAAGGCGGTGGTCGTGTTCACCGAATCGGGAAGCACGGCGCGCCTCATTTCAAAGTACCGCCCCCGAGCCGGCATCATCGCCTACACGCCCCATCCCGCGACCTACCGGCTCCTGGCGCTCTACAGCGGGGTCACGCCGTTCAGGTTCGACACCGTGGATTCCACCGACGAGATGATGTTGCACGCCGAGCAGGACCTGCTGGCGCGGGGGATCGTCCATCCCGGTGACGGGTTCGTACTGGCCGCCGGTATTCCACCCAGGCAGGCGGCGACGACGAACGTGATGCGGCTGGGAATCGCCGGTTCGAGCTGAGAGCGTTCGATCTCGGAATGTTCCCGCGCCGACGACGCGGCGCCTACGGCTCGGGTGGAGGCTGCGTGGTGGTGGTCGTGCTGGTCGTCGTGGTGGGCGGCTCGGTGTAGACACCGAGGTTGACCGTGACCGTCGAGCCCGCCTCGAGGTAGCTGCCGCCCTCGGCACTCTGGGTGATCACCGTGCCGTCCTGAGCCACATTGTCGATTGGTACCGTCTCTCCCGCGGCGATGACGAAGCCGGCGTCGGACAGGGCGGACCCGGCATGCTCGAAGCTCATGCCGAGCACGGACGGGACCAGGAGCGGACATTCGTCGGTGGCGTCGGGCATGTTGCACGGGTGTACCCGGATGATGGCGGGGCTGGAGAGGTAGCGATGGGTCCAGTGCTCCCTCTCCTCGGGCCCGTCGGGGTGGGTGATGATGCGGGTGACGTCCACGGTCCAGCCGTACAGTCCCTCGTCGACGACCTCATCGGCGGGAGTCAGCGTGGGGTCGGCCTCGTAGACCTCGTTGGGCGCGACGCTGTTGTAGCGGTCCGATAGCTCCGCCTCGCACACCAGGCCGCCGTTGTTGCCGTAGAACTCCACGGTGATCGAGGTCGACGTGTACTGGGTCTTGATGATGATGATGGCATCGGAGTCGTTGCGGAACACGAGGTCGGGCTCGGGCCACGAGATCGTTGCCTCGCGGCCCTCCGGGTACCGCGTGAAGTAGTAGCTGTGGGGCTTGTGGGACACGTCCTCGTAGCAGCCGAAGAACACCGCGTTGTAGAAAGTGGTGGCGAACTGGCTCACCCCGCCGCCGAAGCTGTCGACCAGCTCGCCGCCGAGGATCATCGGCGCTTCGACGTATCCCTTCGCTTCGGTCCGTGGGCCGACGTACTGGTTGAGCGAGTACTCCTCTCCTGGCTGGACGATGGCACCGTCGACCGCGTCCGCCATGAGGTGGATGTTGGTGACCCGGGCCTGGCCGGGCGGGTACTCGGTGGTGAAGCCGGACACCTTGGTGATTGGCCCCATCGCTTCCGCTTCCTCGGTGGTGAACTCAGGCGGCGTTCCCTCGCCGAACGGGAAGGGCCCGGTGTTGGTGGGCGAGAGCGCGGCCTCCCGAAGCGCGGTCGTCACCAGCTCGACGTCGAGCAGCGTCGCAGTGCGGGAGGGCTGCAACGTCACCTGCTCGGTCTCCTCGTCGACGAAGAACTCGGCCTCGCGTGCCGGCTGCTCGATGGCCTGCCGGTATGGCTCCAACAGCGATGCCAGCGCCGACGCGTCGAAGCCCACGACGAGTGCGACCGCGGAGGCATCGCGAACGTCGCTGACGAAGAGATCCGCCAGCTCCTCGGGGGTGAAGGTGACGGACACGGGTGGATCGGACGCGACGAGAGTGACCGGTGCGTCGATGAGCGCGGCCGCCTCGGCCACGGCGGCGTCGACGTCTGATCGACTGAGGACGGGCTCGAGCACGCGGGTGGGCAGGATAGAGACGGAACGCTCGAGCGTACGGAGTGCCTCGAGGACGAGTGGGGCGGAGGCATCGCGGTCGATGCCCTCACCCGTTCGTGGATAGTCGGGGAGGGCCCGGCCGTCCTTGATGATGACGCCCCCCTCGTACGCCGGCGAGTCGATGGCCTGGAGTTCCCACCCGTAGAGGACTTCGTCGAGGAGATCGAGGTCGATCGTCATCGGGACCTCGAGTTCGATGTGATCACCAAAACTACCGAACCAGCCGAAGAAACTCGCCGGGAAACCGCGTTCGTGCCGCTGTTGCAGCGCCTCGGCCACGATGGCGGCCTCATCGATCTGCAGTGCGACGTCGCCCGGATCGAGGGTGAACTGGATGTTGTTCACCATGAAGTGAGCAGGCGTCGTGCGCAGCTCCTCCTCGTACTGTGCGATGGCCACCAGCGCATCGGTCTCTCCGAGACCGCTCAGGTCGACGCCGGCGGCGGACACGTTACGGGCGACCTCGCCGCTCGTGACGAGCTGGTCGAACACGTATGCGACGAACGGAAACAGCAGCAGCGCCGCGAGGCTGGCGGCGATGATGATGGTTCGCAGCTTCTGGGATATGGGAGGCTTGCGCACAACGCGACACGCGGTATCGAGGAATAGGACCGAGCGGGCAATCAGTGTACCGCTTCCTCGGGGAATCCATATTCACCGTCTTCGGTCACTCCCGGATACGATCAAGGAATGTTCTCCTTTCCTGCGGTGGAGCCGGGTGAGCCGGTTGTCGTGTCGGCGACTCTCTACACGGTCTATCGGCGCTGCCCAGCCCAGGCGCTTGGGCGTACCCGGGGCATCTACCCGGAGGAGAGCCGGGCGGCGTTCCGGGGCAACTTGGCGCACCGCGTCTTCGCTCGTCACCTCGGGAGCGGCCCGGTCGAGCCGGACGACCTGCGGCAGGTCTGCCGTGAGATGATCGGTCAGAACCTCAATCCCAAGATCGGCGCTCTCGGCCTGCGCCCGAGCCAGCTCGACGCCGTGATCTGCGAGGTCGGCGATCTCTATCAGCGGTTCAAGCGGCTTACGGTGGAGGGGTTCCGGTCGGCCGAGGTCGCCCTGGAAGTCGAGCCGGCGGACGGGGTCACGCTGCGGGGGGTGGTCGATGCCGTGTTCGATCAGCCTGGAGGCGGGGCGCGCCTGGTCGACTGGAAGACAGGGGCGCTCGGCGACGTCGAGGATCAGCTCGCGTTCTACGTGCTGCTGTGGGCGCTGGAACGTCACGATCTCCCGGCGAGGATCGAGGCCGTCTCGGTGGGGAGCGGCGAGCGGTTCGGTGAGGTGCCCGACCGGGCCGCAGCCGAAGAGACCGCCCAGCGGGTGGCCGACCTCGTGAGCTCTCTTCGGTCGGCGTTCGACTCCGGCGACGACTTGGAGCGTCGCGGCGGGCCATGGTGCTCTTTCTGCCCGCTGCTCGACGGATGCGCCGAGGGGAGGGCCGCCACCGCGTAGGGGGCGACCGGGCCGGTCTCGCGGCGCGCGGCCGACGGATCAGCGGTGCGATACCCTGACCCTCTCCCATGCGCACCCTGCTGGCGTTGCACGCCCATCCGGATGACGAGAGCTCCAAGGGGGCCGGCACCGTAGCGCGCTACTCGGACGAGGGCGTGCGGTGTGTGCTGATCACCGCCACCGGCGGTGAGACAGGCGACGTCCTGAACCCGGCGATGAATCGGCCCGAGGTGATCGAGCGGCTCGCTGAGATTCGTCGTGAGGAGTTGCAGCGGGCGGCGGACATCATCGGCTACCACGAGGTGATCCTCCTCGGCCACCGTGATTCGGGCATGCCGGGCTCTGAGCCGAACCACCATCCCGACGCCCTCGTCAACGTCGACTTCGAGCAGGTGCTGGGCGAAGTCGTGGAGATCGTCCGGCGCGAGCGTCCCCAGGTGGTGCTCGGGTACGACGATCACCGGTGGTACCCGCACCCGGATCATCTCCGAATCCACGCTCTCTCGATGGCCGTGTTCGAGGCGGCCGCCGACCCCGGTCGCTTCTCGGGTGCCGGGGGGCCGTGGCAGATCGATGCCGTGTACGCCCCGGTCTTCTCGGTGCGGCGGATCCGGACGTTGCACCGGGCAATGCTCGATCGGGGTCTCGCGTCGCCGTACACGTGGTGGCTGGAGCGGATGGAGGAGGGGAGCGAGGACGGCCGATCGATCATCCGGGTCGACGTGTTGGCGACGCTCGAGCGGGGTCTCGACGCGCTGCGGGCACACGCCACCCAGGTTGACCCCGAGGGGTTCTGGTTCCAGGTTCCCCCCGACCTGATTCGTGAGGTGTATCCGTACGAGGACTTCGAGGTCCTGGCTTCCCGGATTCCGATCTCGGCCTCGACGGGGGATCTCTTCTGCCTCTCGGGTGCCGCCTGATCAGAGGTCGGGGGACGGCACCCACCCGGCGCGATCACGCAGCGGAGCCGAGCAGCCTCAGCGCGCCGGGATCGTGGCACTCACGCCCATCGAGTCGAGGTCGCGGGCGCCGGATTCGTGTCTGTGATGATGGCGTTCTGCGTTGTGATCATTGACTCACCGTACGGTGGAGCTGGGGGAGTTTCCATAGATCGGCCGCCGGGGTCCGGTGCCGGGGTCTGATGGTGTGCTGTAATCGACCCGATGAGGGTCGATAGCGCCGCCATTCCCACCCTGCGAGATGAGCTTGCTCGCCTCGGTGAGCTGTTCGCTGAGGCGAAGCTCGGTTTGCTGACCGCGGCCCCGTTCTCCGTCGTTGAGACTCGGGACAGCCTCGAGCGCATGATCCGCGACTACCTGGTGCCGCGCCTGGCGGATCCGGAGGCGCCAATCGTGGCCGTGGTGGCCGGGCCGAGCGGATCCGGCAAATCCACGCTGCTCAACTCGCTCGCCCAGGACCGGATCGGCCATGCCGGTGTGCGCCGGCCCACAACGGTCAATCCGGTGTTGTGGGCGCACCGTGATCACTCCTCCCGCTATTGGAACGAGTTCGTGGCGCGAGTCCGCCGGCGGATCGGTTCCGCCGCGGAGGTCGTGATCGGTGACGATCGGCTCACCGCCAACCTGACCCTCATCGACACGCCTCCGGTGGACTGGATATCCCCATCGGGCGGGCGTCCCGCCCTCGACCTGCTGGCACTCGCCGATCTGTGCGTCTTCGTCACCAGCCCGGCTCGCTATGCCGACGCAGCTCCGTGGGAGTTCCTCCAAGAAGTGCGGTGGCGCGGAATCCCACTCATCTTCGTGATGAACCGACTGCCGGCCGACCCCGACCAGCAGACCGCACTCCTCGAGCATCTGGCAGCCCATCTGCACGCCCGCGGCCTCCTGAACGAGCCCGATGCGTCAATCCTGTTCACCGTGACCGAGGGCACGGTCGAACCCCGGCACGGCGGCTTGGACCCGGCCGTGGTGAGTGATCTGCGTGAGAAGCTGGAGAAGATATCCGATCCGGCCGTGTGCCGGGGCGTCGTCGAGAGCAATGCCTACTCGTCGGTGCATAATCTCGTCGACCGTGCCGGGCGACTGGTCGAAGCGCTGGACGAGAACGCGACGACGGCGACTCTCTTGGAGTCCATGGTGATGGTTCAGTACACCGTCGGATGGGCCGGGATGAAGAACATGGTCGAGCACGGGGAGCTGGCGGAGCTCGCCGCCCACAAGACGTGGTCCAAGGCCGTTGCCGACCTCACCAGCATCCTCACCCACCGGACCGGGCTCGCCGCCCGGGCCGCCGCCGAAGCGTGGGCGGGAAGCGAAGTCGGGAGCCGGCTGCTCGCAGACGAGGGGCAGAGCCTCTGGCGTCACACACGCGACACCGCCGACAAGACGCGGGATTCGCTGGAGCGATGGGCGGAAGAGGTGGGTGATCTCGTGTCGGCTCACTCGCGGCCGAGCCGTATCCGGCAGGGCACCCGACGGCGCATCGTGCAGCGGATCTGGTCGATGGTTCTCGATCCGTCGCTTGCACCTTCACGAGCCCTGCGCCGCCGATGCCCAGGCAGCGAAGCCGAACTGGTCGCCGCGGCCCGCTCCTCGCTGGTCGAGAGGCTGGAAGCGGCCTTCGAAGCCGACGCCGCCCGCTTCCGAGTTCTGGTCGATGGCGCCGGGACGGCCACCGCGACTGAGGCCATCGCCGCCCAGGTCGAGCGCATTGCCAATCTGATCGATCCGAACCGTGCCGACACCGAGCCCGACGCTGTCTCGCAAGGCGAGCCATCCGAGGGGACACCCACCGGCGGCGCCGGGGTCAACTCGACGGGAAACGGCGATGCGTGACGTCGGCGAGTTGCTCGATTCCCTCGATCTCGCCGTAGGTCGGGCGGAGGCCGTGGCGGCCCCCGAGGTGTTCGAGACCGCCCTCGCCCGCAGCCGGGAGCTGCGTCGCCGGCAGGGGTTCCTGGGCGAGACACTGCTGCTCGCGGTCGCTGGAGGGACCGGGGTTGGGAAGTCGAGCCTGATCAATGCCCTGGCGGGTGAGAAGGTCGCTTCGGTGAGTCCGCTACGTCCCCACACCGACCGGGCGACGGCGTATGTGCCGGAAGACCCGGAGCCGAGCCTGCTCCTGATGCTCGACGAACTGGGAATCAAGGAGCGACCGCGGCACGGAAGCTTCTCAGACTTCGCCATCGTTGATCTTCCCGACCTCGACTCCGTCTCCGCCTGGCACCGGCGGCGGGTGGAAGAGCTGATTCCTCGGGTGGACGGCGTGGTGTGGGTGTTCGACGCGGAGAAGTACGGTGATCGAATGGTCCACGACGACTTCCTGATCCCTCTGGCGGTGCATCACGACCATTTCATCTTCGTGCTCAACAAGATCGATCAGCTCACAACGAAGCAACTGGACGAGATCCGTCGCGATCTGGGCGACATCCTCGTCGAGGACGGCTATGTCGACGCCGAGGTGTTCTCGCTGGCGGCCGACCCGCCGTCGGGGCGGCGTCGTGGCGTCGACGTGATCCGTGAGTACCTGACGAAGCGCATCGATCACAAGCGGATGATGCTGGGCAAGTTCGCCGCCGATACGCTGCTCGTGGCCCGTGATCTCGGTATGGGCGGAGGCGTGTGGGACGGGGCCTCTCTCGATTTCGAGACACGCTGGAAGCAGACGCGGCGGGAGGCTGCCGCGCGGATCCTCCCCGGCCGGGGAGCCGCTGCCGGTGAGGATGCCCTGTGCCGGCTCGAGGATCTCGTTGCCTTGATCGCCGTTGAGGTCGGTCCGGACTACGGCGAGGTGGTACGGGATGTTGCCGATGCGGAAGGTCTCGCAGCAATCGTTGCCGCGGCGACCGAGGCGGCGGCGTCCGCCGAGCGTGAGGCGAAAGACCGCCGTCGGAGCGCGATTCGAGCCGCGATGCGACGCGCCGCCGAGGACGAGCTGGACGGTAGGCTCGGCGGGCCGCTGGCGGAGCTGCTGTGGGACAGAGCGCTCTTTGGTGCGAGCGTGGCGCATGTCGGGCTGGCCGCCTACCGGATTGCCGAGAGGATCAGGAGGAGCACGTGATCGAGGCTGTCGTTCTCGCCGCGGCCGACACCACCCCGTCCGGCGAGGACGTGGTCCCGCGGCTCATCGAAACCGGTGCCGTGCTGCTGGGGTTCCTCATCCTCTGGCTCGTGCTCCGGCGCCTCGCGGCGCGTGTCGTGAGACGGATGAGCGTCCAGGCGCTCGAGCAGGGAGAGTCGTCGGGCCCGGAGCGGGTGCAGCGGATCGAGACGCTGTGGTCGGTGCTGCGCTCGATGATCGTCGTTGCGCTGCTGGTGGCGTTCACCCTCATCCTCCTCGACACGTGGGGCGTGGCGATCACGCCGCTGCTCGCGGTCGGGTCCGTCGTGGGCATCGCCATCGGGTTTGGGGCCCAGGACTTCATCAAGGACATGATCGCCGGCTTCCTCGTCGTGGCCGAGAACCAGTACGCCCTCGGCGACGTGGTGAGCGTGGCCGGCGTGTCCGGCAAGGTGGAGGCCATCAGGCTCCGCACCACGGTGCTGCGTGATCTGGACGGCTACGTGCACCACGTGCCCAACGGCGCCATCAAGGTCGCCTCCAACTACACCCACGAGTTCGCCCAGGTCGTGATCGATCTCGACATCGGCTACGAGGAGGACGTCGACCGGGCGCTCGAGGTCCTCAAGGACGAGATGGACACCTTCACCGAGGACCCCGAATGGAGCTACGCATTCCGGGGCGCTCCCGAGATCCTCGGAGTCGAGGCGCTGGCGGACTGGTCGGTCAAGGTCCGGGCCCTGCTGCGGGTCGACCCGGACGCCCGCTGGAGCGCCAAGCGCGAGCTCCTGCGCCGGATCAAGAAGCGCTTCGACGCCGAGGGGATCACGTTCCCCTTCCCACACGTCACGATCGTCACCGCCGACGGCGAAGACGGCTGAGGACCGAGACCTTCTCGGACGGGACGGGGAGCAGCACCGTCAGGGCGTCCGGGACGGGGGTGACCTCGAGCCATCCGGTGGGGCCGAGCAACTCCCCGTCGGCCTGGAACTGACTCTGCGGCTCCGCCTCGATGACGAGCTTCTCGAAGCCACTCCAGACGTGCATCCCGCGACGATCCGCCGATGAGCCTCTCGTGGCGGCGCGTCGCACCAAGTCGAGGGTGCCGAGCACCGACAACCGCTCGGTGGCGAGCGCGGTCGGTTGCGCCCCCTGGGGAGGACCGAGGCGGAGCGGCACCCGACCCCAGTAGGTGTACACGTCGTGGACCTGCACCAGCACGGTGACGGCGTGGGCCCGCTCACCGTCGCACTCCACCACCATGTTGGGTTGGCGGGAGCGGTAGGTGCCGATGATCTGGGAGGTCGCCGCCTTGGCGAACGACAGCGACGCCATGGCGTACTTGGTGTAGGGACGCTGCTCGACGATGCCGACGACGTCGGCATCGAAGCCGATCCCCAGGGAGAAGATCGCGTACTCGGAGCGGGCGCCGATTCGGCTGTCGGATGTCATGTGAACGACGGGGATGCGATGCGACTCCGAATCGAGCAGGGCGCGCGCCGCCTGAGTCGTCCTGGCCGGGATGCCGAGCACCCTCGCAACGACGTTGGTGGTGCCGGCCGGGAGTATGCCGAGTGCGGTGCCGCTGCGCACTAGTCCGTTGGCGACGTGATGAACGACTCCGTCGCCGCCCATCGCGATCACGACGTCGGTTCCGTTCCCGGCTGCCTCGACGGCACACTGGCGGGATTCGGCGGGACCGCCGGGCCACACCGGAGTCACTTCGTATCCGTCACCGAGGATCGACAGGACCTCCCGAAACCGGGCTCCGGTGAACCCCGAGGCGGAGGGGTTGGCGACGAGGAGGGCTCTTCTCATGTGGAAGCAGCAGGCTAATCGCAGGAGGTACCCTGGACGACATGGCGTATCTCGATCGGCGCGACGCCGGGCGGCAGCTCGCCACTGCGGTGGAGGCGGCCTTGGAGCCTCTCCGGCCCGATGACGTGCTCGTGCTCGGTGTGCCGCGTGGCGGTGTCCCCGTTGCCGCCGAAGTGGCAGACGCCCTCGGCGCACCTCTCGACCTCGCCCTGGCGCACAAGCTGGGAGCACCGGGGAATCGGGAGCTCGCCATCGGTGCCGTCGCCGAGACCGGCGAGCCGGTCATCGACGCCGCTCTGGTGCGGCGCCTCGGCGTCTCCGAGCAGTACCTCGAAGGCGAGATCGCCCATCAGCGAGCGGAGCTCGTCAGGCGAGCCGAGCGTTACCGCGGTGATCGACCTGCTCCTCGGATCTCGGGAAAGACCGTCGTCGTGGTCGACGACGGCATCGCCACCGGGTCGACGTTGGCGGCGCTGCTGGCGGCCATCGCCACAGGAAGACCGGCCTGCCTGGTGTGTGCCGTGCCGGTGGGACCACCGTCGTCGGTCGCCCGGCTCGCCGAGGGCGTCGACCTCTTGATCTGTCCGATGCAGCCGGCACGCTTCATGGCCGTGGGCGAGTGGTATGTCGACTTCTCACAGGTCGGCGACGACGAGGTGATCGAGATCATGCAAGGGCGACGCTAGGACTCGATCACCACCAAATCCGCTTCCTCCCACCGCCGGGGCGTGTCGTCGACCCCTCGCAGGATGAGGCGGGCCGTCACCAGGAAGCCGAGCAACGCAGCCAAGGCCACGGTGCGAGGCCAGTGGAGGACATCGACGATGACTGCCCACACCATTGGCCCGAGCACGGTGGCGAAGCGCCCGACCGTGGCGTAGAGGCCGTAGAACTCGCCGAGGCGGCGCGGCGGGGCGACACGGGCCATGTAGACGCGATCGGCCGCCCAGGTCGCTCCCAGGGCCATGCCGCCGAGTGCGGCGACCGGCCAGGCGGTAGCGGGGGCATCGGCGGTTGCCGCCAGGATGCCGCCGAGCATGGCGACCATCCATACATACAGGGCGAGATGGAGGACGCGCCTCGGCCCGAGCCGATCGATCAGGGGACCTGAGCCGATCCCGCCGATGATCGCCGTAGCGATGGCGAGTGCCAGCAGGAGCTGCACCTCGTCCTTGGTGAAAGCCAGCTCTTGAATGACGAAGATCGCCAAGAACCCTCCGATGAGGGTGTTGACGGCATCGGTGTAGAAGAACCGTCCGAGCAGGAACGGCACGACACCCCGGTAGGTGGCGGCGGCCTGCCACGCCTCCACCAGGCGGCGGATGCTCGTCCTGATCCCCGGGGGCGGTCCCGGCCGCGGCTGCCTCGGGCGCTCGCGGATGAACAGGAAGGCGGGGAGGGAGAACAGCAGGAACAGGACTGCGATGCTGCGGAACACGACGGCGAATCCGTGGCTGTCGAGCAACAGCCTGCCGATCAGGACCGCGATGACCGAGCCGCCGTACCCGACGCCGATGCCCCAGCCGGAGATCAGCCCCCGGTTCTCCTCGGTGCTGACCTCGGGGAGCAGAGAATCGTACACCACCCCTCCGAGGTTGAAACCGATGAGCGCAAACGAGAACAGAACCAGTGACGGCCCCACCGGCACCGTGGCGAGAAAGAAGGTGCCTGTGACCGCCATCAGCGTGGTGGGAACGAGGAGTGGGACCCGCCGTCCCATGTGGTCGCCGACCGTGCCGATCCACGGCGAGAGCACGATGACGACGACCATGGCGGTCGCGAGCGCGATCGAGAGCGATGCGTCCGGCCAGCCGCTCTCGGTCAGCCAGGTGGCGAAGTAGAGGCCACCGACGCCGAGGGCGAAGATCGTGTTGGCGAGATCGTAGATCACCCACGAGGTGACGGAGAGGCGGCCGGGGCGCGCAGACATGACGTATTGGTACCACGTCAGAGACGGCGGTGGGTGGTGGCCGGATCAGCCGGCGAGCAGCTTCTCGACGTGCTCGCGCAAGTCGATTGGGCGGAAGGGCTTGGTCATGAAGTCGTCGGCGCCGCCCTGGGCGGCCTGCTCGGCGACTTCCGGCTGGGCATGGGCGGTGAGCACGAGCACCTTGATCGACTGGGTATCTTCGCCGGCCCTGAGGTGGCGGAGCACCTCCCAGCCGTCCATGCCCGGCAGCCCGATGTCCAGGACGATGGCATCGGGAAGGGTTTCGCGGGCGACGGCCAGGCCCTGGATCCCGTCCTCGGCGCCGAAGAGATCGACGTCGAGCACGCGCAGACATACCTCAATGAGGCGTCTGACGCTCGCGGAATCCTCGACGACGAGCACCCTCGGCTTCACGGGGGTGATTATCGGTCGAGCCCGGTTCTTCTACAGGGGTTTCCGAGACGCGGGGTGCATCCTCCGCCGCTGTGCTCCGCCGCGGGGGCTCGCTCTGATAGCCTCGGTTGAGGTTGTCAGCAGGAGGCCGAGATGGAGGGGTTCCGCACCGAGCCGTACACCGATTTCTCCGAGCCGGGGCCCCGGGCGAGATACGAGT
This sequence comes from uncultured Acidimicrobiaceae bacterium, assembly GCA_964569015.1. Taxonomy (GTDB): domain Bacteria; phylum Actinomycetota; class Acidimicrobiia; order Spongiisociales; family UBA5794; genus CAYQEC01. Next base: position 19,977 of record CAZMSN010000018.1, on the reverse strand, counting down.
CCGCTCTTGCCGTCGTCGAGAGGCAGCTCGGGAAGGTCGTTCCCTTGGTGATCGGTCCCGATCGCATCATCACGGACGGGTTGATCCGCAGTGTGGACCCGTCCCGGCCGGAGCTGGAGGTGGGAAAGGCGTCTTCAGGCACCGTCGCCCATGTCGGCCAGGCGCTCGATGCTGCCTGGGCCGCCTTCCCGGATTGGGCGGCGCGCCCTGCCGAGGAGCGGGCCCGGCTCGTGTGCCGCGTCGGGGACCTGATCGCCAGCCGCAAGCTGGAGATGGCGGCCTGGCAGTCGTTTGAGGCAGGGAAGAACTGGGTCGAAGCCGAGGCGGACGTAGCCGAGGCGATCGACTTCTGCCACTACTACGCCCACCAGGCCGTGGAGATGGAGGTCGAGACGTACGACTCCCCGGGGGAGCGGAACGACTCCTTCCTGATCCCGATGGGCGCCGGAGTGGTGATCCCACCCTGGAACTTCCCGCTGGCGATCCTCGCCGGGATGACGATGGGACCGGTCGTGGCCGGCAACACGGTGGTGCTCAAACCGGCGTCGGCCACTCCGGTGATCGGCTCCAAGTTCATGGAGATCGTTGCCGAGGCCGGCATCCCACCGGGGGTGATCAACTACCTGCCCGGTCCGGGATCGGAGATCGGCGACGCATTGGTGGACGATCCCCGGACCCGGTTCATCAACTTCACCGGCTCCAAGGAGGTTGGCCTGCGCATCGCCGAGCGGGCGGCGGTGGTGCATCCGGGTCAGCAATGGCTGAAGCGGGCGTTCACGGAGATGGGAGGCAAGGACGCGCTGATCGTGGACGAGACCGCAGACCTCGAAGCGGCGGCCAAGGCTGTGGTCGTGAGCGCCTTCGGCTACCAGGGCCAGAAGTGCTCCGCCTGCTCCCGCCTGATCGTGGTCGAGGCGATCCACGACCGGGTGCTCGATCTGGTCGTCGCCGAGGCAGCCGGTCTCGAGGTCGGTCCGGCAGTCGCCAACCATCCGGTCGGCCCCGTCATCACGGAGGTGCAGCACCGGATGATCCTCGATGAGATCGAGCGCGGCCGCAGTGAAGGCCGGCTCGTGCTGGGTGGCAACCCGATCGACCTGGAGGGCGGCTACTACATCGAGCCGGCTATCTTCAGCGAGGTCCGGCCCGAGGCTCGTCTCGCCCAGCACGAGATCTTCGGGCCGGTGCTGGCCGTGATCAGAGCCACCGATTTCGATGCGGCCATCGATGTTGCCAACGGGACCGATTTCGGGCTCACCGGCGGGCTCTTCTCGCAGGACCGACATCGCATCGAGCGGGCGCGCCGGGAGTTCCACGTCGGCAACCTCTATGTCAATCGCAAGATCACGGGCGCTCTGGTGGGCATCCAGCCGTTCGGCGGTTTCAAGATGTCGGGTTCGAACGCCAAGGCCGGAGGACCTGACTACCTCCGCCTCTTCATGGAGATGAAGACCGTCGCTGAGCGCCTCTGAGCCTCGCGCCGCATTGACACCGACATCTCAGGAGCGGTGGGATAATCCCCGCATCCTGCCCCGGGGAACGATGCGAACCTCTCGCACATTCCGAGCGCGAATGCTGATTGTCTCCTTGACCGTTACCACGACGATGGCCGCCGCGTGCAGCGGGTCGGGTCTCTCGCCGTCGGAGGGGAATCCGGACGGATCCGAACCGGCATCCGGCGATTCCTCCACCACGGTCACGAGCGGGGCGCCGATCACCGCGGAGACGGCGACGGCGGGAGTGGCCGTCGTGCGGACCGGGGGAGCCGATCTCTCCACGTCGCCGGGAAGCGCGCCGTTCATGCGGATTCACGAGGGCATCGCCCTCGGCTTCCAGCACCGCGACGGCGAGTGGCTCGAGGTGATGACGACATGCAACGACATCGTGTGGGTTCACCAGGACGCCGTTGAGATCACTCCCCAGGCGAAACGGTCGATTCCCGGACCCGGCTTCAGCATCGGTGATGCGGTGATCGTGGTCGATCCCGGCCACGGCGATCGTGACTGGGGCGGGGTCGGCCCGACCGGGCTCTCCGAGAAGGAAGTGAACCTGGATATCGCCGATCGGGTGCGGACGCTGATGGAACAACCCCACGCCGTGGACTGGACGACGGGTGCCATCTCGCCCGGCAACGACGTTCCCGCCTTTGGCCGGGTGTGGCTGACCCGTGACCTCACCGGTCCCAACGGAGGGGACTTCGAGCTGGGCCTGCGTTTTCGTGCCGAGTTTGCCAACGCCGCAGGCGCTGATGTCTTTGTGTCGGTCCACAACAACACCGTGCCGCGCATTGACACCGACATCCCGGGCACGGAGGTCTACTACGCCATGTCGGTGCCCGGAGCAGACCGGCTCGCCGGTCTCATCTACGAGGAGATGTTGGTGAGCCTGGCTCCCTTTGACGCCGATTGGTCCGGGGGCGAGATCCAGGGGGCACGGTCCCGCGTCGACCCAGGCACCGGCACCGACTACTACGGCGTCCTCGCTCGCGCTCAGATGGCCGCCGCCATCGTCGAGGGTGTCTACATCAGCGAGCCGGAGGAGGAGGCATTGCTGAAGACGGATGCGTTCCGTCAGGCCTATGCAGAGGGTGTCTACCGTGGCGTGGTGCGCTTCCTCACCACCAACGATCCCGGATCCTCCATCCACGAGCCGGAGCTGTTCTACGCCGACGCCGGGACCGTGAGTGGGACCGGGTGCGTCGTTCCGGCCCAGCCATAACGATGCGCCGTCTTCTCCTCCAGTGGGCTGTGGGCGCGGTGGTCGCATCGGCGCTGTTGGTGGCAGGCGTGTGGTACCTCGATCACCGTACGGGCGAGGCAGCCACCACCACGACGACGACCAC
>CAZMSN010000018.1:0-17035 GCA_964569015.1 uncultured Acidimicrobiaceae bacterium | reverse complement strand
CCACCACGTCCACCACGATCCCCATCGAGCCGATTGGGGCTCCCGAGGAGTCGGATCCCGGGCCGCCGCCGCCGGAACCGCGCATCGACCCGGGATTCGATGGCTCCGGGGTCGTCACGATCGCCGCCGGTGGGGCGGATCTCTTCACGGAGGTCGGCGCCGAGCCGTTCGTGCGGGCACGCGAGGGGCTGGTCTTCGCCGGACAGTCCATGAGCGAGGACGGCGAGTGGATCGAGATCTTCACGAGCTGCGACGAATCTGCCTGGGTGCACCGCAGCGAGGTCGAGGCGACCGCGCCGGCTCCCGAGGCGGCGATCGGGTCGGGGTTCGATTTCGCCGACGCTGTCGTCGTGATCGATCCCGGTCACGGAGGCCCGAACAACATCGGGGCGGCGAGCCCCGACGGCCTCACCGAGAAGGAGGTGAACCTCGACATCTCGTGGCGGCTGCGCGACTTGCTCACGGCGTCTCACGTGGTGGATTGGGAGACTGGGGAGGTCTTCACCGGTTCGGACATCCCGGCGGCGAAGCGGGTGATCCTCACCCGTGCCGGCGACGGAGAAGACGCCGACTACGAGGCCGGGCTGCACTTCCGCTCCAACCTCGCCAACGCCGCAGGCGCCCACGTACTCGTGTCGATTCACAACAACGCCGGGTGGGAGATCAGCCTCGACACGGCGGGGACTGACGTCTTCTACCAATCCCAGATTCCCGAGTCGCGGCGCCTGGCCCGGATCATGATCGAGGAGTTCCAGCGTGGCTTCGACGGATTCGAGGCCGACTGGGTGGGGGCGGTCATCGTGGGCGCCAAGTCGCGGCTCAGCCCCGGCGACGACGCCTCCCAGTATTACGGGATCCTCCGCCGCACCCTGGCGCCGGCCGTGATCGTCGAGGGCGCCTACATCGCCAACCCGAGCGAAGCGGCGCTGTTGCGCACCCCGGAGTTCTGCCAGGCCTACGCATCGGCCGTCTACCGATCGATCGTGCGATTCCTCACCACCGACGACGGCGGGAACGGGCCGAGCTACGACCCCGAGATCTGGCACGGGTTTGCCGGGAGCGGCGCCGCCCTGTCGACCTGTGAGATCCCGGCCCAGGGTGAGTAGGCCTCCTCAGTGGTCCAGGTTGAAGCGGGCTTCCTCGGCGCGGCGGCGGGCTTCGGTCTCGCTGTAGTCGGCGGGAGTGCCGTACACGACACCGGAGCGCTCGATCATCCGGATGAAGGCCTCTACCAGGAAGGGGTCGAACTGGGTTCCCGCGCAGCGGCGCAGCTCCGCGAAGGCGTACTCCTGCGACATGGCGACGCGGTACGACCGTGTGCTCGTCATGGCATCGAAGGCGTCGGCGACGGCGAGTACTCGCGACTCGATCGCGGGACGGGTTCCCGGGGTGCCGCTCGCTCCGTGGTAGCCGGTGCCGTCGAAGTTGGCGTGATGCTCAGCGGCGATGGAGACGATGGGGCCCAGCCAATCGACTTCGCCGAGCAGGTCGTCGATGAGATGGACGTGCTCGCGCATCTGCCGGGTCTCGTCGGGATTGAGGCGCCCCTTCTTCTTGAGCAGCTCGCGCGGGACCGCCAGCTTGCCGACGTCGTGGATGAGAGCCGCATAGCGGACCCTTTCCTGGGCGTCGCCGCCGAGTCCCAGCTCCCGGGCGAGCATGCTCGCGAATTCGGCGACTCGCTCGGTGTGGCCGCGCGTGTAGAGATCCTTGGCTTCGAGGGCCTTGACGAAGCCGGCGAGGGTGGACTCGTGAGCCTCGCGTGCCGCCGAGAGGGATGCGAAGACCCGGTGGCTCAGCAGGAACGTGATGACCAGGATCACCAGCATCAGATTGAGCGAGGACCGTCCCGCCGAGTAGCGCACGTAGGCGACGCCGAGGAAGCCCCCCATCAACCCCAGCCCGATGTAGCCGGCCAGGATCTGGACGAGGTTCGACCAGGCTTTCACCTGGCGGATGTCGAAGACGTGTTCGATCGTGTAGCGGATCAGTGCCACGTTGAGGAACCCGCCGACGCTGGCCGCCAGCACCGAGCCGGCCATGATCAGCCCGATGTTGCCCGGCTCGCCCGCCGGCGGGAGGAAGGGGGTGAGGACCAGGATGCCGAGCGCCATCGAGATCGTGAGTAGGCCGAAGTTGACAATCGGCTGGAACCAGCGCCGCTCTCGGAAATCGGCGGGCTGCAGCGGGCTCAGCGCCACCATGATGGCGACGGCCGCCACGGCGTGCTCGCGTCCCACGGCGACGGCGACGGCGACGGCGACGGCCGCCGACGAGCTCGCACCCAGTCGGTCGTTGACCGCGACAATTCGGAACTCGAGGTAGATGTAGACCGCAGCGAGGGTGGCCCAGACCGCGAGGTCGGGCGGCCACGACTGGAAGGAGACGGCGACGGCGACGATCGCGACGCCAAGGACCCCGAACAGGGTCGCATAGCGGATCTTCAATCTGCGCTGCTGGGCAGGCCGCATGTAGGTCGCCAACAGGGGCTCCTCGATCGGCGAGGTGGGTGGAAGGGCCCGGATCGACGGCTCTAACCGAGCTTGAAGGCTGCCGCGCCGGCCAGAAGCGCCGTCGCGAGGCTCGCCAGGGAAAGGACGATCCTGGGGAGTGTCTTGGTCACGGCGATCACATCCCGAGTCGTTGTCTCGTCACCACTGCTCCGGTGACGGAATTCCGCTCCGCTTTGGGGGTGTTCCACCGACCCAGGCCGCTCCACTCACGTGACCGGAACGAGCACTGGGGGACCCAGAACTCAAGCCGGTCACAGACCTCGATTGTCCATGTGCGTCTTCGCCCCTGGACAAGGCCCCGGTTGGAACGGAGCGCTCGCCTTCCCCACCCGAAATCGTTTACAGTCGTCAGCGCTGCTCCCACCATACGAAAGAGGAGGTCGGTCGCGCAACAACCGGGAGCCCGGGCGCTCCGGGAGGCGGCGCTCAAGGCCGGCCGGCGTAGCGGAGTCGATCGACCACGTTGCCGTGGAGGTCCTGGAGGATGGCGGTGTCACCGGTGTTGGACCAGACCGGCCCGGCGCACCAGGAGAGGTCACCGATGGCGTCGTCGCCGCAGCCGGAGCGCACCCTGAGCGTGTCGCCCGGGTCGAGGGTGGTGCCGGGCGGGAAGACGTAGCGATGCTGCGACGACTCGTCCCGCAGGATCCAGCCCTCCAGATCGGCGGTGAGGGCGCCGTCGTTGCCGACGTCCACCCACTCCTCGGTTGCGTTCTCCTCATCGGCCCCCGGAGGGTCCCATTCGATGGAGGTGATGCGCAGGGTCGCGGTCGAGGCGGGCCCGCATGCATCCGTCGCCCACATCCCGGCTCGCGCCTGGTAGGCGGCGTCGTCGAGCGCCATGAACTCGTCCTGGAGTGGGTGCCCGTTGCGGAGGGCCAGCGCATGGCCGTCTGTGAGGAGTAGGGCGTTGACCAGCTCTCCGTCGACGGAGATGTATCTGAGGAGACGACCGTACCGGTCCATGTCGTCGTCGCCGCCCGCCTCCAGGATCAGATCCCCGCCTTCGAGCAGGGCGTCGAGGGCCTCCCGGGCGGCGTCGCCGTGGCATTCGTCCCCCTCCGGGGCGTTGATGCCGAGCAGCCGCACCTCCGCCTCTCCGCCGCCTTTGAGGGCGACGACGATCGAGTCTCCGTCGAGTGTGGCGACCAGCGTGGCGTGCTCACCATCGGGATTGGTCGTGACCGGTGTGGTCGTGGTGGGCGCGGCCCGGCCGCAGGCCGCGAGCAATGAGCAGGTCGCGGCGAAAAGGAGCATACGGCTGCGCATCGGCACGACGGTAGCCGCCCCCCGATGTCGCGGCCGGCGCCGCAATCACCGGGCACCGCGTCGGCCGGGGGATGTGGGTCTAGGATCGAAGGGTCGCAGTCGTGACTCGTCAATCGAGGATTCACCGCGGCGCCAGATGGTTTCGACGCCAGATCCGCGAATGGAAAGGGCACAAGAGATGACCACACCACCCAGCTCCGGCGGCGCTCCCCCTTCCGATGTTCTGCCGTCCATTCCGTGGGAGGACCGGTCCGCGGGATCGAGTGATCTGGTGTGGCGCTCCAGCCGGAATCCCATCATCGGACGTCACGCCACCCCGAGATCCAACAGCATTTTCAACTCGGCGGTGGTGCCGTTTGGCGACGAGTACGCCGGGGTGTTTCGCATCGACGACACCCGCAGGGTCATGGACATCCACTCCGGCAAGAGCGCCGACGGCATCAACTGGGACATCGCCCCCGATCCGATCGAGTTCGTGCCCGCCGAGCCCCGTGTCGAGGAGCTCACAGGCGAGTTCGAGCACGCCTACGACCCGCGCGTCACCTGGATCGAGGACCGCTACTACGTCTCATGGTGCAACGGCTACCACGGGCCGACCATCGGCATGGCGTACACCCACGATTTCGAGACGTTCTATCAACTCGACAACGCTTTCCTCCCGTTCAACCGCAACGGGGTGTTGTTCCCCCGGCGCATCGGCGACGCCTACGCCATGCTCAACCGGCCGAGCGACAACGGCCACACGCCGTTCGGCGACATCTTCTACTCGGAGAGCCCCGATCTCGTGCACTGGGGGCGGCATCGCCACGTGATGGGCACCAAGACGCTCACATGGGAATCCACCAAGGTTGGCCCCGGCCCCACTCCGATCGAGACCGATGAGGGATGGCTGCTCATCTATCACGGTGTGCTCACCTCATGCAACGGCTACGTCTACTCGATGGGCGCCGCCCTGCTCGACCTCGAGCAGCCGTGGAAGGTGCTGGCACGCGGTCCCCGCTACCTGCTGTCACCGCAGATGCTCTACGAGCAGGTGGGCGACGTGCCCAATGTCGCCTTCCCGTGTGCGGCCCTGTACGACCGGCCCACCGATCGTCTCACGATCTACTACGGGGGCGCCGACACGGTGGTCTGTATGGCGCACGGCTACTTGGCCGAGATCATGGACTACCTGCGCACCGAGGGGAAGTAGGCGCCCCGGGGCGGTGACTCCTCAGGTGTCCTACTCGGGTGCCGGCGAGGCTCTGTGGCGTGTGTTCACCGCGTGGAGCGCGGTGATAGCGGCCGCCACCGCCGGTTGCGTCCGCAGGGCCGGTCGGGTCGCCACGATGATCGATCGTGTGAGCGAGTGGCCGGGCACTGGTGCGAACACGACGTCCCGGGTCCAGCCGCCCAGCGCCAGGCGCGGGACGAGGCCCACTCCGAGGCCACGCCCGACCAGGGAGACGAGAACGTGGATGCTGTTGGCGTGGTGCCGGATCTGCGGCTCGAAGCCGGCGGCCCGGCACGCGTAGCGCAACGCGGTGCCCAGCGGGTTGGCCGCCGGTTCGGAGATCCACGGTGCATCGGCCAGATCGGCGAGCGTGTGCGGCTCGGCCCAGCGGCGGGGGCGGGCGAGCAGCACCGGCTCGGTGAGCAGCGTCTCGCGGTGCAGCTCGGGGGGAGTGGCCGATGGGAAGTGGCTGTACTCCTGGAGCAGGACCACGTCGAGGGTTCCCAGCCGCAGCTCCCGTAGGCTGTCCTGATCCTCCATCTCGCGTACGTGAATCCGCAACCCGGGGTGGCGGCGTTGGAGATCCAGAGCGGCAGGGGCCGCCAGCCGGTACACGCCGGTGGCGAAGGCACCGATGTGCACGTCACCCCGCACGTTCTCCAGCGAGGCAGCAACGGCCGATTCCGCTTCCGCTACCGCGTCGAGGATGCGATCAGCGTGGCGCGCCAGCAACCTGGCGGTGGGTGTCGGCCGCAACGTCCGACCCTCTTTCTCGAACAGGGGAACACCGAGCTCCGTGCGCAGAGTGGCCATCTGCTGTGACAGGGCCGAAGGTGTGTAGGCGAGTGCCTCGGCGGCGGCGGCGACGGTGCCGCGAACCACGATCTCCCGAAGCAGCCGCAAGCGGTGCAGGTTGAGCATATTGCTGTAGCATAGCTACATATTCACTGAAGAAACGTTCACTTGATCTGGATGATCTCAGCGCTGATCATGGGTGCAGAAGGGCAAGGAAGCTTTCGACATCGAAACCGGAAAGGTCACGCCATGGCGCTGATCATCCAACTCAACAAGGCTCTGAGGGAGGCGCTCGGCACACGGCGTCACCGTCAGGATCTCTCGGCCCATCGTGCCTCGGACGGTGATCTGCTCGGCGCCCGCGAGCAACTCGAGACGGCCCGTCTCGCGGCTCGGGGAGCCCGGCACATGCTGCTCGGCTGAGTCGACAACGACCGAAGAGGTCCGAGCTCCTGTCGCGGCGGTCGCGTACAGTGATGCCATGGGTCCTGTGGTCGCAGTCGAGATTCCCCTGATCGGCGATCCGCGCCGCAAGAACTGGGCCAAGATCGTCGAACGTGTCGACGACACGAAGTCGTCCGGCTGGGCATTCGTCGGCGACTTCATCGCGGTCGGTGGCGTCCAGGACGTGCCCGCCGGCTCGGTGCTCGTCGTCTACGGCGAGCGTGGGTCCCGGGTCAATCCGCAGATCGAGGCGAGGGTCTACGTCGCCAACGCCGACGGCACCCTGACCGCCCACCAGGTCGCACACGGGCGAGCCTGGGCGCGCACGCTCCGCGACCGGGTCGCCGAGCTCGTCGAAGCTGCCGATGAGGCTCCGCCCCGGCTGCTCGATTGGAGCGCCGAGTTGCTGCGCTACAGCGACGCCGCCATCACCGAGGAGGCCCGCCGCCGCGGCTTGGGAGCGACGTAGGCTGGGGCCGATGCCGGTTCGAGGAGGAACCATGCCCTATGTCGAGGTCGACGGCCGCATGCTGCACTACCGCCAGAAAGGCTCGGGTCCAGTGGCGCTGTTCGTGCACGGCTTCCCGCTCAACTCGACGATGTGGCTCGATCAGCTCGAAGGCCTGGCCGGCCGGCGGTGTTGCATCGCTCCCGACCTGCGCGGCTTCGGCCTCTCGGCTCCGGTGACCGGCGAGCCGATCACGATGGAGGACCACGCCGGCGATCTGGTCGGGCTGCTGGACCGGTTGGAGGTCGACGAGGTCGACCTCGTGGGGCTGTCCATGGGCGGCTACATCGCGTTGGCTTTCGCCGAGGGCTCCGCCGGCAGGCTGCGCTCGCTGGCCCTCGTCGACACGAGAGCGGGCGCCGACTCGCCGGAGGGCCGCATCGGGAGGGACGCTGCCATCGAACACGTTCTCACCGAGGGTCGGGGAGCATTCGCCGACGAGAGGCTCACCGCGTTGCTCAGCCCGACAGCGTCGCCGGCGGCCAGAGCCCGGCTGCGTTCCATGATCGAGATGTCCCCCTACGAGGCGATCGTCGCAGGGCTGGCCGGGATGGGGAAACGGCCCGATCGCACCGGGGTGCTGGCCGAGGTGACCGTGCCGGCGGTGGTGATCGTGGGCGCCGACGACACCACGACCCCACCGTCGCTGGCGAAGGCGATGGCCGCGGCGTTGCCTGACGCGAAGCTGCACATCATCGAGGACGCCGGGCACATGACCCCGATCGAGCGACCCGAGGCAGTGAACAACGCCCTCGCCGGTCTGTTCGATCGGGTCGACGCCTGACCACAATCGACCTACTGGGCCGCCGGGATGTGGCGCTTGCGGCCGCCCGCGATCAGGCCGTAGCCTGCGCTCGCCAGTGGGCAGGGAGGGCTGCGTGACGTCCGAGGTCATCGCCGGGTACGTCGGGATCGACGAGGCAGAGTACCGGCGCCGCATCCGGGCGTGGACGCTCTACGACTGGGCCAACTCGGCCTTCTTCACGACGATCCTCGCCGCCGTGCTCCCCGTCTACTACAGCCAGGTGGCCGGGAGCACTCTGGGGAGCCCGGCGAAGGCGACCCAGTACTGGACGATCACCCTCAGTATCTCGCTCGTGATCGTCGCCGTGCTCTCGCCGATCCTCGGCACCGTCTCCGACATCCTGCGCGCCAAGAAGGCCTTTCTGGCGATGTTCGTCGCCGTCGGCACCATGGGCATCGGATTGCTGGTACTGGTCGACTCCGGGGACTGGCTGCTCGCTTCGGCCTTCTTCATCATCGGCCGGGTCGGAGCCGCCGGCGCCAACATCTTCTACGACGCCCTGTTGCCGCACGTGGCGCGGCCGGAGGACCAGGACCGAGTGTCGACGCGGGGCTACGCCATCGGGTATCTCGGCGGCGGCCTGCTGCTGGCAGTCAACATCGTCATGATCGTGGTGCTGGGCGATATCCCCGGTTCCCGGCTCTCGTTTCTCAGCGTCGCCATCTGGTGGGCGGTCTTCTCGATCCCGATTCTGCGGAGGGTCCCGGAGCCGCCGGCCGCCGGCCGCGCCGTCACGGGCGCCTCCATCACGGACGCCAGCCTGAGCCGGTTGCGGGAGACCTTCGCCAACCTGCGGACGTACCGCCAGTTGCTCAGGTACCTCATCGCCTTCCTGATCTACAACGACGGGATCGGGACGATCATCGGCGTGGCGGTGATCTACGGCGCCGAGCTCGGCTTCGGCAGCTTCGAGATGGTGGCGGCGATCTTGCTGGTCCAGTTCGTCGGCATCCCCTTCAGCCTGGTGTTCGGAAGGATCCCCAGCCGCGAAGAGCGACACCGGGCGGTGTTCCTGGCATTCGTGCTGTGGAACCTGGTCGTGGTCCCCATCGCCGGGCTCGCCGGACGATTCGCCCTCGACGACGACGTCACCGGCGCCCGCCTCCCCGAGTTCGAGAGCACCGCCTCGGCGGTGGGCGAGGGAGAGCACGCGGTCGGCTCGGGCGCCGTCGACCTGGCCGGATCCTGGACGGTGCGGTCGGAGAGCGAGCTACCGTCGGCGGCGGACGGCGCCTACGCCTTCACGTCACGGGTTGGTGACCGGTACGAGGTGACCTACCACGGGAAGCAGATCGAGGTCACCTATGCCGAAGGGCCGAATCGGGGGAAGTGGGCCGTTCTCGTCGACGGTGTCGCCGCGCTCGACGATGACGATGAGCCCTTGGTCATCGACGGCTACAACGCGGCCGAGCGTTTCGAGCTCTCCGAGATCGTCGAGGCCGAGGAGGCGGGGGAGCACACTCTGTCGATCGTCAATACCGCAGCCCGAGACGAGGATTCCGCCGGCAGCGTGATGTCGATCGGTCAGGTCGAGGTGCTGCCGGCTCCCCGGGTGAGCAGCCTCGGCAGCATCCTCGGGCTGCTGCTGGTCATCGAGGTGGCCGGCTTCGCCCTGGCGGCGGTTTTCGGTCACGCCCTGCTGGGGAGAGTGGCCGAATCGATGACGACCAAGCGCACCATCATCCTGGCCCTCGTGGTCTATTCGGTCATCGCGGTATGGGGCTTCGTGCTCGACACGGTCATCGAGTTCTGGTGCCTCGCCTGGATGGTGGCCGTGGTGCAGGGCGGCTCGCAGGCGCTGAGCAGGAGCCTCTACTCGTCGATGTCGCCGGCGACCGAGTCGGGAGAGTTCTTCGGGTTCTTCTCGGTGATGTCGAAGGTCTCGGCGATCGCCGGGCCGCTGGTGTTCGCCTCGGCCGTGGCCGTGTTCGGCAGCAGCCGGCCTGCGGTTCTCAGCGTGATCGTCTTCTTCCTCGTGGGGATCGTGCTCCTGGTGCGGGTGGACGTGGACGAGGGCCGTCGCGTCGCTCGCGAGGCCGATCTCGCCGTCGCCGAAGCCCACCTCGTCAAGGGCGCCTGACCGCCCCCGCTTGCCAACCCTGGGTTGGGGTGCAGGGTTTTCCCACTTGCGAACCCTGGGTTGGGGTGTTGGGTTTTGCCGGTTACCAGCCCACAGTTCGGGGTTTGGGTGCCGCTCTTGGCGAACCGTGGGTTGGGGTGCAGGGTTTTCCCACTTGCGAACCCTGGGTTGGGGTGTTGGGTTTTGCCGGTTACCAGCCCACAGTTCGGGGTTTGGGTGCCGCTCTTGGCGAACCGTGGGTTGGGGTGCAGGGTTTTCCCACTTGCGAACCCTGGGTTGGGGTGCAGGGGGCTTCAGTCGGTGTCGATTGTTGCCCGAAAGGCGGCAGCCTCCGAACGCCGGGTCATCTCCAGCTTGCGCAGCACCGTGGACACGTAGTTCTTCACCGTCTTCTCGGCCAGCGCCAGCTCATGGGCAATCTGGCGGTTGGTGAGCCCTTTGGCAATGAGCGCGAGCACGCGCCGCTCCTGAGGGGAGAGGCGATCGAGGCGCGACAGGTCGGTGGTGCCCGAGCGGCCGGCTTCGAGAGCCGCCGACGCCCTGGGGTCCAGCACGAAGTGGCCGCCGGCCGCCGCCCGCACCGCGTCGCTCACCACGTCGAGGTCCATGCGCTTGAGGACGTACCCGGTGGCACCCGCATCGAGCGCCTGCTCGAGGAGATCGGTGTCGGCGAAGGCCGTGAACATCACGACCTTGGTCTCGGGCCGATGCTCGGTGATGCTGCGGCAAGCGTCGATTCCGGATCCATCGCTGAGCTGGATGTCCATGAGCACGACGTCGGGCTCGTTGCGGGCGGCGCTCTCGACGGCGCCGGTGCACGATCCGGTCTCGTCGATGACGGTGATCCCTCTCTGGCCGCTCATGTACGAGACGATGCCGGCGCGGACAACTTCATGGTCGTCGACGACGAGAACGCGAATGGACGAGGCCACGAGCAGACCTTAGTGCCGGGTGACTCGCTGGATCGGCCGGCCCCAACCCCTGCTCTACTGCTCGTCCCAGTCCTCGGGCGGCAGCTTCTTGTCGTGCTCCGCGGCCCGGCGTGCCATGTAGGCGGCTGCTTCGCTTCGATTGCGCAGCCCCAGCTTGGCGAGCAGCTTCGAGACGTAGTTCTTGACGGTCTTCTCAGCGAGGAAGATGCGGTCGGCGATCTCCCGGTTGGTGAGGCCGGAGGCGATGAGTTCGAGTATCCGGGTCTCGCGTTCGGACAACTCGGCGAACACTGGGTCGCCGTTGGCGTCGCCCCGTATCTGGCGGAAGAGCTTCTCGGCCACCGTGGGGTCGATCACCGAGCCGCCGGCTCCGACCCGGAGCACGGCATCGACGATGCGCTGGCCGTCGACCTGCTTGACGAGGTACCCGGAGGCCCCGGCCATGATCGCCTCATAGATCGTCTCCTCGTCGACGTGCGACGAGAGCATGAGCACCCGCACCTCGGGGAAGCGCTCGACGATGGCCCGGCAGGCAGCGACGCCGCTCATGTCGGGGAGGCGCACGTCCATGACCACCACGTCGGGGGAGTCGTAGCCGACGCGCCGGATGGCGCTGGCAGCGTCCTCGGCCTCCCCGGCCACCTCGATCTCAGGATGAGTCCCGAGCAGGGCCCGCAGACCTTGACGCACCACCTGATGATCGTCGACGAGAAGCACACGCATCGATGGGTCCTCCGCACCCACACGGTACCTGGTGAGCGGGCAACGCCCCCGGTGTCGGCTTCCCCCAATCCGAGGGCCGTTCGGCCCCCCTGACACCAGCCTGTGGTTATCGTCTTGCTGGTGGAACGAACCCCGCTCGACCCCGACAGCTTCGCCCGCCTCTTCGACGCCGCCGTCAACGTGTCGGAGAAAGGGGAGCTGCGCGACCTCCTCGAGACGATCGTCGACACGGCGATGAAGCTCACCAACGCCGAGTACGGTGCGCTGGGCGTGATCGGAGCCGGCGGCTTCGTGGTCGAGCTCATCCAGAAGGGCATCGATCCCGATCAGGCGGGACGCATCGGACGCCCTCCACTCGGGCTCGGCTTGCTGGGGACCGTGATCCGAGGCGACACCGTTCGCACCGATGATGTCGTCAAACATCCCGATGCGACGGGGTTCCCCGAGCATCATCCCGAGATGGGCTCGTTCCTCGGCGTTCCGGTGCGCACCGGCAGCGACGTGTTCGGCAACCTCTACCTCGCCGACAAGGAAGGGGGCTTCTCGGCGGAGGACGAGGAGATGATCTCGAGCCTCGCCCTGATTGGAGGGTGTGCCGTCGCCAACGCCAGGATCCACGCCCGGCTGCGCGAGGTCGCCGTCGCCGAGGATCGGGCGCGGATCGCCCGGGACGTGCACGACGACATCATCCAGGACCTCTTCGCGGTCGGTCTGTCTCTTCAGGGGCTGGCACAAGGCATCGAGGACGATGAGACCCGGGAGGCGGTGCTCACCCAGGTGGCGCGGGTAGATGACTGCATCAGCTCGCTACGGCGTTTCATCTTCGACCTGAGGAGCACGCCCGGTGTCACCCGGGATCTCGAGATGGAGGTCACCGACCTCGTCGACGAGCTGGCCGAGCCCTACGACGCCGAGGTTGATCTCACCATCGACGGGGTCTTCGATAGCCTCGACGAGGACCTCGCCGACACGGTGTTGAGCATCGTCAAGGAGGCGACCTCCAATGCGCTTCGCCACTCGGGGTCCGACGAGGTGCGGGTCTTGGTATCGGGCGGGCTCACCTCGCTCGTCATCGTGGTGGAGGATCACGGCGGTGGCTTTGACCCGGAGGCGGAGCATGTCGGGATGGGCCTCACCAATCTCCGCCGCCGCACCGAGGACGCCGGCGGCGACCTCACCGTCGCCAGCAGGCCCGGGGAAGGCACGGCAGTGCGGGTCATGATCCCGGTCGCTTGAGCCGGTGCCGGTTCAGTCTCCGAGATCGCGCCAGTCGGGGCGGTCGGGGGCATCGGGCTCGAGCGACCGCAGATAGGCCGTGACGGCGTCGATCTGCTGCGAGGTGAGGGGACCTCCGAAGTCGATGGAGTAGGCGACCATCTCCGACCCAGGGATCCCGGCTCCGACGATCGATCGGATCTGCTCGTCCACCGTCGAGAACAGGAATTGCCGAGAGTTGAGCGCAGAGGCGGTGCCGCCCTCGCCGTCGACCCCGTGGCAAGCGGCGCAGTTGAGCACGTAGAGGACCCGTCCCTGCTCGACCAGCCCGGACACCAGGGCCTCCCGCGCGTCGTCCCGCTCGGCCGGTTCAGAGAGGCGGGCGAAGACGAAGGCGAGGATCAGCGCCACCATCAGCACCAATCCCGCCGTCATCCAGTTGTTCGTAGAGCGCTCGAGGGAAGAGTCGGCGGAAGGTTCCGGCATCAGGCACCCCCACTGTCGTCGCAGGCCGGGCCTCGGGCGGGCTCGTCGATCGTCACCGTGCCCGGAGGTGGTCCCTCGACGGTGACGGAGGTGTCGACCAGGACGACGCCGTCGACGATCTCGACCGGGTGCCGGTCCATGCCCCGCGGCGCCGGGCCCGAAACGAGGTCTCCCGCCCGGTTGTAGACGGTGCCGTGGCACGGGCACTCGAACCGTCCCGACGAGTCGCAGAACGTGACCCGACAGTGCAGGTGGGTGCACGCCTCGGAGAGGGCGATGATCTCGTTGTCGACGCGGGTGAGGTAGCTACGGACCGCTATCACGGGGGCCACGTCGTCGCCGATGAGGGAGTCCGCGGCGAGCGTTGCGACAGGGCCGCCAGAGCCGCCTGTCGCGCGAGATCGGAACACGTCCCAAGTGGCCCAGGCGCCGGCGGCAGCCAGTAGCCCCGCGCCGACCTTCCACATGATCGACAGGAACTCGCGGCGGTCGATCTGGTCACTCATAGCTCACCGTGCCACTCCTCCCAGGGCCACACCCAGCTCCAACCGGGCCCGCGGAAAGCGAAACCGATGACCGTCAGCACGATCCATGCCACCAGGAAGATCGTGAACGTGACCTTGGCGACCCGCCGTGTCTGCGGCGACAGGCTCGGGTTGCGGTCCAGGTAGGGGAGGGCCGCCAGGCCGAGGACGACGGCCGCCGGTACCAGGACTCCGCCGACCAGTGGATGGACGTGGGCGAGCAGCTCCTGGAGGGCGATGAAGTACCAGGGCGCCTTCTCGGGATTGGGGGTGACCGTGGGGTTGGCGACCTCCCGCAGGGGGGCGTCGAACAGGAGTGCCAGGATCACCACCACCAGCACGACTGCGAGGGCGACGACGGCGTGGCGTACCAGCAGGTGGGGCGACACGATCACCGGCTCTTCCCTTCCGACGTCGAAGCTCTCGCCAGCGGGCGGCTCGCCCGGGGACACATCGGGGGACCGCCGCTCGTCGTAACGCGGCCGCTCACGGTCAGGCATCGCCGCCTCCCGAGTCGAGGGCTCGGTCCTTGCGCCACCGCCACAGGTGGATCGAGAGCAACAGCACCATGAGGCCCGGCAGCACGGCCACATGCAGGACGTAGAAGCGCAGCAGCGTGGCCGAGCCCACCACCGGTCCTCCCAGCAGGATCTCCTGGAGAGAGTCGCCGATCAGGGGGACGTAGGAGATCATCGAGGTGCCGACGGTGACGGCCCAGTACGAGAGCTGGTCCCAGGGGAGCAGGTAGCCGGTGAAGGAGGCGAGGAGGGTGAGCACCAAGAGTGCGACGCCGATGACCCAGTTGAACTCCCGTGGCGGTTTGTAGGCGCCGCGAAAGAACACCCTGACCAAGTGGGCGACCACCGCCAGCACCATGAGGTGGGCCGACCAGCGATGGATGTTGCGCACGTACCTGCCGAACGCCACCTGGGTCTGGATGCCGGTGACGTCGCCGTAGGCGGTTTCCGGCGAGGGCACGTAGAAGAACATCAGGTAGATCCCGGACAGCACCAGCAGGGCGAACAGCGTCAACGACGTCACGCCTAGGAACCACGAGTAGCGGAACCGCAGCTCCTCGCGGCGGACCTTCACCGGGTAGAGGTGGAGGAAGAAGTTCGCCCAGTGTCCGATGGCTCGGTCGCGGTCGGTGGTCCGCTCCGGAGCACGCCAGATCGAGCGCCCGATCGTCGTCTCCCGCAAGCGGCGCGGCGCCATTCAGATCCTCTTCTGCCGTTGGAGCCGGCGAACGCCCCACATGCCGAGCACGAGCATGACCAGCCAAACCGCGGTCACGATCGAATCGTGCGCAACCCGGGGCAGGTCGGCCAGGAAACCGGCACGAGCGAGCCAGGAGGGGATGAGTACGGTGGCCACGACGAAGAACGCGAAGATCGAGGCGCCCCGTATCCAAGCCTGTCTCCACCCGAAGACGCCGTCGTGGGCAGGGGCGAGCGCGAAGGCTCTCGAGGCGGCGCGAGAGACGGCGCCACGGCGACTCGCTCGGCTCATGTAGCGCCCCTTCCTCCTCTGGTCCCGCACGCCACGATCCGGGGATCGTGGCCACCTGTCGTCCCGTGGCAGGTGAAGTGACCCGACGCCGATCACGTGCAGACGGTGCAGGAGCAGGCCCGGTCCATGGTCGCCGCCTCGAGGGACCGTATTCTTGCAGAAGGCAGGGTTCCGTCATGGAGCCCGAGCCGGTGACGCAGGGCGGCATGCGTCTGCCGGTTGTCCTGGGGCGCTGGTATGAAGGGGAGATGCACGTGAGATTGCGACGGCGAACCATCCTGCGGAGTCGTTGGGTCGTGCTGGCGGTGGCGGCGGTGTTGAGCCTGTCGGCATGCGGGGGAGGGGGCGCGTCGGAAACGACCAGCGGGAGCACCGAGGGTGAGAGCGGGGAGCTGCTCGGTGAGGCCCTGTTCAACGAGTCCGTCGTGGGCGGGCTCGCCGGGTGCGTGACCTGCCACTCGCTCACCCCGGCGACCGACCTCACCGGCCCATCCCTCGCTTCCATGGGGGTGGTGGCGGCGAGCCGGGTTCCGGGGAAAACCGCCGAGGACTATCTGCGTGAGGCGATCCTCGACCCGGATGTCTTCCTGGTGGAGGACTACGACGCCGGCACCATGGACGGCTGGGACGAGGTGCTCAGCGATACCCAGGTCGACAGCCTGGTCGAGTTCATGATGGAGCAGTGACGCAGGGGCATCACCGCCGGCGATTCCCGAAGCGGCATCTCGCCGAGATCCTCTGAGGGGCCACACCAGGTCAGGGGGTCGTGGTCCCGGAGGCGGATCGGCCCTAGATTCGAGCGTCGGACGTGCTTCGCATGCCGTCCGGGACGGGAGATGTGATGCCTCGCGGGCCTTCACCACGCCGATTGCTGTCGAATCCATGGAAGCTGACGGACTTCACGCCGGGCGAGGGGGTCGCCACCGGTGCCTTCGAAGAGGGCTTCGACGACGCCGGCTGGATCGACGTGGCCGTTCCCGGCGACGTGCACCGGGCTCTCATCGACGCCGGCCGCCTCGCAGATCCCTTCTATGACCGCAACGAGACCGAGTGCACCTGGATCGAGGATCGTGAGTGGTGGTACCGGCTGGTCTTCGATGGTCCGGCGGATCCTCTCGAGTCCGATGAGCGGCTCCATCTCGTGTTCCACGGCCTCGACTCCTTCGTGACGATCTGGCTCAACGGCGCCGAGCTCGGCTCCCATCGCAACATGTTTCGGGAGGTGGCGTTCGACGTCACCGGCGAGATGCGGATCGGGGAGCCGAACACACTGGCGCTGTGCTTCGACCGGCCTCTCGATCACACCGCCGATTTGGATGGCGAGTTCCCGTCGTGGGGCCGCAACCCGGAGCGGGTGACGATGCGCAAGGCCCAGTACGGTTTCGGCTGGGACTGGGGGCCCCGGCTCCCCACCGTGGGCATCTGGCTCCCCGTCGAGCTGGTCCGCCAGCGCCGGGCCGCCCTCACCGGCGTCCGCTTCGTCACGGCCGCGATCACGGAGGATGCGAGCCGCGCCGACGTCGTGGTGCGGGTGGAGGCCGAGCACTTCGCCGGATCGGAGGCGTTGATCGCCAACGTGGAGCTGCGGCGCGGCAGCGATTCGGTGGCGAACGCGTTGGTGCCACTTGCGGGCGAATTCGGGACCCTCTCGGGCGCCGTGCAGCTGACGATCGAGGCGCCGGATCTATGGTGGACCCACGACCTCGGCGACCCGGCTCTCTACGACCTGCAGGTGTCCCTGGAAGCGGACGGCATCGTGCTCGACCGGATCGACCGACGGGTCGGCATTCGCACCATTGAGCTGGACCAGGGCCCCGATCCGGACGAGCCGGGGACGACGTTCTTCCGCTTCGTGCTCAACGGGGCGCCGATCTTCGCCAAGGGCGCCAACTGGATCCCGGCGGACTCCTTCGTGGGCGCGATCCCGCCGGAGCGGTACGAGATGCTGCTGACCCTGGCCCGGGACGCCAACATGAACATGCTCCGGATCTGGGGAGGGGGGATCTACGAGCACGACGT
>CAZMSN010000017.1:20130-33389 GCA_964569015.1 uncultured Acidimicrobiaceae bacterium | reverse complement strand
CTACCCTCCAGTCAGACAGAGAGGATCCGCTTCACTCGGCTCCCGCCAAGCCCCCGTAGCTCAGGGGATAGAGCACCGGTTTCCTAAACCGGGTGTCGCAGGTTCGAATCCTGCCGGGGGCGCGGCTCGGACCGCCGGACTGCAGGGCACAGACCCTTGCTGCCCGCCGGGCCCCAATTCAGGCCATCCTCGGCAACAGACCGGGGAGTCGGTCCGCCAGCGCCCGCTTCGGGATCACCTCACTCGCTCCGAGCGTGAGAGCGCGGGCAGTCACGAAGTCGTCGACCTCCGACCCGCATGCGAGCGTGACGACGCCTCTCTCGCCCAGACGACGCAGGGCGTCGTCGGCGCTGCGGTGATCGAGATCGACCAGCGCCACCACGGGATCACCTCCATAGAGACCCGCCTCGAGAGCGCCCGGATTTCGCCACACCGCCAAGGTCAGACCCACCCGCCGCACCACGACCTCGATCTCCTCCCGAATGCCCGTGTCGGTCGAGAAGAGCGCAACCTCGGGAACTACCTCTCGCGGCCGTCGCGATGCCTGCGCCGGCCGCGGGTGGGCGCCCAGGGCCTTCGCTTTGGCGGCTCCCCACGCCACGTGGGCGCTCCAGGCCTCCTCGCCGAGCGACTGCGAAGACGCCGGAGCCAAGTCGTAGCGATCGCCCGGCACCGTTCTCTCCGTCGTCTCGTCTCGTGCTACCGGGGCCACGCCCTCGCGTGCGAGCGCCTCGGTCGGGAAGGCAAGAGCAGCCTGGAACAGCGCCAGCGGCGAGCTGCGTTGGAGAGCGGGGTCGATCGCGAACAGCTCCGAAAGTCCTTTGTCCAGCCAGGCGCGACCGCTGTCGATCGCAGCGATGATGCTCGCGGAGAGCTCGATCCCCCGCTCATGCAGGCGGCCGATCACGAAGGATGGGAACGAGTCGACGAAAGCCCGTTGCACCCGGAGCGAAGCGACTGCCAGATCATCGGTGCTCATCTCGCGAGCCTATCTCGCGTCGTGCGCTGAAATCGCACGACGTGCCAATCCGAGTATCTTCTGTGCGATCAGCTCAGGAGTGATCGTGCGCAAGACATGGCCCTTCGTGCTCGTGCTCGCTCTGGCGGCCACGGCTTGCCGGGCCGAGATGAGCCTCCTCATCGACGTCGAGGAGAGCGGCTCGAGCACCGTGCAGGCCGAGGTGGGCGTGGACGATGAGGTCCTGGGCCTCATCGGCTCACTTGCCGACGGTGACTCCGACATCTTCGCGGGCCTCGATTTCGGTGTCGAGGGCGAGACCGAGCAGCGCGTCGAGGGCGACATGACGTACTACGTCACCTCCTCCTCTTTCGCATCCGCCACGGAGCTGGTGAGCTCACTGAACGAAGGCAACGGCACCGGGCCGTTCCGCGAGCTGGCCCTCACCGTCGATGAGAACGGGGCGCTGCTCGACGCCACCCTCGCCCCCCTCGGCAGCGAGCTCGACACCGATGAGCTGCCGGTCGACGTCTCGTCTCTCTCTGGCGAGTACTTCTCTGCCAGTGTGGTCGTTTCACTGCCGGGAACGGTGGAAGAGCACAACGCCGACGAGCAGCTCGCCGACGGGCGGCTCCGCTGGACGATCCCCATCACAGGCGGCGAACTCGACCTGCATGCCCGCTCGTCTTACGCCGAAGATGACTTCCCGGCGTGGCTGGTGGTCGTCCTCCTCCTCGGAGCAGGGCTCGCCGTTGCCCTCTGGGTCGCAGCGACACGGCGCAAACGCCGCGCGGTGAACGCCATCGAAGCGACCGCGGCGCCCCCGCCGTCGCCGTTCTTCGAGATCGACGACACCACACCCGACTGAACGGCTGGACGGCCCGAACGAGAGGGTCAGTCTTCGATCGGGCGGATGACGTGGGTCTCGGTGTCGATCACGGCATCGAGTTCGACGATGACGTCGACTACGGCATCCATCTCCGTCAAGTCGGTTCCCTCGACAATGGCGACGACCGAAGGGCCACCGAAGAGCGCATCCGCCCGAACCACTCCCGGAATACGGCGAATCTGGCGGCATGCGGCGCGGGGCCCAGGATTGGTGGTGGTGACGAACACGCAGGCTTGGATGGGCATGCCACGATCCTACGACGAACCGGCCGACGGGGACGGCGCGGCGACGAGCCTGTGACCCTTCACGCCCGAGCAGGATCTCCGTGGGCTGCACCGCCCCGAGGAGGTGGCGAATGATCGCCGTCGCGCCGCTACCCGTGCTCGTGCTCGTGACCCCGCCGGTAGAGAGGAACCGAGCTCACCCGGCGAGGATCTCCACCACCATGAGCCCGAGCGGGCCGTCCACCGCCGCCACCCCAACCCGGTGGTACTCGGGCATGACGAGGTGAACCCCGGCGGCGGCGTCATTCTTCAGGCCGCGATGCGCCGACCCGGGCGTCGCCGCCAGGGCGACGACCTCGGCCCGGACGACGGTGGGGATGCCGAGGTCGTTGAGACGCTCACGCAAACCGTCGGTCTGGCGGTACACCCGCCCCATCGTGTACATGTCGACCGCCCACGCCAGCGCCACCTCATCGAGAACGGCGGATCGGCTCATCGGGTCGACCCCGGCCGCGACGCGTTCCTCGTTGAGCAGATCGAAGACCTCCCCGGCGGTATCGGCTGCGGCTTCGAGTTGATCCCGTTGCGCCGCCGGGATCTCCACCACCGCGCCCGGGGCCGGCACGACTCGCTGGGCGCCGACGAGTTCCTCCAGCTCGAACACTACCTGCATCACCCGATCGCCCGAGAGCATGCGCAGTGCGCGCTGCGGCATGCCTGTCGGGTCGGTGAGGCGAGCGGCGACGACCGAGCCGTCCACCTCATCGGCCACCGCCTCGGGTACCGGAGCCACCGCCAGCAGCGACACCGCCACCGTGACCACGACCAGGTACGCCGCAGCGGCGAGGGCGGCGCCTCCCAGCCGGTTCATCGTGCTGAGGCCGGGAAGCGCCCGAATGCCGCGATGGACGTAGTAGCTCACGATCCCGGCCGTCACCGAGATCAGGAGGAAGATCGCGACACCGGCCATGACACGGGAAGCGTCGGGCGAAGCCCCGGTGACCCCCTCTACCACGGACCCGACGATCGAGCTGGTGCGGAACGCCACCACGGTCCCGGCCACGACCACGACGAGGCCCAGCGCCTCGCGGGCCAGGCCGCGCATCCAGCCACGCACGACGAGTCCCACCAGGATCAGCCCCAGCGCGAAGTCGAGCATCACGTCATCCCTCCCGTCCGAGCCTCAGCCGCCGTCTTCGCCAGCTGGGCCCTCGCCGGGCTCGGGGGCGCTCCCGCCGACCTCGACGGTGCTGTGCTCATGTGCCGCTCCCGCCCGCCGGATCTGGCTGAGCAGCGGCTCGGGAGGCTCCGACTCCTCGATGATCGACTCGATCGCCTCCTCCCACGAGCTTCCGAGCACACGGGTACGCCACAGGTGGCCGCCGAGGATCTTGAGCGACGCCGTGAGGGGAACGGCCAGCAACACACCCCACAGACCGCCGGTGGCGCCGCCGAGGATCAGAACCAGGATCACCACGGCCGGGTGGAGCCGCACCGTCGCCCGCAACACCGTGGGGCTCACGAAGTTGTTGTCGATCTGCTGCACGACGAGGGCGACCATCGCCGCCCAGAAAGCGGTGGTGACGTCGGCGGTCACCAGGCCCACCAGCACCCCCATGGCGCCGCCGGCCCAGGGCCCCACGAAGGGGATGATGTTGAGGAAGCCCGCGGTCATCCCGATGATCAGCCAGAACTTGAGGTCGATGAGCCAGAAGCCGGCGCTCGTCAGCACCCCCACGATGATCGCCACCAGCACCTGGCCGCGGAGGAATCCTCCCACCGACTCGCCGAGCCTGCGGCTCACGTAGAGGACCTCGGCCCGGTGGCGCTGCGGAACGAGGCCCATCGCCTCCTCCCTCACCCGGGGAAGATCGATCAGCACGTAGAACGCCACCACCGGGGCGACGAAGAACACCAAGATCGCCTCGAAGATGCCCGACGTCACCGCCCCGATCTTCCCCCATACCGCCGACAGTATCTGGTCTTGACGATCCGGATCCTGCACGAAGTCCTGGAGCTGCTCATACGACCAGAGGTCGACCTCCCCGAAGCCGAACCTCTCGATCAGGTCCTCGATCTGGGCGGTGGAATCCTCGTAGATCGTGGGGAAGTCGGTCCCGAGCGACTTGGCCTGGTCACTGATGCTCGGCGCCACCAGGAAGCCGAGGAGCACGACGATGCCCGCGAGCACCGCGAAGGCGACGAACGCGGCCACGATCCGCGGGAGATGCAACGCCACAAAACGGCGCACCAGAGGGTTCAACACGAAGATGAGGGCGACCGCCAGCACCACGGGCGCCAGCAGCACCCGGAACCAGCGGGCGATCCACACCAGCGCCCCCAAGAAGACGATGATGCCGACGAGGCTCCAGGCGGTGATTCCCGCTCGGGTGATGAGGTCGGGCAGAGGACGTCGCTCTCGTGGCTCGTCTTCGATTCCCACCGTCACGTCACCGCCGGCGCTCGGGCTGCTCACGTCATCCCGTGACGTCGTGGCCGCGGGCCGCGATCGCCTCGCGCCGGTCGCGACGCATCTTGCGCAACCGGTGCACGGTCAGCGGGGCGTATTCACGGGCCTCGGGATCGTCGACGAGACGCCGCAGCATCTGGTAGTAGCGGGTGGAACTCATGGCGAGGAGGTCCCGTACGGCGCGATCTTTGGGGCCCGGGTAGTGCCACCACACGCCCTCGAAGTCGAGCACCCTCTTGTCACACTCGGACAGCATGAGGGCAGCGTATCCCCGGGCACTGACAGAAAGGCGGATTTCGCGACCTCGCACGGGTCTCGCGAGCTGGCGGAGGGATTCGAACCCACGACCTGCCGCTTACAAGGCGGCTGCTCTAACCGGGCTGAGCTACGCCAGCAGGAGAATCTAGGTTAACCAGCCCCGCATCCTGGCGAGCTCGAACAACCCCAGCGCCGCCGCCACCGAGGCATTGAGGCTCTCCACCCCTGCCGCGAGAGGAATCCGCACCAGAATGTCGACACGCTCGGAGACGAGGTGACTCAGGCCGCGGCCCTCCGCCCCCACCACCAGCGCCACCGGCCCCGCCAGCAGCTCGCATCCGAACAGGGGCGCCTCTCCCCGGGCGTCGAGGCCCACCAGCCACACGCCCGCTCGGCGTAACGAGCCAAGGGCACCCGCCACCGATCCCACGGTGACGACACCGAGGTCCTCGAAGGCCCCGGCGGCGGCTTTGAACGCGGTCGCGCCCAGGGGGGCGGCGCGGCGGGTCGCCATCACCAGCGAGCGAACGCCGGCGGCGAGGGCGGAACGAGCGATGGCGCCGACGTTGCGAGGATCCTCGACATGGTCGAGCACGAGCAGGGCGGCCGGGTCGCTGCTGGCGATGGCCGCCTCGAGCGTCACAGGAGGAATTGGCCGAGCCCTGGCGACGAGACCCTGCGGGGCGTCGGTCACCGCCAGGGCACGAACGTCGTCTACCTCCTCGACGGCGACGCCGGCGTCCCTCGCCCTCTCCACCAGATCCGCGTAGGTCTCACGGCGAAGGCGGGACGATTCGACCTTCAGGCTCGTCACCCGCCCCGAGGCGACCGCGGCCGCGACGGCATGGAAGCCCTCGAGCCTATCGCCGATGCCAGCGGGTGCCATCAGCCGTGTCCTCGATGACGATGCCGATCTGCCCGAGGCGGTCGCGGATCGCGTCGGCTCTGGTCCAGTCGCGGTTGGCGCGGGCCTTCCGGCGCCGTTCCAGTAGCGCCTCCACCGCGTCCGGTCCGGGTGCGACGGTGACCCCGAACTCAGCGGTCAGCGTCGTCAAGAGATCGGCGACATCGGACAACTCCGTCTCCGGCTCGATCAGCCCGAGCACGTCCGCCATCACGTCGTAGGCAGCGATCCAGGCATCGGCCTGCTCGCCGCCGTCGAGCAGGCGGTTGCCCTCCCGCACCACCTCGAAGACAACGGCCAGACCTCCGGCGACGTCGAAGTCGTCGTCGAGCGCGGCCCGGAAGCTCTCGATGACCTCGGGGACCGGCGCCGCGTTCACCGTGCCGCCGACTCTCCTACGAAACGCCCACAGTCGCTCCAGCGAAGCGGCGGCGTCTTCGAGCGCTTCTGCACTGAACTCCAGCGGCTTGCGGTAGTGGGTCCTCAGGAAAAAGAGGCGGACCGCCAGCGGCGGGTAGCGGTCGACCGCCTCGAGGAGATCCACGACACGGCCGGTGGATTTCGCCATCTTCTCGCCGCCCAGGTTGAGCAGCCCGTTGTGCATCCAGTAGCGGCAGAACGTGGTTCCCTCCACCGCCGCCTCGGCCTGGGCGATCTCGTTCTCGTGGTGGGGGAAGACGAGGTCGGTGCCGCCGGCGTGGATGTCGAACCCGACCCCGAGGTAGCGCCGCGCCATCGCCGAGCATTCGATGTGCCACCCGGGCCGGCCCGGTCCCCACGGCGAGTCCCAGCTCGGCTCGCCCGGCTTGGCCGCCTTCCAGAGGGCGAAGTCGAGGGGGTCGCGCTTGTGCTCTCCGGGCTCGATCCGCTCCCCCGACCGCAGCTCGTCGACGTCCCTGCCGGAGAGCTTGCCGTACTCGGGGAAGCTGCGGACCGCGAAGTAGACGTCCCCGCCCGCCTCGTAGGCGTGGCCGGCGGCAACGAGTTGACCGATCATCTCGAGCATCTCGGGAATATGCCCGGTGGCCCGCGGCTCGATCGTCGGCGGCGCTACCCCGAGCGCCTCGTAGGCATGCTCGAAGGCCCGGTTGGCGGTGTCGACCACCTCGGCGGTGGTGATGCCCGCCTCGGCGGCGGCGGCGATGATCTTGTCGTCGACGTCGGTGATGTTGCGCACGTAGGTGACCTGGTATCCCAGCCACTCGAAGTAGCGTCGCACGACATCGAACACAACGGCGTAGCGGCCATGGCCGACGTGGGGTCGGGCCTGCACCGTCGCCCCGCAGACGTAGATCCCGACCTTGCCGGGGTCGCGGGGCACGAATTCCTGGAGCTCACGGCCGAGGGTGTTGAAGATTCGCATCGCCTGGGATGCTATCAGCGTGTGACCGGGCCTCCCGACCGCCGCCACGCCCGCCCGACCGAGGAGAGCCGATGTGCTTCCTTCCTCCGATCACAGGCGATCGTCAATCCTCGCCCTCGAAGGGCTCGCGGCCGGCGTCGTGACCGAGAAGGGGCTCACGGGCACTTCAGGAAGATCCGTGTGGCGTGAGGATCGGTTGGGTCGAGATCGACGATCGCCACCGCGTCCGGCGGGGGCGCTCCGACGTCATCGAGCGTGACCACGATCTCCTCGAAAGCGGGGCCGGCGAAGCCCTGGAGCCAGTCGGCCGTCAGCACCCCCTCGCCGACGCGCCGCCAGATCGCGCGGTGGGCGTCGCCCCGGGCCCGGGCCGCCTCCTCCTCCGGCGGACGTATGTCCTCGGAGAGCGGCTGCGACTCGGGCGCGAGACGTGACTTCCCGAAGGAGAGGCGTGACGGGGCGGAAGCGTCGGTGGCGGGCTCCGGCGAGCAGAAGCAAACACGACTGAACAGCAGGTGCTTCAGGAACCCGACCTCGACCTCGCGCCACAGCTCGGCAAGCCCGCCTTCGGCGTGGCGACGCCATTCCGTGATCGGGTAGCGGCCCCCGAAGGCAACGAAGTTGATCCAGCGACGGATGTCACGGCGATCGACCAGGTAGTCGCTCCATGCCCGGTCCAGCACCGCCAGCATCACCCGGCGCTGCACCTCGGGCCACACGGCGGGGCCGCCGCACTCGTGTTCGCGGCGGAGACAGCGATCCATGGCCCCCAGCCCGATCTCCTCAGCGTGCTCTTCCAGCTTCTCGAGCGTCCACGCACCGAGGTCCCGACCGCTGAGAAGGCGATGACGAGCATGACAGACGGCCCGGTAGTGGTGGTCGATGATCTCATCGAAGTTGCGGGTGTGCTCACGCAGGTCCCGGTTGCGGCTCTCCACGGCAGCCTGGGCGGCGACCACGATCCGCTCGGCCCGGGGATCGGCCAAGGGGCCGAAGTCCCCAGCGGTGACGTAGGGCGCGGCAGGATCGTCTGCCGGTCCGAACACGACGACAAGGTCGTCCTGGAGCGACACGCAGAATCGGCTCTCTCCCGGATCCCCCTGGCGCCCGGCCCGGCCCCGGAGCTGGTCGTCGACCCGGCGGCTCTCCTGCCGCCCGACGCCGAGCACGAACAGGCCGCCGAGGGAACGCACGAGCTCCCCGTCGGCGCGGCAGGCGGCGGCGAGACCGGACAGGATCTGCTCCAGCTCCGCCTGCCCCTCGGGACTCGTAAGGTCGATCCCTCGTCGCATCAGCTCGTCGGCCGCGAGCCCGCCCGGATTCCCGCCGAGCAGAATGTCCACGCCGCGACCGGCCATGTTGGTGGCGACGGTCACGGCTCCGGGCCTGCCCGCCTCGGCCACAATGGCCGCTTCGGCGGCATCCTGCTTGGCATTGAGCACCGTGTGGGGGATTCCCTGCCGATCGAGGAGCACACTGAGGTACTCCGAGTGCCGCACCGAGGACGTGCCCACCAGCACCGGCTGCCGCCGCAGGTGCCGGGCCGCTATCTCGGCGGCTACCGCGGTGTACTTGGCATCCGCCGTGGCGTAGACGTCGTCGGGGTGATCCACCCGGATGACCGGCCGGTTGGTGGGGATGGCGACAACTTGCATGCCGTAGGCATCGGCGAACTCGGCCGCATCGCCTGCCGCGGTCCCCGTCATCCCGGCCAGGCAGCGATACATCCCGAAGTAGCTTCGGGTGGTGATCTGGGCAAGAGGCTCGGCCTCGAGACGAACGGTCACGCCCTCCTTGGCCTCGACGGCCTGGTGGAGGCCTTCCGCCCAGCGCCGTCCCGGGATGACCCGCCCGGTGAACTCATCGACGATCTCGACACGATCGTCCAGCACGACGTAGTCACGATCGCGCCACAGGACTCCGGCGGCCCGGAGCGCGAGCTGCACGTGCGCCACCATGTCCTCGTTCCCCTCGGCGTAGAGGTCGACACCGAGGTGTTCCTCGACCTTGCGGGCGCCCGAGGCGGTCAACCACACCGTGCGCTTCTCCTCGTCGACCTGATAGTCGACGCCTCCCCGGAGGCGATCGACGGCGCTTGCGGCGGCGAGGTGACACTCGGCGGCGGCTTCCTCCGCCGGCCCGGTCACGACCAGCGGAACCCGCGCCTCGTCCAGCAACACAAAATCGGCCTCGTCCACGATGGCGCACCAGTGCCCCCGCTGCACGCCCTCGTCGCGGCGCTGGACGAGGTTGTCTCGCAGGTAATCGAAGCCGAACTCCCGGGCAGTCCCGTAGGTCACGTCGCAGCGGTAGGCGGCTCGCTTCTCCGCCGGCTCCATCGCCGAGGTCGTCACCCCCACCCGCAGCCCGAGAAAGCGATAGATGTCCCCCATCCACTCGGTATCTCGGGCGGCGAGGTACTCGTTGGCGGTGACGACGTGCACGCCCCTTCCGGCGAGGGCGTAGGCGAAGACCGCAGGAACGGCCGCCAGGGTCTTGCCCTCGCCGGTTTGCATCTCCGCCACCCAGCCCCGGGTCAGGGCCAAGGCGCCCATCATCTGCACGTCGAAGGGGTATTGCCCGATGATGCGCCTGGAAGCCTCGCGAACGAGGGCGAGTGCCACCGGGAGATCAGAGCCGGGCGACTCGGGCCACTCCTCCGCCGTCGAGATGCTGCGGAGGCGGTTGGCCTCAGCGACCAGAACGGCATCCGGGCAGGCGGCGAACCTCTCGGCATGCCGGTTCACTTCTCGGACATCGGTTTCGAGCCTGCGGAGCGGCCGATCGGCGCCCACCGACAGCAGGCGAGACAACAGGGACAACGTAAGCCTCCTCGAGACGATCACCGCGAACGGCCCGAAAGGGCGGGGCGGTGTGACAGCGAGCCGGCGCGACGGCCGGCTACCGGATCGTGGCGAAGGTCGTCGGAGGTGAGGTCACCCGGCGTGCCAGCCAGCGGCGGCAGCGAGATTCCGACGGCGAACTCTCGGCCTGCACGGCCTCGGCCGTGGGACACCGGCCCGATTCGAGAAGTGGCGGCTCGACACGATCCGGCACCCAGCAAGCGTGCGCCAGGCTCCAGACCACGATCGTCATGGCTCGCAGGGCCGCCGTCATCATGGGCTCGATGCTACTCGTCGCCGGGAGTTCAGCTCGGGCGATGGAGCGCCTCAGCCGGCGATGAGCACCGCAAGGGCGGTAGCGGCGACGCCCTCGTCCCTGCCGATGAAGCCCATGCCGTCGGTCGTGGTCGCCTTCACCGACACCCGGGAAGGCTCGACACCCAGGATCGAGGCGATGGTCGCCCGCATGGCATCACGATGGGGCGTCACCCGTACTGTTTGGGCGACGACGGTGACATCCACCGACGACACCACGAGACCGGCCTGCCGCACGTCCGCGACGACCCGAGCGAGCAGATCCCGCGAGTCCGCGTCCCGCCACCGGGCATCCGAAGACGGGAAGAGCACACCGAGATCGCCCAGGGCAGCCGCCCCCAGCAGCGCATCGGCGAGGGCGTGCAGCGCCACGTCGCCGTCAGAGGTCGCCAGAAGGCCGCGCTCCGGATCTACTTCAACGCCTCCCAGGAGCATGGGACCGTCGCCACCGATTCGATGGGCGTCGAAGCCCCAACCGATCCGCATGGCGCCCTCCCGGTCAGACATCCCGATCGATCTCCAACAGCGCCCGAGCTACTGCGAGGTCGTCGGGGTAGGTGATCTTGAGATTGTGCGGATCTCCGGCGACCGTCACCACGGTCCCGCCCCACTCCTCGACCAGGGAGGCATCGTCGGTGACGTCACCTCCGATCTCGTCGTGGGCGCTCCGAAGCGATCCGGCGAGGAAACCCTGAGGAGTCTGCGCCGTCGCCAAACGTGACCGGTCCACCGTCGCCGTCACCATGTGCTCCTCGACCTGCTTGAGCGTGTCCCTCATCTCGACAACGGGTATCACTCCGTCGGCGTCGCCCATCACGAGCCGGTCGATCACCCGCCTGGTCAATTCCACGCTCGCCAGCGGTCGGGCAGCATCGTGCACCAGCACGTACGTCGCGTCTTCCGGAACGTGCTTGAGCCCTTCGGCCACGGAATCTCGGCGCCGGGCCCCGCCCGGAATCCCGCCCGCCACCGGGCCCACGACGACGACATCGTCAACGCCCGTCTCGAGCAACGTATCTCGGCCCCATTGCCACAGCGGGCGGCCTGCCAGATCGGCCAGTTGCTTGTGATCGCCGTACCGGCTACCCGATCCTGCGGCAACCAGGACGGCCCACATGCTCACGACGTGAGCCGCGCAAAGACCATGCGCCCGACCGAGGTCCGCACCATGTTGGCGATCTCCACCTCGACGGTCTCTCCCACATGCTCGGTTGCGTCGGCCACCACCACCATCGTGCCGTCATCGAGATACCCGATCCCCTGCCCGACCTCGGAGCCCGGCTTCTCGATCCGGACCGACACCGTGTCGCCTGAGACGACCGCCGGACGCAGCGCCTCGGCCAACGCATGCGGGTTCACCACCGTGATCCCGCGCAGCTCGGCCGATCTCGCCAGATTGTGATCGGTTGTGATCAGTGCGGCATCGAGCCGGGACGCAAGCGTGAGGAGCTTCCCGTCCACTTCCATCTGCTCCGGAACCGTGTCCTCCAGCACGACGACGCCGACTCCCGGCACATCGCCCAGCGCATCGAGCATGTCGAGCCCGCGCCGGCCTCGCCGTCGCTTGCTCTTGTCAGCGGCATCGGCGACCGCCTGTAGCTCGTCGACAACGAACGTCGGAATCCAGTAGCTCCCCCGCACCAAGCCCGATCTGGCGAGCTCGAGCACGCGACCGTCGATGGCGGCAGAGCTGTCTACCAGATACCCCTTCTCGCCTCCGGTGAGTTCGGTCGCCCCAATGCGCTGCGCGACGCTCATCCCCGGAGCCAGCAACTCGTGGGCCCGTGCCGAGAAGATCCTCGCTCCGAAGGCCGCCAGCAAGAGCACCACGAGCCCTCCGATCGGCCAGCCGATCACCGGCCGCAGCAGGAGGACCGCCGGAACCGCCAGCACGGCGCCGACGAGCACCCCGGTGATGACACCAAACGCGGCTGCGAAGAGCTGCGGCCCTGTGGCGTGCTCGACCGCACGCGGAGCAGCATCGAGACCTCTGCCGACGAGCCGACCGAGCATTCCCCCGATCACGTACCCCACACCGGCGCCGACCAGTGCCCCCCAGAAGCCCCAAGGATCCGGATCGGGGGGCACGCCCTCGAACCAACCGGGGAAAGCGCGGCCGACCTGCAGCCCGACGGCGGTGCTCGCCAACGTGACGAGGAGTCGCACGGCTTCAACGATCACAAAGTCCTCCGAATCCGGCCTGCACACTGTCAGATCGGCAGGCGACAGCGGGCCCTGAAGCATACCGCTGATGCGGCCTGCGGATCAGACCTCGATTGGATCGTCGACCTTGGGCAGAGCGCGGTCGAGCCGCCGAACCGCCTCTTCTTCTTCCAGATTCAGTGCAAACCGCAGCTCGCTCACGATGATGAGGCGGGCCTTGGCGAGCATGCGCTTGAGAGCCGGGGAGATCCCCTTGACCTGCTGGGCGTAGGTGAGGTCGCGCACGACCTCCGCTACCTGGAAGATATCGCCGCTATTGATCTTCTCGGTGAGCAGCTTGTACCAGCGGCTCCAATTCGTCCCGGCCTCCTGGGGCTCGTCTTTGAACGTGGCGAAGACCCGACGGGCCATGTTCTTCGAGATGACCGGACGCACGCCGAGGTCGGCCGCCTTCACACTCGGCACCCGGACCGTCAGCTGGTCGGTGGCAACCTCGAGCACGAAGTAGTCGTGTCGCTCGCCCGCGAACTCGATTCGTTCCCTCTTGATGATGGTCGCTGCGCCGTGGTGCGGATACACGACCTTGTCTCCGACCCGGAAAGGGCTCTTCGGTCTCGATACCTGCTTCTTGTGGGTGGAACCGGCGCTCCCGGAAGCGGAGGTCGCTTGGCCGGACACGTTGGGCGGCGTCGCCTTCTTGGCGGCTGCCGTCTTCGGCTTGGCCGTGGTCTTCTTGGCCGCAGCAGTCTTCTTGGCGGCTGCCGTCTTCGGCTTGGCCGCAGCGGTCTTCTTGGCGGCTGCCGTCTTCGGCTTGGCCGCAGCGGTCTTCTTGGCCGCAGCGGTCTTCTTGGCCGCAGCGGTCTTCTTGGCCG
>CAZMSN010000017.1:0-20030 GCA_964569015.1 uncultured Acidimicrobiaceae bacterium | reverse complement strand
GCAGCGGTCTTCTTGGCCGCAGCGGTCTTCTTGGCCGCAGCGGTCTTCTTGGCCGGCGTCTTGGTGGCGGCAGATCGTTTCTTCGCAGGCACTCTTCACTCAGGGGTCGGGAGGGGGCATTGTACCCGGCGCTACCCGTCATTCAGGTAGCGCCTGGTCGCGGATCAATCAGGCAGTTCCCAAGGGGTCCCCATCTGGAGCATTCGATCGAGATACGAGCGCAGTTGCCGGGCTCGGGCCGGCCCCACCCCTTCGACCTGATCGAGTTCGGAGGCGGGAGCGTGGAGCAGCTTCTGGAAATCGCGAAAGTGGTTGACGAGGGCATGCCGCACGGTGTCGGGAAGCCGAGGTACCCGGGCCAGCGCCCGCAGGCCTCGCGGCCGAATGGCGCCCTCGACCTCGTCGAAACCAAGCACCATCGCCACCCGATGGAGATCATGGAGATCCTCGGTCGGCACCTCCCCCATACGCTCGAAGACGGACCGCTGCGACGATCGGCGTCGCCGCTGGTAGTCGCCGTAGACGAGCGCCGCCAGATCCTCGACACCCTCGACGAGGTCCGTCGCCTGGATGCGAATCAGCTTGCCCTCGCCCCCGAGCTCGATGAGAGTCTGCTCGACCTCGACATACATGCGCATCACCAGCGCCGCCCGAATCAGCACCAGCAGCACGTCACGTCCGGTGACCACGTCGTCGACCTCGGTCCGCACCAATCGCTCCTCCGCCTCCTGAAGACGCCGGCGCAGACGCTCCAGAGAGGTGAGAGAGTTGTTCACTCCCGCCAGCAACGCCGCCGGGCTCAAGAGCCGGTACCGATTGTGATTGCTGTACACGACGGCCATGCGGCGGCCCTCTTCGCTCACCGCGATCACGTCCTCGCCGGTATGGAGCGCGAGCCGCTCCGCAGTCCGGAAACGCGTGCCGGTCTCACTGGTCTCGATGGTGGGATCGGGGATGAACTGCACATTGGCGCGGGTGATGAGATGTGCCTCGTCGTCAACGACGATCCCGCCATCCATCTTCGCCAGCTCGGCCATGCGCTGGGCGCTGAACGGCGTCCGGTCGAGGAAGAAGCCCCCACTGCACACCTTGTCGACCTTGGGCCCGGACCCGATGAGGATGAGGGCGCCCGAGCCTTGGTGCAGGATCAGCTCGGTCGCCTCGCGCAACAGTGTTCCGGGTGCAAACCGGCGGAGGACCTCGAACGGGGCATCGGCATGCGGCGACATCGTTCGCTGAGGCTACTAGAAACCGGTTGCTGGGCTCGGTCAAACGGCGGCCGGCACCGGTCCGACCCGGGATCGAGATCGTCGGCCCAGCCCTGTCGCGGCGAGAGCCCCTGCGACCCCGTCCAGGCCCTCGTTTCCTGAATGTATTGAGAGACTCACACCCAAACGGTGGACTTCGGCGAGCCGGCGGTCGTCGTGGGGCACCGCTCGGATCTGGCCCGTCAAATCGACCTCACCCCAGGCTGCAGCGCCGCCCAGCGGAGTCTCCTCGAGAGACGAGGCCACCGCCAAGGCGACCGGAAGATCCACGGCGGGGTCCCGCACCTGGAGGCCGCCGACCACGCTCACGTACACGTCGCATTGGTGAAGCGACAGGCCCGCATGTCGTTCGAGCACCGCCAGCACCTGATGGACACGAGCCGCCTCGAGACCCTTGACGCTACGACGAGGCTGCGGTGTGGTCGATCGGGCTACCAGTGCTTGGATCTCGACCAGGAGCGGACGGCGACCGTGTACCGCGGGAAACAGGATGGTGCCGGGCGCCGAGAGGGTCACTTCGTCGACCAGCAGCGCACCGGGATCGTTGACCTCGACGAGCCCGTCGTCGGTCATCTCGAAGAGCCCGATCTGGTGGGTTGAGCCGTGACGGTTCTTGAGACTCCGCAGCAGGCGCAGACCCCGCTCGGCGTCGCCGTCGAAGGAAAGGACCACATCGACTGCGTGCTCGAGTTGCTTGGGCCCGGCGAGGATCCCGTCCTTGGTGACGTGTCCTACGAGGAAGGTCGCGATGCCGAGCCGCTTGGACACACCGATGAGGCGATCTGCCGACTCCCGCAATTGGGCCGGGCTGCCGGCGCTGCCGCCAACGTCCCCTGCCGCCACCATCTGAATCGAATCGATCACCATGACAGCGGGCCGGCGCATTTCCGCTGCCCCCGCGATGCACTCCACGTCGGTGTCGGCCAAGACGAGGAGGTTCTCCGCATCGATGCCGAGCCGACGGGCACGGAGAGCCACCTGGGGCAGCGATTCCTCGGTCGTGACCACGAGCACGTCGGCATCGGCCACAATGGACGCCGCCGCCTGCAGCATGAGGGTCGATTTGCCGACTCCGGGCTCACCCCCGACGAGCACGACGGTCCCCGGAACCAAGCCGCCACCGAGCACCCGATCGACCTCCCGCATCCCAACCGGGATTCGGCGGACCTCCTCGGCGAGTGCCTCGGCGAGACGCACCGGCGAACCCGCGACCGCCGGTGTGTCGATGGTGGCACTGACCGTTCCCGTGGCCCGGCACTGTGGACAGAACCCCATCCACCGGGCAGTCGCGTGACCACACTCGGTGCAGCGATACGCGGCCTTGGCGCTCTGCCTCATGATCGGGAGCGTAGGGACGAGGTGTGACACGACCGACCTCCGGCGCCGTGCACTTCCCGCGGAGAGGCGCCGTCAGGAGCGCAAGAACCGCCGCAGGCACCAGACGAGCACCCCGATCAGGACCACAGCCAGCACGATGCCGACGGCCACGCTGGCGCCCGTCCAGCGCTCCGCCTCACGTACCATGCCAAATAGGGCCATCCATGGCACAATAGCCAAGCTGTCTCGGCAGATTGGGCACGACCCGGAGGACATGTGGACAAGGACAAGGAATTCGATTCCTTCGATGATCTCTTCGAGCCATTCGAACTCGACGAAGGGCCCCCTCCTCCCGAGCCAGCCGGCTCCGCGTCGTACACCCCCCCGCCCCGCGCCGGCGACGAGAGCATGCCACAGATCGACTGCCCGTCCTGTGGCGCGCTGAACCCCGCCTACAACCGGCACTGTGAGCAGTGCGGCGCCCGCCTCACCAAGGAGCCGCTGCCGATCGCTCCCGCGCCCGCAGGACGAGCGACCCCGGGTGCCAAGGCCCTCGGCGTGCTGGCCGGCGCCGTGCTGGTGGTGCTGTTGCTCGTCGGGCTCCGAAGCATCTGGCCCGGCGGCGACGGCGAGGCGACCTCGACTTCGACCACGTCCAGCTCGTCCACCACAGTCGCCGCCGAGGTGAGAGAAGTGATCCCCACATCGGTGGAGGCCAGCTCATTCCTGGCCGGATTCCCAGCCACGAACCTCATCGACGGTGATCCTGCCACCGAGTGGCAGGATCAGAGCCTCGCCGGCGAGGAAGCAGAGCTGACCTTCCGCTTCGCCCAGCCTGTCGCGATCAGGTACATCGAGATCCTCGGGATCAGCGCCGACAATGATCGCTTCCGCCAGAACTACCGCATGAAGGGCTACGAGATCGAGGTGGACGACAACTCGCTCACGCTCACCAACACGGTCCCGGACGATCCCGGGCCGCACCGCATCGAGATCGCGAGCACCGAAACCACCCGGCTCGATCTTCGGGTCCTCAGCGCATACGCGTCCGAGGCGATCGATGACAAGCCCCCGTTCAGCGAGCTGGTCATCGCCGAGGTTCGCTTCTTCGGGAGCGCCCAGTAAGCCGTTCGTCTCGAAGACCGCTCGGGAGAGGGCAATCCGGAGCGCTCACTCCTTGACGTAGGGCTGGCCATCTGCCGCCGGCGGCTGGCTCTTGCCCACCAGCCCGGCGACGACCACGATCGTCGCCAGTGCCGGGACCATCAGCAGGAACTCCGACGGGATTCCCGTCTGGAGAATGCCCAGCTTCCCGGCGAGCGCATCGGCGAATTCGAAGACCGTCGCCGCTGCCAGAGCTCCCACCGGCTGCCAGCGGCCGAAGATCATGGCGGGAAGGCCGATGAACCCCCGCCCTGCCATCATGTTCTCGTCGAATCGCCCCACCGACCCCAGGATGAACCAGGCGCCGCCGACCACCGCACCACGCCGCAGGACGCTGATACGGTCGGCGATCTCGAGCACCTCACCCAGCTTGTGGGTGATGAAGACGATTCCCTTGCCCGCGGCGCTGAGGGAGCGGACGATGCCGAAGAACTCCTCCACCTCCTGGGGCGTGAGCACCGCGGTCGGCTCGTCGAAGATGAGGAAACGCGCCTCGCGAAAGAGCACCTTGATGATCTCGACCCGTTGCTGGACCCCGACGGGGAGGTCCTCGATCAGCGCGTCGGGCTCGACCTCGAGGCCGTATCGCTCCGAGATCTCGGTCACCCGGCGGCGGGCCTTCTCGAGGTCGAGAATGCCGAACGCCTTGGTCGGCTCCACACCGAGCGCGACGTTCTCGGTGACGGTGAACACCGGCACCAGCATGAAGTGCTGGTGCACCATGCCGATGCCGGCCGCGATGGCATCCTCGGGTCCGGTGAAGTGCCGAACCTCGTCATCGATGATGATCTCGCCCTCGTCGGCGCTGTACAGCCCGTAGAGGATGTTCATCAGCGTGGTCTTGCCCGCGCCGTTCTCACCGAGCAGCCCGAGGATCTCACCTTCACGAACGGTCAGAGAGACGCTGTTATTGGCCAGGACTCCGGGAAAGCGCTTGGTGATGTCACGCAGCTCGAGCTGCAGTCGAGCCCCCTTCTCCTTCTCAGGCCAACGTCCGACGCGGCCTGCACGAATCGCCGCCACGGCTCATGGAAACGGGGATCGAGCGCGCAGGAGCCCCTCCGGAAGAGGGGCTCCTGATCCTGTCACGACTCTCTCTCGGACCGGTCGCTATCCGTCGCTGGCAGGCGCCACCGTCAGCTCGCCGGCGATGATCGCTTCCTTGATGCTCTCGATCTCGGCGAGAGTCTCGCTCGAGACCACGTCGGCGGTCGTTCCAAGCCCAACGCCCGCGTTGGCGAGGGTTCCGTAGTACTCGTTGCCGAGCGAGCCCAGCACGAGCACGTTGTTGATCGTGGCGTACACCGCGTTGTCCATGCGCTTCATGATGGAGGTGAGGACGATGCCGGCGTACTCGGAGGCGGACGCCGTCCAATCCGAGTCCACTCCGACGATCCACACGCCACCGCGTTCCTGGGCGGCGGCGGCGGTGCCAAGACCGACGGGCCCCGCCACGGGCAGGATGACGTCGGCGCCTCCATCCATCAGGCTCGCTCCGAGCGAACGGCCGTCCTCGGCGCTCTCGAAGTCCCCGGTGAAGGAGCCTTCCTGCGCCTCCGGGTCCCAGCCGAGAACCTGAACGTCGGTGCCCTTCACCTCGTTGTAGTACCGCACGCCGTAGACGAAGCCGTCCATGACGATCGTCACCGTCGGGATGTTCATGCGACCGAAGGTGCCGACGACGCCGGTCTGGGTGGCCGAGGCGGCCACGTAGCCGGCCAGGAAGGCGGCCTCGTCGGTGTTGAAGTTGATGCCCCGCACGTTCTCGCCGCCGTTGCCTTCCTCATCGGTGATCGGGCCGATGAAGCTCGGGTAGTCGATGATGGCGAAGAGCTGGTCGGCGTTGTCCCGCGCCGCGGCCCCGGTGTCATCGGCGAGCTGGAAACCCACGGTGATGATGAGGTCACAGCCTTCGTTGATGAACGAGTCGATGTTCGGACGGAAGTCCGATGTGCTCTGCGACTCGAGGAACTCCACGGCCACGCCCTCGAGATCGCTCTCGGCCCTCAGCATGCCCTCCCAAGCCGTCTCGTTGAAGCTGTTGCCGTCGATGCCGCCGGTGTTGGACACCTGGCAGGCCTTGAGTTCGGGGCCCTCCGGCGCCTCCGGGAGCGTCGTCGTCTCCTCAGCGGCGGTGGTGGTCGTCTCGGCAGCCGTCGTGGTGGTCGTGTCGGCAGCCGTCGTGGTGGTCGTGTCGTCAGCGTCCTCGGCGCAGGCGCTGACGCCGAGTGCAAAAGCGAAGAGCAGCGCGAAGAACGCAGCTCTCTTTGTCCTGAACATCTATGCAAAACCCTTTGTTGTTGAGTCGGCCCGCCGGGAGATTCGGCAGGGCCTGACCGCCATCCTAGTGATCCCGGTCCTTCAGAGACGATCGAGACGGAACGACGGGAAACGAGCGGCGAAGCGGGATCAGCCCTGGTCAGCCAGCTCCACCGGGGGCTTGTCGGGCGCGGCGATCGCAGCGAAGGACAGCCGTTCGCCATCCTCGGGATCGACGTCGACGAAGATGGTGGACCCGGCCGAGAACTCCTTGTAGAGCACCTTCTCCGAGAGCGGATCTTCCATCAGCCGCTGGATGGCGCGACGCAGCGGCCGGGCTCCGAGCTGAGGGTCGTAGCCCTTCTTGGCCAAGCGCTCCTTGGCGTCCTCGGTGAGCACGAGCTCGAGTGCCTGCGATTCGAGCTGTTGGCGCACCCGGCGCAGAAGCAGATCCACGATCTCCTTGACCTCGTCCATCGTCAGCTCGTGGAAAACGATCACTTCGTCGATGCGATTGAGGAACTCGGGACGGAAGTGCCGCTTGAGCGCCTCCGTGACCTTCTCTTTGATCTGGGTGTAGCCGACATCTGCGGAGTCGGCCATGAAGCCGATCGACTTGCGTCGCAGCTCGGCCGTGCCGAGGTTGGAGGTCATGATGATCACGGTGTTCTTGAAGTCGACCGTGCGGCCCTGGGAGTCGGTGAGGCGCCCGTCTTCGAGGATCTGCAACAGGATGTTGAAGACGTCGTTGTGGGCCTTCTCGATCTCGTCGAACAGCACGACGGAGAAGGGCTTGCGCCGTACCGCCTCGGTGAGCTGGCCGCCCTCGTCATAGCCGACATAGCCGGGCGGGGACCCGACGAGCCTGCTGACCGCATGCTTCTCCATGTACTCCGACATGTCGATCTGGAGCAACGCGTCCTCGTCGCCGAACAGGAACTCGGCGAGCGCCTTGGCGGACTCCGTCTTGCCGACGCCGGAAGGTCCCAGGAAGATGAAAGACCCCGCCGGCCGCTTTGGGTCCTTGAGCCCGGCCCGGGTGCGGCGGATCGCCTTGGACACCGCCTCGATCGCGTCATGCTGGCCGACGATACGGCGATGCAGCTCCGTCTCCATGTTGAGGAGTTTGGTCGTCTCCTCCTCGGTGAGACGGTGCACCGGGATCCCGGTCCACTGGGCGAGCACTTCGGCGATCTCCTCCTCGTCGATCACCGCCGCGAAGTCCTTGCTAGCGGCGTCGTCCTCCAGCTCGTGTGAGGCCCGATCGGCCAGCAGGGACCGTTCCTGGTCGCGCAGCTGGGCGGCTCGTTCGTACTGCTGTGCTTGGACGGCCTCGCGCTTGTCGGATCGCAGTCGCGAGAGCCTCTCGTCGATCTCCTTCACCTCAGCCGGCAGATCCGACCTCCGTAGTCGCATGCGGCTTCCGGCCTCGTCGATCAGATCGATTGCCTTGTCCGGCAGGAATCGGTCGGCGATGTAGCGATCGGCGAGATTGGCCGCGTTGACCAGCGCCTGGTCGGTGAAGCGGACTCGGTGATGGTCTTCGTAGTTGGTGCGCAGGCCCTCGAGGATCTTGATGGTGTCCGCCACCGATGGTTCCTCGACTCGGATCGGCTGGAATCGCCGTTCGAGAGCCGAGTCCTTCTCGAGGTACTTGCGGTACTCCTCGAGCGTGGTGGCGCCCACGGTCTGCAGCTCGCCCCGCGCCAGCATCGGCTTGAGAATGCTGGCAGCGTCGATGGCGCCCTCAGCGGCGCCGGCGCCCACCAGGGTGTGGATCTCGTCGATGAAGAGGATGATGTCGCCGCGAGTGCGGATCTCCTTCAACACCTTCTTGAGGCGCTCCTCGAAGTCGCCGCGGTAGCGCGAGCCGGCGACGAGGGCGCCGAGGTCGAGGGTGTAGAGATGCTTGTTGGTGAGGGTGTCGGGCACCTCGCCGGCGACGATGCGCTGGGCGAGGCCCTCGACGATGGCGGTCTTGCCGACGCCGGGCTCGCCGACCAGGACCGGGTTGTTCTTCGTACGACGAGAGAGCACCTGCATGACCCGTTCGATCTCGTTCATCCGTCCGATGACCGGGTCGAGCTTGTGCTCGCGGGCGAGCTGAGTGAGGTTGCGGCCAAACTGGTCGAGCACGGTCGAGCCAGCCGGGGCGGCCTCGCTGCTCCCGCGGCCGCTGCCCACGGGATGGGAAGCGGCGGCCGCTTCCTCACCCTGGACGCCGGAAAGGAGCTGGATGACGGTCTGGCGCACCTTGTGGAGTTCGGCACCCAATTTCTGGAGGACCTGGGCGGCCACGCCCTCGCCTTCTCGGATGAGGCCGAGCAGGATGTGCTCGGTCCCGATGTAGTTGTGGCCGAGCTGGAGCGCCTCGCGCAGGGAGAGCTCCAGGACCTTCTTGGCCCTGGGCGTGAACGGGATGTGGCCACTGGGCGCCTGAGATCCTTGACCGATGATCTCGACGACCTGGGAGCGTACCGATTCGAGACTGATACCGAGGCCCTCGAGACCGCGAGCCGCCACCCCCTCGCCCTCGTGGATGAGGCCGAGCAGGATGTGCTCCGTGCCGATGTAGTTGTGATTGAGGAGGCGAGCCTCCTCTTGCGCCAGCACAACTACCCGGCGAGCTCGATCCGTGAACCGTTCAAACACGTTCTTCCTGTTCCGAGAGCAACGAGCGCTCCGGAGGCGGGGCGCCTCACTGAGTATAGCTGTGGGCCCGTCCAAGGCCCCGACCGCTCTGTGTCTCTGATCTATCGATGCTTGTCGGCCGCAGCATGGTTTCGTTGAGTCAAACGCCCGAATCG
Organism: uncultured Acidimicrobiaceae bacterium; assembly: GCA_964569015.1. Taxonomy (GTDB): domain Bacteria; phylum Actinomycetota; class Acidimicrobiia; order Spongiisociales; family UBA5794; genus CAYQEC01. The sequence continues at coordinate 11,215 of CAZMSN010000017.1, read as the reverse complement.
GCCCGGATAATCCCGTGCTCATGTCCGATTCGGACGGCACGCCCCTCGGGGCCTGTGGGCCATTCGCCCCGGGGAGGTGCCCACACGACGCTGTGGGGCAACCATCTTGCGGCGAGTACCATCGGGCGCCTCATGGAGCAGCCGACTTTCACCGATCTCGTCCCGATTCCACGTGTGTGGAAGCGGATGGAACAGGTCGAACGGCGCCTGGTCGAGGCCACGACCTCGGACAACCCTTTCCTCACCGATATCGCACAGCACCTCCTCGCCGCGGGTGGAAAGAGGTACCGGCCCCTCCTGGCCCAAGTCGCCGCCGAGCTCGGCGACAACGACGGCCACGGGCCCGTCGAGGCCGGGGTGTCGGTCGAGCTGGTGCACCTCGGTTCGCTGTACCACGACGACGTGATCGACGAAGCGGCGACGCGCCGGGGCGCGGCGTCCGTCAATCACAACTGGACCAACACGATTGCGATCCTCGCCGGCGACTTCCTGCTCGCCAGGGCTTCGGAGGTAGCGGCGCCGCTCGGCGCCGAAGCGGTGGACCTCATCGCCCGCACCTACGCCAGGCTGTGCGAGGGCCAAGTGCTCGAGCTCCAGCTCGAGGATGATCTCGACCACGGCCCTGACGAGTACTACTCCGTGATCGGCAACAAGACGGCCAGCCTGATTCGCACTTCGGTTCACCTCGGAGCGCTCACCGCCGGGGCGTCGCGCGAGGCGATCGACGCCATCGGCGAGTGGGCGTGGGAGATGGGCCTGATCTTCCAGATCGCCGACGACGTGCTCGACCTCGTCGCCGACGACTCCTTCCTCGGCAAGCCGTCCGGCTCCGACGTCGGCGAGGGCACCTTCACCCTTCCCGTGCTCTACGCGCTTCATGGTCCCGCCGGACCCGAGATCCGAGCACTGCTGGAAGACGGCAAGCCCCACCCCCGCGAGGTCATCGACCGTGTCATCTCCCTCGTCACCGAGGGCGGGCATGTCGATCGGGTGCTCGATGAGGCCCGGGAACGTCTTCGGGTCGCCGAGAAGGCCGCCTCCCGCCTTCCCGAGGGTGAGCTCACCCCGGTCCTCCGGCAACTCGACCGCTATCTCCTCGAGAGAGTCGAAGCAGCCAGGAAGTCCCGATCGGCGTGAGCAGGATCCCTCGTCCGCTGCTGCTCGCGGTGTCGCTCACGATGCTCGTGGCTGCCTGCACCCGCTCGGGCCCTCCATTGAGTGACGCCGGTGGCGAGACCACCACCACGGTATCCACCCCGCCCACAACGGGATCGTCCACGACGGTGCCATCCGCCACGACCACGATTCCGGCCGAGCCCGAGATCGTGCCTCCCGAGCTTGCCGATCCGTTCGACCTCGCCGAGGAGGCCCTGGCGCCGGTTCCCGGATACGAGCCCGTTTCGTCCGACGAGTTCCCCCTGCAACTCGATCGTCTCGACATGGTGCTCAACGCGTATTCGCTTGCCGAGGCGTTGGTCTGGGACGTGCTCGAAAATGACTTCGGCGAAGAGGTGTTCGTGGCATCGCTCTACCCCTACGGTGTTGCCCGCGGTGACCCGACACTGCCGCCCTTCGTAGCGCAATTGCTCGCCGCGTTCAACGAGGAACCGGAGCAGATCCCCATCGAGCACGGTTTCGTTTACGCCTCCGAGGGCTTCGATACCGGCTGGATGGCATGGGGTTCCAACACCGTCGTCATCGTCGCCGCCGGGCCGAGGGAGGCCACGCTCGAAGTACTCGAGGCGCTCGCTGCCGCCAACCAGGACGAGTATCGGTGGCAGCCGGGAGACTGCCTCTGGCTCGGCAACGACGAGCTGCTCGACGGCGCCCCGTTCGCTCCGTTCGGCCGCGGGCCGATTGTTCCCTGCGACGGCTGGCACACCCATGAGGTCATCGGCAGCAGCGCCGTCGCCGACGGGCCGGAAGCGCCGTACCCAGGCGACGCGATACAGGTCGACGCCTGGGAAACGTGCGAGCAGCGTTTTGTGGAGTTCATCGGGATCTCCGAACAGGACTCCAGCGTCGGCCTGATCCGCTACCTCCCGTCGGATCTCGAGTGGGAGGAGGGGGATCGCTACACGGCATGCGTCGTCACCGAGTACGACGCCTCCGGCGCTCCAGCGCCGCGTCGCGACTCGCTGGCGGGCATCGGAGAGGAATCGCGGCTGGAGAGGAACACGGGCGATTGCCGGCGCGGATCGTACGTCAGCGAGCCCATCTCGTGTGAAGCACCCCACGACAGCGAATACCTCGGCACGGTTGAGTTCTCCGAGGAGCAGGACGCCGCGTACCCGTGGTACACGCTCTATGAAGACGCCGATTCCCTGTGCCGAGATCTCCTCGACGACTACGCCGCTGATGGTCCCGTCGGCGCCGCGCTCGATGCCACCGGCTTGCCCCCGGGCCCCTACGCCTGGTCACAGGGCGACCGGCGAGTCGCGTGCATCGGCTTCGCCATCGACAACGCCGGTTTTCCCCAGCTCGTGCTCGGCAGCATGGCGGAAGACGGTTGGAGAATCATCGGCCCGTCCGGCGACGACGTCACCGCCTAAGAGACCGCTGGCCCGAGATGTCCGGCGCGCAGCCGGCGACGCGCTGAGCCGAATCCTCGACAACGGCAGTGCGGCCGGGGGTCAGAGCCGCTCGGAGAAGGCGATCTGCACCGGCTCGAGGGCGTCGGCGGGCTCGAACCCGAAGACCTGCGCGTAGAAGGACAGCTCGGCCTCCTGTGCCCGCGCGATGTTCTCGGCTCTCCGGAAGCCGTGGCCCTCACCAGGAAAGGAGAGGTAGGCGTGTGGCAGGCCCTTGGCGGCGAGCGCCGCCACCATGCTCTCCGCCTGCTCGGGCGGCACCACCTCGTCATCGAGGCCCTGGAAGAGGATCATGGGACAATCGATCTCCTCCGCGTGGCTCACCGGCGAACGCTCCCGGTACAGCTCGGCGGCTTCCGGATACGGCCCGATCAACGCGTCGAGGTAACGCGACTCGAACTTGTGGGTGTGCCGGGCGAGAGCGACACAGTCCCCCACCCCGAAGTAGCTGGCGCCGGCCGCGAAGACGTCGTGGAAGGTCAGGGCGCACAACGTGGTGTAGCCGCCGGCGCTTCCTCCCCGGATTGCCATGCGCTCAGGGTCGACCATGCCCTGGTCCGCCAAGTAGAGGGCAGCGTCGATGCAATCGGTCGTGTCGCGCAATCCCCAGTGGCCCTTGAGGGCATCGCGGTAGGCCCGGCCGTAGCCGGTCGAGCCCCGATAGTTGACGTCGACCACTGCGAAGCCGCGGCTCGTCCAGAACTGGATGCGGAGGTCGAGCACGCCCGAGGTCGCTCCCGTCGGCCCCCCATGGCTCACCACCAGCAGCGGAGGCAGCTCGTCCGATGGTCCGGCGAACTCGGGATTGCACGGCGGGTATGAGAAGGCATGGGCAACCGCACCGTCCCTCGTCGGGAAAGCGAATGGCTCGGGCCGGCTCAGATACGTCGGAGGCACGTCGACCTCGCGGCTGGGGCGAACCACCGTGGAGGTCTCGCGATCGACATCCACCTCGACGATGGCCACCGGCTCGCTGGCGCTCCCGGCGATCAGCCAGACGTGCTCGTCACCGACGCCTATGGACGATCCGAGGTAGTCGTAATCGAGGTGCACCGAACGTAACGTGCCGCCTTCGACGATGGCGAGCCGATCGACGCCTGCCTCCGAGTACGTGCAGGCGATCCGGCCGTCCCCCAGGAACCCGTAGCGACACATGCCGAAACCCCACTGGGGCAGGCCGAACTCCGCCTCCATGGTGTGGACCGCCTCCGCCGTTCCCGCCACGAAGCGATAGAGATTCCACCACCCGGTCCGGTCCGACACGAAATGGAGCACGCCGGACGGCGACCACTCCGGCTGGAAGATCGACTCGCTTTCCCCGCCGGCGATCCGCTCCGGCTCGGAGATGCTGCCGTCGCGGTTGAGCGCCGCCACCCACAGCTCGGTGCCGTCCCAGGGCATACGCGGGTGGTCCCACGCCAGCCACGCCAGGCGATCGCCGTCCGGGCTGACACGCGGGGACGAGAAGAAGTCGTGCCCCACGGCGATCTTCCGGGGCTGCTCCGATCCGTCCAGCGGGAACGTGACCAGCGAGTTCTTCGGCTCCTTGCCGTCACGATGACGTTCGCGCACGCAGATGACCCGATCGCCGTGGAAGGCGAAGTCCGCGAAACGGTCACCGGCGGCGACCGCCGGCTCGGGGGTGATCGGCACGGGCGCCGGCCCGTCGATTCGATACACCCGTTGATCCGAGAAGTGCGACGTGACCACCACCTCGCCACGTACGCCGTACGCACCCCCGCCGTATTCGTGCACGCGAGTGCGAGAATTGAGATCGGGCGGAGTCACGTCACGGATCTCGCCGTTGCGGGATCGCCGCACCACCACTGAGCGGCCGGCTTCTCGCGGCCGCGTCTCCACCCAGCACACGGTGCCGGCGTCTTCGGTGACGTCGCCCAGGACCACTCCACCACCGGTCACCACGGACACCGAGATCGGCGAAGCCCACGAGCCGTAGGGTGCTGTCCGTGTCATGGCGGCCTTCCGAGTCGATTCCTCTCTCGGGAATCTAACGCCGCGGCGGGTCGCCGCGCCGCGGCGCGTGCTCTGGCGTCGGATCAGCGTTGCTCGACCTCGGGTGTCGCGCCGGCCATCGCAGATCCGAGCGCTCGGTGGATCAGGTCTCGGGTCGCAGGGTGGGGAACAAGATGACTTCCCGGATGTGGTCCTGATCGGTGAGCAGCATCACGAGACGGTCGACACCGATCCCCAATCCGCCGGTGGGCGGCAAGCCGTACTCGAGCGCCAGCAGGTAGTCGTCGTCGACGGGATGCGCCTCCTCGTCGCCTTCGGCGCGGGCGCGCGCCTGGTCCTCGAATCGTGCCCGCTGGTCGAGGGGATCGTTGAGCTCTGAGAAGGCGTTGGCGTACTCGGAGCCGGCGATGAAAAGCTCGAAGCGCTCGGTCAGGTGGGCATCGTCACGGTGGGCCCGCGCCAGCGGCGAGACCTCCTTGGGGTGATCCAGGACGAAGGTGGGCTGCCACAGCCCGTCGGTGGCGTGAGCTTCGAACAGGGCGTCCATGATCTTGCCGTGTCCCCAGCGGTCTTCCGGCTCCACCCCGTGGCGGCGGGCCACCGCACGTGCTTCGGCCACCGGCCGGTTGAAATCGACCTGCTCGCCGATGGCGTCTGCGACGAGATCGACCATGCGGACCCGCCGGAAGGGTGGAGTGAGGTCGATCTCTCGTCCCTGGTACGTGAAGCAGGTGGACCCGGTTGCCGCCGCCGCACAGGCGGCGAAGACTTCCTCGACCAGCACCATGATGTCGCGGTAGTCGGCAAAGGCCTCGTACGACTCGAGCATCGTGAATTCGGGGTTGTGAGTGGCGTCGATTCCCTCGTTGCGGAAGATGCGCCCGATCTCGAACACCCGCTCCAGGCCCCCGACCACGAGACGCTTCAGGTACAGCTCGGTGGCGATCCGCAACTGCATGATCAGGTCGAGGGCATGGTGGTGAGTGACGAAGGGACGGGCCAGGGCGCCCGTTGCCTGCGTCAACAACACCGGCGTCTCCACCTCGATGTAGCCGCGCTGCTCGAATTGTCGACGCAGCTCAGAGACGATCCTCGTCCGCGTCACGGCGACGGCACGGGACTCCTCGTTGACCATGAGGTCCACGTAGCGGCGGCGACTTCGCTGCTCGAGGTCCTGGAGCCCGTGCCATTTGTCGGGGAGCGGCCGCAGACTCTTCTGGAGCACCACGAATGAGGCGACTCGCACCGAGAGCTCGCCCTTCTTGGTGGTGACGATCTCGCCCGTGGCCCCAATCCAGTCGCCGAGATCGACGCCGCCGAACTCGGCATAGGCGTCCGCACCGAGCGTGGCGCGATCGACAAACAACTGAATGCGGCCGGTCACGTCCTGGAGGGTGGCGAACACCAGCTTCCCGAACGAGCGAAGCAGCATCACCCGCCCCGCCACCGCCACCTCCTCGCCGGTTGCCGCATTGGGGGCGACCCCGGCGAAGCGCTCATGGAGATCACCGGCGAGCGCAGTCCGGGCGAACCGGTAGGGATAGCCGCCCGCCGCGAGGCGGCTCACGTGCTTCTCCAGTCGAGCAGCGGTGAGCGGGTGATCTCCGAGAGGGGCATCCTCGTGTCCCTCGTCTGCGCCGCCGGGATGCTCGTGGTCACTCATGTGTCCTGCCGATTCAGCTCGTAGACCAGGCGCAGCCCGTCGAGGGTGAGGAACTCCTCGACCACGTCGACGCTGCTGCAGTGGGGCACGATGGTAGAGGCAAGGCCGCCGGTGGCGACGCGAGATGCCGCGCCGCCGACGGCGGCGGCGAGCCGCTCCATGATGCCGTCGACCAGTCCGGCGTGCCCGTAGAGCGCCCCGCTCTGGATCGCTTCGACCGTGCCCTTGCCGATCGGTGACCGCGGCGGCACGAGCTCGACCCTGCGCAGCGCCGCCGTGCCCGAGATCAATGCATCTGTCGAGATCGCCAGGCCGGGAGCGATGGCGCCCCCGATGTAGTCGCCATCCGGGCTCACGACGTCGAAGTTGGTCGAGGTCCCGAAGTCGACCACGATCACCGGGGCGCCATACCGTTGTCGGGCCGCGACCGAGTTCGCTACCCGATCGGCCCCCACCTCGCGGGGGTTGTCGATGAGGATCTTCATGCCGGTCCTCACGCCCGGTTCGATCACCACCACCGGCCCGTCGGTGAGATGGCCCGCCATGTGCCGGACAACCCCGGTGACGGCCGGGACGACGCTCGACACCGCCACCCCACTGATGTCCGAGGTCGAGAAGCCCTCCAGGTCGAGCAGCCCGTGCAACAAGAGACGGAGCTCGTCGGTGGTGCGCTCGGCAACCGTCGTCAGCCGCCAGTGGGCGGCGAGATCCTCCCCGTCGAACAGCCCGAGCACGGTCTGGGTGTTTCCGACGTCGAGCGTCAGCAGCATGGCGGGTCTCCCTCGTAGAGCACGCTCGGATGATCGAGCCGAATCCCGCGGTCGGCGACGAAATCGTCTCCGCTCGCGGCCAAATGGATGTTGTCGATGAGGCGGGTGGATCCCGCCCACGATGCCACTGCCAGGAATGCCGGGCGGTCGAGCACCTCCATGACCTCGACGGTGTCCTGGCTCACCAGGCTCACATACTCGGTGTCGAGCAGCGGCGCTTGCTCGATCGGCGCCATTGCCAAGGCCGCCAGGCGCTCCGCGTCGCGTTCCCCGGCCTCAACGGCGTTGGCGGCGCTCATCAGCCCACGGCTCAACGCAAGGGCGGCCGCTCGCTGCTCCTCGTCGAGGAACACGTTGCGACTGGACAGCGCCAGGCCATCGGCCTCGCGGACGATGGGGCAACCGATCACTTCGAGGGGGAACGACAGATCGACGGCCATGCGCCGGACCACGGAGAGCTGCTGGGCATCCTTGTTGCCGAAGTACGCCCGATCGGGCCGGAGGCCAGCGAACAGCTTGGCGACCACGGTCGCCACCCCGTCGAAGTGGCCAGGTCGGTGATGACCTTCGAGATGGTCGGTCAGCGTCGCCACCGAGACCCGGGTGAGAGGAAGGCTCGGGTACATCTCGTCGAGCGGCGGTGCGAAGACGATGTCGGCGCCGCTCGTCTCCACCAGCGCTAGATCGCGCTCCAGGTCGCGCGGGTAGCTCCGAAGGTCCTCCTCTCTGTCGAATTGCAGCGGATTGACGAACAGCGACATCACCACCGTGTCGCATTCGGCCCGGGCCGCTTCGATGAGCGAGAGGTGACCCTCGTGAAGGAAGCCCATCGTCGGCACCAAACCGATGGATCCGCGGTAGCGGGTACGGACATCTGCGAAGGTCTCGGCCAGCCTCACTGCGAGGTGTCCTGCTCTTCGTAGTCGGCTTGCAGCACCTCGGCGAACTCATCGGAGCGACCGGTCAACTCCGCCAGGATCTCCACCGAACGGGCAAAGGCCGCCAGCCACTCGGGAGCGGCCGCAGCCACCGCCTGTAGCTGCGCCTTCACGGTGGCGACGTCACCGCGAGCGACCGGGCCGGTGAGGGCGGCGCGGGGTCCCATCTCGAAGGCGTTGGCGACCGCGGCTTGCACGAGCGGCCGGGCCGCGGCGAACGGTACCCCCGCCTCCTCGAAGAGATCGGCGGCCATGGTGAGAGCGGCGATCGGGAAGTTGGCGGCTGCGGAAGCCGCCGCGTGGTAGATCGCCTTGGCGGCGTCGGCGAGATCGAAGGCGTGGGCGCCCATCGTCTCCGCCAGCCGGTGCAGCGCCGCCCGCAGCGGCTCCTCGGCGGTCACGGCGACCCACGCTCCCGAGATCCTCTGGTGGCCCGTCGCCGGTTCGGGCAGTGTCTGGAGCGGGTGGAACGCCCCGGTTTGCAGGCCAACGGCGGACAGCGCGCCGAGAGCCGCCACCGGGACCAGGCCGGAGAGATGCACGGCGGCCGTCGTCGAGCCCGCCTGTGGCGCAAGTGCCTCGGCCATCATCTCGATGACGGAATCGCGAGTGGCAACGACCAGCAAGTCGGAAGCCGGAAGTGGGTCGCCGGGAACCAGGGCGGCAGCCCCCAACTGCTCCGCGGCGGCCTTGGCCGATTCGTTCGTACGACCAACAACGGCGACGATCGAGTTTCCGACTTCGCCGGCGGCGAGGGCGAGCGACATGCCAGCCCGGCCGGGGCCGACGAGTGTGATGCGCATGGAGTCCTTCCGGCTTCAGTCCGCTCGGGTACCGGTACCGGGCGGAAGTCTATCTCACCCTCGCCCCGGTCCCCGGTTCCTCGGTGTAGTCGGGAACATGCGGGAATCGGGTGTGCTCGAAGATGATCGACGTTTCGATGTGCGCCACCTCGGGCTGTGCGGTGAACGCCCCCATGGCGATGTCCCGCAGGTGATCGGAGTCGCGCACCACGACGTGTACCAGGAAGTCGTTAGACCCGGCCATGTGGAAGAAGGCCACCACCTCGGGCAGCGACTCGGCATATGCCCGGAACCGATCGACCTGGGTGCGCTCGTGCCGGTGGAGGCGAACGGCGATCATCGCCTGGAGACCTCCCCCGAGCACACGCGGATCCACCACTGCGTGATAGCCCGCGAGCACACCGGCGCCCTCGAGACGGCGAAGCCGCTCCGAGCACGTCGACGGGGCGATGCCAACGGCAGCCGCCAGCTCCTTGTTGGACAGCCGCGCATTCTCCTGCAAACGGGCCACGATGGCGCGATCGATTCGGTCGAGTGAGCGAATCACGGATTCCATCCGAATCCTCTTCGGTGAGTCTTGACGAGTGCCGCAGACATCATATCGTTTGCGCTGATATGGCGTAGGGAGGTCGGGGGCAGCCCCCAGAACGGTGCAGATCCTTCGACCCCCTGTCGCGGATGACCGGCAGAAGGAGGAGAAGCAGGATGACCCGACGAAGTTGGGCAGAGCCGTGGAAGATCAAGATGGTCGAGCCGATCCGCATGACCACCCCCGAGGAGCGGCGGCGGGCCATCGAGGAAGCCGGCTACAACACCTTCCTGTTGCGTTCCGAGGACGTCTATATCGACTTGCTCACCGACTCGGGCACGTCGGCGATGTCCGACAACCAGTGGGCCGGCCTCATGCTCGGCGACGAGGCCTACGCCGGAAGCCGGAGCTTCTATCACTTGGTCGAGGCGGTCCACGACGTCTACGGCTATCCGGAGCTGATCCCGACCCATCAAGGACGCGGCGCCGAGCACATCCTGAGCCAGATCCTCATCGAGCGCGGCGACTACGTGCCGGGCAACATGTACTTCACCACCACCCGCTTCCATCAGGAGTACGCCGGGGGCACCTTCGTCGACGTCATCGTGGACGAGGCCCACGACGCTGCCTCCACCTGTCCCTTCAAGGGAAATGTCGATCTCGACAAGCTCCAAGCGCTGATCGACCAGGTCGGCGCCGATCGGATCCCCTACATCTCGGTCGAGACCAACGTGAACATGGCCGGAGGCCAGCCGCTGTCGATGGCGAACCTGGCGGCGACCTACGAGCTGTGCCACCGCAATGGGATCCTGGTGATGCTCGACGCCACCCGCGCCCTGGAGAACGCCTGGTTCATCAAGCAGCGCGAGGTCGGCTACGAGAACAGGAGCGTGGCCGAGATCGTCGGTGAGATCTGCTCCTACTCCGACGGCGCAACCGTCTCGTCCAAGAAGGACAACCTCGTCAACATCGGCGGGTTCCTGGCGTTGCGGGACCCCGAGCTCGCCCGCAAGGCGCGGGCGCTCGTCGTCGTCTTCGAGGGACTCCACACCTACGGAGGCATGGCGGGCCGCGACATGGAGGCGCTTGCCCGCGGCATCCGGGAGATGGTGGCCACCGACGACCACGTGGCGGCCCGTGTCGGCCAGGTCGAGTACCTCGGGAACACACTCATCAAGGCCGGAGTGCCGCTCGCGCGGCCCATCGGCGGTCACGGAGTCTTCCTCGATGCGAGGGCCATCCTTCCCCATCTGCCACAGGATCACTTCCCGGCTCAGGCCCTCGCCGCGGCGCTGTACCTCGATTCGGGTGTTCGGGGCATGGAGCGGGGCATCGTCTCCGCCGGGCGGGATCCCGCCACCGGCGAGCACCGATACCCGATGCTCGAACTGGTGCGCCTCGCCATCCCTCGCCGGGTCTACACCCAGGCCCACATGGACGTCACTGCCGAGTCGGTGATCGAGGTGCTACGGAACCCCGGGCAGGTTGCCGGGCTGCGATTCACCTATGAACCTGAGGCGCTGCGCTTCTTCCAGGCCCGGTTCGAAACGCTCGACTGAGTCTCCCTCCCCCGGACCGTTTCGTTCCCCTCCGTCAAGCACAGCGACTCGGCTCCGCGGGATCGGGAAGGACCGGCGCGGCGCCACCGTAGGAGGTGGCGTTCGAGCCGAGCGGGGTCCAGCAATCAGTGCTCACAGTGACCCTCCCCGACGAGGCCTCACGGCCTCGTCGACCCTCCCTTTCCAGGGGAGGGGGAAAGAGAGGCCGAGCCGCGGCCCGATCCTCAACCACACCAGAGGCCGCAGCGCCGTCTGGGCGGGGCGGTGCTGGGGCGATATAGTCGCCATAGAACCCGTTCATGGGTCGAAGTCTTCGAGGGGGCCTTCATGCGACGGTTGTTGGTTGGTTTGATGAGTTTGGTGCTGGTCGTTGGTCTCACGCCGGCGG
>CAZMSN010000016.1:30105-34267 GCA_964569015.1 uncultured Acidimicrobiaceae bacterium | reverse complement strand
GTCTCGGACGAGCGGAGCAAGAGAACCGGCACGCCCACGAGCACGAGGGCGCCGAGCGCCGCCGCAGCCCACACCAGCACCGGCCGGCGCGGCCCACGGGAAGGGGTCTGAAGAGTCGTCATGGATTCCTCCGGGAAGGGTGGGGCCTCCGGCGCCATGTACATGAGCCGGTAGGTCAGCTCGCGGATGCGGCTGTCGAGTCGATCATTCATCGAGGAGCTCCTTGAGTCGTGAGCGAGCCCGCGCCAGGTGACGCTTCACCGATCCCTCGGACACGCCGAGGCGGGAGGCGACGTCGCCGGGGGCGAGGTCCTCCCAGTAGGTGAGCACCACGGCAGCACGCTGCTGCACGCTCAGCCTGTCGATCGCAGCGAGCACGTCGACGTCGACCTCCTGGGGAGGTGCCGTTGCCGGCTCGGCGGCCCGGAGTTCCCGGACCCGACGCCGAAGCGTGCTGCGATGATGCGATCGTGCCTGATTGAGTACCGAGCGGTAGAGATAGGCTCGGTGGTTGGTCACGGTCGACCACCCCCGCGAGCCGAACGTCCGCAAACACGCATCGGAGACGACATCGGCTGCGTCGAACGGCCCAACGAGGCCGGTGGCGAATCGCACGAGGTCGTCTGCGTGCTTGCGGTAGATCTCTTCGTCGGTCATCTCACCCCTATGACGCCGCCGCACCCCTTCCCGGGTGACAGCAAGAGTGCACCGTCTCCTGTGGGCACACCGCGTCGCCGCTACTCGCGTGCGCAGCCAACGACGCCGCACCCTCACCGGATCGGTTGTGATGATCGCACCGACGGCCGCCGCCTGCGTCTTCTGCGGCGGCGGAAACACCTCTCCGCCGCCCGCATTCGCGGACACCGCGGTAACGTCCGGCTATGACCTGGCTCATCGCCGTTCTCGCCGTTGCGTTCATCGTCGCGCTCTTGCGCGGGGGCAAGCTCTCCAACATCACCGAGATCTACGCCCGCGGCTGGTGGCTCCTGTTCGTCGGCTTCGGGATGCAGATCGGGGCCGACTACCTACCGGACGATCGCTCCTCCCTCGCCGTCGGGCTGGTGCTCACTTCCTACTTCCCGCTCCTCCTCGTCGTGTGGCTCAATCGTGCCCAGGCGGGGATGTGGATCGCGGGAATCGGCATCCTGATGAACCTCACGGTCATAGCGCTCAATCAGGGCATGCCGGTGCTCCCCGAGGCCATCGAGCTAGCAGGGGGAAGCGCCGACGCCGCCCTGGGTGCCAAGCACGTCGTGCTCGACGGGGCCACCCACCTCCCGTTCCTGGCCGACATCATCCCGATTCCCCGCACCGTCATCTCGATGGGGGACGTGTTCCTCGCCGTCGGCCTAGGAGCCTTCATCGAGGATCAGATGCAGCGGCCGCCGCGGCTCTTCCGGCATCGTGTGCAAGGGGAACCGGGATCCGCCGCGCCGCGTTGAGGGCTTCCCCTATGCCGGGATCTCGCCCCTGAAGACGAGCACCCGTCGCAACGAGCCGATCGCCTCGGGATCGAACTCGTAGGCGGAGCCACGGTGGATCTGCTCGAGGGCGTCGACAGGCTGCATGCCCAACTCGTACACGGCCTGGTCGTAGGCGCTGGCGACCTTGATGATCTTCGAGGCGAGAGGCAGCTCCAGATCTCGCTCCTGGCCCACCGAGCGGTAGCGCCGGTGCTGCTGGGCCACGATGGTCGACACCTCGGTCAGATAGGGCGCCTCGGCGATGATCTGGGAGCCCCAGCGGGCGATGTCCTCGTCGGTGTAGCCGGCACGGAGGATGGCGGGCTCATTGAGGGTGACACGGCCAATATCGTGCATGAAGGCGGCGTAGCCGAGCTGCTCGACATCGTGGGGATGCATCCCGAGCTCGCGCCCCATGTCCAGCGCCAACGCTCCGGTACGGGTGGCATGACCGGGCGGCGCCAATCCGGCGACCTCGGGAATCTGGGCCAGAGCCCGGATGGTCTGACCGTAGGTGACACGGGTAGCGTGGTAGCGGACGAACGCGAGATGGCTGAAGGCATACGGGAGCGCCGCCACCGGCAACGCCCACAGCCCCATCACTTGCTGCGCCTGCCCGAAGAGCGTGCCGGCGACGAAGAGACTGAGAATCACCAACCAGTCCTCGAGGCCGAGCAGCCAGAGGTACCGCACCGAGAGGTCGTCCCGTTCGAGACCGACGAGCGATCGGAACAAGGCCCGCAGCAGATACCACGCGAGGCCGCCCGCCGCGATGGCGGCCAGAACCCGAAAGCCGCTGCCGCCTGCGGTGGCCTCGGCGTCGGGGCCGAGCACGTCGAGGTAGTCGGCGACGGGCAGCAGCACCGCGGCCAAGCCGCCGAGAGCCACCACTTCGGCGATGAACTCGGAGTTCAGCTCGATGCGATCCCCCAATCGAAACACGAGGAACAGGAGCCAGGCGGCGGCCATCCCGCAGGCGTAGATCGCCAACGTGGAGACGGCGTCGTCGATCACGAACGGCATGGCGACCGCCGCCGCTACCCCGAAATGCAGACGTTCTCCGCTCGGTGCCGGAACCGTGATGAGCTGGGCCACCGTCATCGCGGCCGTGCCGAGCCACAGGGCGTGGACCGGAGCGGACGATCGGATCATCAGCACTGCCCCGGCTGCAGCAATGACGAGCCACAGCGACGCAGACAGGCGATGGACCCGGGTCTCAGCCACGTCCGCTCCTCGCTCCCACAACAGCACCGGAGCGGGAAACCCGGGATGTGGGGGATGGGATATCCATGGCGAACTCCAGATCGAGACGCATGCGTCACCCGGGCACGGCTCACAGATGAGCCTCCCCCTGCCTCAGGTGGAACGCCAGGTCGCTTTCGAATCGAATGTGCACGCTCGCCCGCGGAACCCGGATGGCTCCGCCGAACTCCGCCCGAAGCTCGACCACCAGCGCGGTCCCAATCACGTTACGGTGCGCGGGCTCGCCTCGCAAGGCCGGAATTCGCGCTCTGGGCCGGAGATTCGGGCCTTTCGCCCTGCGACTACGCTAAGGAGTCAGGGAGGACGCGTTTCGTGCTCAGCACTCAGGAACTCGAAGAGACGCTCACCCAACTCGACTCTGTCGAGGCGCTTCGCATCGTCATGAGTGGCGACCGGGTCACCGAGGTCCACGTCCTGGCCGCTCCGGCCAAGCCACCCAAACAGGTCGTGCGCGACATCCAGTCATTGGCGATGGCCCGCTACGGGACCAACATCGACCGCAGGGTCATCTCGGTGGTCCAGCTCGGCTCCAACTCCGTCGACCTGCGGACGCCGGAACGCCCGGCGCTGGTCCGCATCCAGGAGCAGCCACAAGAATCCCGAACCACGATCCACGTGACCCTCGAATGGCAGAACAGCGAGCACGTCGGCACCGCTACCGGCCCCGCCGCCGCCTCGGCTCGCTTCCGGCTCATCGGAGAAGCGACGCTCGATGCCATCGAAGCGATCTTCACCGATACCCCACCCCTCGGCCTCGACTCGATCGGGATCGCCGCGGTGGGTATGCGCACCGTGGTCATCGCAGTCATCGTGAGCGCCGGCAAGCGCGACGAGGAGCTGGTGGTGGGGTCTGCCCTGTCTTCGGGAGACGACGCATCGGCGGCGGTTCGAGCCGTGCTCGATGCGCTGAATCGGCGTCTGCCCTTGATGGGCAAGTAACGCTCCTCGTTCCGACAGGGCTGGACCGCTCCATGTTCTGGGAAGCCGTGGCGCTTGGCGGCTTGCCGAGCGAGTCGGCCGTCCCTAGCCTCAATCGCACAAGGGGCGCGTGATGTGCTGCGGCGCGCTCGGGGCCGGCTCTTCGAACCGGCCCGATCAGAAAGCGGAGTGACAACCTCGGTGCGACGATCCCCCCTCGCGTTCACCGGCATGCTGATCATCGCGTTGCTCGCGATCCTCGGCTTCGCCGCGTTCTCCGCCGAACAGGCGAACGCACCCGAAGACGGAGTCGCTCCGCCCGTGGGCCTCTCAGCCCGCGTCGCCGGCGCCGCCTTGGCGAACGCACTCCAGCCGGACCCGGCACCCCACGTGCCCGATCTCGCCGCAGCCTCGATCCTCGCCGCGCCCGCCGTGGACACGACGACCACCACAACGCCGCCGACCACCACAACGCCGCCGACCACCACCACTGCGCCACCGCCGCCGACCACCACCAC
>CAZMSN010000016.1:10881-30005 GCA_964569015.1 uncultured Acidimicrobiaceae bacterium | reverse complement strand
CCACCACAACGCCGCCGACCACCACCACTGCGCCACCGCCGCCGACCACCACCACCACGACCACAACGCCGCCGACCACCACCACCACGACCACAACGCCGCCGACCACCACCACCACGACCACAACCACCACGCCGCCAACCACCACGACAACCGTCGTCGCCGGCGGCCCCCGTGACGTCGAATACTGGCGACCCCTGGTCGAGCAATACTTCCCGGCCGAGTTCGTCGACGATGCCCTCTCGGTCATCGTATGTGAGAGCAACGGCGACCCGCTCGCCGTCAACCCCCGCACCAACGCCTCCGGGTTGTTCCAGTTCATCTCGTCGACCTGGAACTGGGCGAGCACCCTGGCAGGATGGGACGGCGCCAGCGTGTTCGATCCCGAAGCCAACATCGCCACGGCCGCCTGGCTGGTGCAGGACTCGATCGACGCAGGCGACCCTCCCTGGAAGCACTGGGCTCCCTGCCAGCCCTAGCTGCGGGACCATCTCCAGGCCACACCGACAGTTCACGCAGTAGTATGTCGACAGGATCATGATGAAGAAACTGATACGCATCGCCGGGCTCGCAGCTGCGATCGGGGTGGTTCTCTGGCTCACCCGCGAGCGGCTGTCGCCGGCACCGCACGTCTCGGGCGAGGCGGCTCCTCCATTCCGGAGCACGCCGCCGGCCCCCGTTCCCTCGACAGCCGGCGTGGAATCGGATGATCTCCGCGCCATCAGAGGCATCGGGCCGGTATTCGCCAATCGCCTGGCCGAGTCGGGAGTGGCGACCTTCCGTTCTCTCGCCGACGCCGACGCGGCGACCATCGCCGAGACCCTCGGAATTGCCGAGAACCGGGTGCAAGACTGGATCGTGCAGGCACGCCGGCGCCTCGGTTGAGCCCGGCAACGCCGGCTATTCGATTCGTCGATTCGCCGTATCGCGTCGACCCGGGCGATTTGGCGACGCTGCTCCCCGGGGAACCTGAGTTCCGGTCTCGTCAGCTCCGCGACTGGCTCTACCGAACCCCTGTGCTCTCCACCGACGACATGACGAACCTCCCTCTCGAGATCCGTTCCGCGCTCGCCGACCATCTGTGGCCGTTCTCGGTCGAGATCGAGCAATCCGCAGACGGCGGGACCACCCGCAAATGGCTCTTCCGCGGCGAGGGGGGCGCATCGATCGAGGCCGTGCTGATGGGCTACCCGCGGCGTGCCACTCTCTGCGTCTCCTCGCAGGCCGGCTGCGCCATGGGGTGCGCCTTCTGTGCCAGCGGCCAGTTCGGCTTCGAGCGCCACCTCGATGCCGGCGAGATCGTCGCCCAACTCGCCTACGCCGAGGCGAGCATCCGCGACATCCCCCTGGGCAGCGGCCCCGACCACGTCACCAACGTCGTGTTCATGGGCATGGGCGAGCCGCTCGCCAACTACGCCCAGGTACGGGAGGCGCTACGCAGGATGATCGAGACCATGGGGCACTCGGCCCGATCGATCACCGTCTCGACCGTCGGAGTCGTCCCCGGCATACTCCGGCTGGCAGAGGAGCCGTGGCCCGTCAACCTCGCCGTGAGCCTGCACGCCGCCGACGACGAGCTGCGCTCCCGGCTGGTTCCCCTCAACGAGCGGTACCCGATCGCGGCAGTGGTCGAAGCCGCCCGCACCTTCTTCACGGCGAAGGGCCGGCGGGTGTCGATCGAATGGGCGCTGATCAACGGCCTCAACGACTCGGTCGATCAGGCCATCGAGCTGGCCGCCATCGCCCGTGACCTGCGTGCCCACGTCAACGTCATCAACCTAAACCCGACGCCCCTCTCGTCGCACCGCCCGGCCCGCACACACGCCGTTCGTGCCTTCATCGAGGCGCTCCGCGGCGAAGGCGCCAACGTGACTCTTCGTGACACCCGCGGACAGGACATCGATGCCGCCTGCGGCCAGCTCCGCCTTCGTGGGGCCGGCGTCGACGAGTCGACATCGTCGCCTTCACCTCATCCGAACACGCTCACCCCCACCGAACCCGAGGAGGTCCCATGAGACTGCAGCCCGGAGACACAGCCCCCACCTTCACCCGCCTCGACCAAGACGGCAACACCGTCTCGCTGTCCGATTTCGCCGACCGGGCGCTGGTCATCTTCTTCTACCCAAAGGCCTTCACACCGGGCTGCACGACCGAGTCGTGCGATTTCCGAGACCGGCACGAGTTCTTCACCGCAGCCGGCTACGCCGTGCTCGGGGTGAGCCCCGATCCCGTCGAGCGCCTCGACCGCTTCCGTCACAAGCACGCCCTCCCGTTCACCCTGCTCAGCGACGAGGACCACACCATGGCGCGGGCCTACGGCGTCTGGGGCGTCAAGAAGAGCTACGGACGCGAGCACGAGGGCCTCACGCGATCGACGTTCGTGATCGCCTCCGACGGCAGCATCGAGCACGCCTGGTACGGCGTGCGGGCCAAAGGCCACGTCACCAGGGTCGAAGCGGAGCTGGGCACCTGATCTCGATAGCATGGCAAGGGGCCGATCTTTGGACTCAACAGGCGGGCCGAACGTGCCGAACACCCAGAGTGCGCCAGCGACGCGGAGGAGAAGATGGTGAAGCCGATTCGCAAGGCGATCTTTCCCGTAGCCGGCCTCGGAACGCGCTTCCTGCCCGCCACCAAGGCGCTGCCCAAGGTGATGCTCCCCATCGTCGACAAACCCCTCATCGAGTACGCCGTCGACGAAGCCCGCGCCGCGGGGATCGAGGAGTTCATCTTCGTGACCGGACGTGGCAAGACGGCCATCGAGAACCACTTCGACTACCACGTCGAGCTCGAAGAGGCACTGCGCGACAACGACCGGCATGACGTGGTCGAGGAGATGCACCTCTCCCAGCCTGAGCCGGGCCAGGTCGCCTACGTGCGGCAGATGGAGGCCCTCGGCCTCGGTCACGCCGTCTGGTGCGCCCGCCACCTCATCAACAACGAGCCGTTTGCCGTCCTGCTCGCCGACGATCTCATTCTCTCGGAGAGACCATGTCTCGTCGAAATGGTCGAGACCTATGAGAAGCACGGTGGCAATGTGATCTCGCTCATGGAGGTTCCCGAGGAAGACACCGCCCGCTACGGCGTGGTCGACCCCGGTGAGGACGACGGCCGCCTCGTCGAGGTGCTCGATCTCGTGGAGAAGCCCGACCCTGCGGCGGCGCCGTCGAACCTGGCGATCGTGGGCCGCTACATCCTCCAGCCGCGGATCATGGACTACCTCGGCCTCGGCATCATCGGAGCCGGCAACGAGATCCAGCTCACCGACTCGATGGTGAAGCTGATCGGGGACGGGCCGTTCCACGGCCTCCGCCTCAAAGGCACTCGCTTCGACTGCGGGACGAAACTCGGCTTCCTCGAAGCGAACGTGGCGTTCGCGCTGCGGCGCCCCGACATGTCCGCCGCGGTGCGTGCCGGAATCACCCGCATCCTCGGCGAGTTCTGACCGCGCCGCCTCCGACGCCCCCGAGTCGTCGAATAGCGCTCGCCGCCGGGTCACCACGCGGTGTCTGGTTCGGGAAGAGGCGCCGCGTCGGGTACGTTTAGGGCCTGAAACGGCTGCGGAGAAAGGAATCTCCTCGAGATGAGCAAACTGCACGACCTCCACCGGCAGGGCCAGTCCGTCTGGTACGACTTCATCAGACGGGACCTCCTGGTCAACGGCGAACTCGGACGTCTCATCGAGAGCGGGATTCGAGGTCTCACCTCCAACCCGACGATCTTCCAGCACGCCCTGGCGAAGTCCTCGGAATACGACGACGAGATTCGCCGGATCCTCCAAGCCGATCCCGCAGCCGAGCCGGCGGCGGTATTCGAGGAGCTGGCGATCGGTGACATCCAGGGGGCCGCCGATCTCCTGCGGCCCGTCTATGACGAGAGCGAAGGGGCGGACGGCTTCGTGAGCTTCGAAGTCTCTCCCTACCTCGCCGCCGATACTGCCGGCACCGTCGCCGATGCCCGGCGGCTCTGGAATCGGGTCGATCGTCCCAATCTGATGATCAAGGTGCCCGCAACCCCGGAGGGGTTCCCTGCGGTGGAGGAGCTGATCGCCTCGGGCATCAACGTCAACGTCACCCTGATGTTCTCCCTCGCGGACTACGAGAACACCGCCCAGGCCTATCTCGGCGGCGTCGCCCGCTCCCAAGACCCGACCTCGGTCGCCTCGGTGGCGTCCTTCTTCGTGAGCAGGGTCGACGCCAACACCGATGCCGCCCTCGAGAACCAGGGCTCTGATGAAGCCCTCGCCTTGCGTGGCAGAGCTGCCGTCGCCAACGCCAAGCTCGCCTACCGGCGATACCGCGAGGTCTTCGAAGGCCCGGCCTTTGCGGCGGCGGCCCAGAAGGGGGTGCGTCCGCAGCGTCCTTTGTGGGCGAGCACGTCCACCAAGAACCCCGAATACCGCGATCTGCTCTACGTCGACACTCTGATCGGCCCCAACACGGTCAATACGATGCCGCCGGCGACGATCGAGGCGTTCCTCGACCACGGCGAGATCGATCCCGAAGCCCTCACCACCGACGTGGAGAGGGCATCGGCCGACATCGAGGCGCTGGCGGCCCTGGGGATCGACTTCGACGAGATCACCGCCGAGCTCCAGGTGGAGGGGGTGCGAAAGTTCGCCGATTCCTTCGACGATCTGCTGGCGACCGTGGCCCAGAAGATGGCATCGATACGCTCATGAGCGTTGACCTCGACTTCTCGCTCGGTTCCCACCAGGCAGCGGTGAAGGCACGCCTCGACGCCTGGAGCGGTGACGGCTTCGCTCGGCGACTGTGGAATCGCGACCCCACCCTGTGGCGCCCGGAGGGCACCCCCGAGATCACCAACCGCCTCGGCTGGCTCGACCTACCGGAGACGATGACGGCCGAGATCAACAGGCTGCGGTCGTTCTCCGCCGAACTCGTCGCCGAACGAGTGCGCCATGTCGTGGTCCTGGGCATGGGAGGCTCGAGTCTCGCCCCTGCGGTGTACCAGGCGACGCTGGGCAACGCCCCCGGTCATCCGGAGCTGCTCGTGCTCGATTCGACCCACCCGGCGGCGGTAGAGGCGATCACGACGATCACCGATCCGCTGCGCACCGTCTTCGTCGTGGCCTCCAAGTCGGGCGGAACCCTCGAGACGCTGTCGTTCTTCCGCTACTTCTGGGCTCGTACCGCCGCCGCCACCGACGCGCCGGGAAGCCGGTTCGTGGCTGTGACCGATCCGGGTACGTCGCTCGCGGCGCTGGCCGAGGCTCGGAGTTTCCGCCACACCTTCCTGGCGACGCCCGACGTCGGCGGTCGCTACTCCGCCCTCACCATGTTCGGGCTGGTGCCTGCGGCCGCCATCGGAGCCGACGTGGCGGCGCTGCTGGAGGCGGCGTGGGAAGCGGCGGGCACTTGCGGGCCGGAGGTCGATCCGGCTCAGAGCCCGGGACTCCGCCTCGGGGCTGCCCTCGGCGAACTCGCCCTCGCCGGCCGCGACAAGGTCACGCTCGCAACCTCATCCGAACTCTCCGCCTTCCCGGCATGGATCGAGCAACTCATCGCCGAGTCGACCGGCAAGGAGGGCAAGGGAATCGTGCCCATCGTCGGAGAACGGCTCCGCGATCCCGCCGCCTACGGGAACGACCGGTTCTTCGTTCACCTCACCCTCGGTGATCCCGATCCGGTGCGTAGCGACGCGCTGGCGACCGCCGGGCACCCGGTGGCGCGAATGGCCCTCACGGAAGCCACCGATCTCGCCGCTGCCATGTTCGTGTTCGAGGTGGCGGTGGCGGCCGCCGGCTCTGTCCTCGACATCCAGCCGTTCGACCAGCCTGACGTCCAGGTCGCCAAGGACCTCGCCAAGAAGGCCATGGCCGGAGACCTCGACACGTCCAACATCGTCGAAATCGACGCCCACGGCGAAGAGTTGGCGACGGCGATACGGCGATGGGCAGACTCGGTGCAGGAAGACGACTACATCGGGATCCAGGCGTTCCTGGCTCCCGACTTCACCACCCAGGTGAAGCTGGAAGCGGCCCGCAAGACTCTCGGTGAGGCGCTGGGCGTCGCCACCACCGTCGGCTACGGTCCACGCTTCCTGCACTCGACCGGCCAGCTGCACAAGGGAGGTCCCAACCGCGGAGTGTTTCTCCAGATCGTCGACCGGCCGCAGCCCCATCTCGACATCCCCGAGACGGACTACGACTTCGGCAGCCTGGTGACGGCTCAAGCGCTCGGAGACAATCAGGCGCTGGTGAGCCGCTCACGCCGGGTCCTGCTGGTGAACGTGGGCGATTCTGTCGACGCCGGCCTCGTGGCCATCCTCAAGGCCATCGAGGATGCCGTTCACTGAACGCAGGAACCGGCGGCTCGCGGTGCAGTGATCCTGGAACACCCGCACCACCTCGGCGTTCGAGGTGGACACGGAGGCTCGATGCCGGCCTGTCACAGCGGCAGGGTAGGTTGGCCTCCATGGGCACCCGATACTTCACCCCCAAGCTGTTCACGTTCCTGCAAGACCTGACCGAGCACAACGAACGCACTTGGTTCAAGGCCAATCAGGCCGACTACGAAGAGCACGTCCGTGAGCCCGCGCTCGAGTTCATCAACGACTTCGCCGAGCCGCTCGCCCGCATCTCGGGATACTTCGTGGCGGACTCGCGCAAGGTGGGGGGATCGCTGTTCCGCATCCAGCGCGACACTCGCTTCGCCAAGGACAAGACCCCCTACAAGGAGAACACGGGGATGCAGTTCCGCCACGTCATTGGAAAGGACGTGCACGCCCCCGGTTTCTACCTGAACATCGAGCCCGGCGCGTGCTACATGGGCATCGGCCTGTGGCGGCCCGAAGCCAAGATCGCCCAGGCGATCCGCCACCACATCGACGAGAACCGGGCCAAGTGGAAACGGGCCTCACGCAGCGAACGGTTCACCGCGGTCTTCACGGTGACGGGCGACTCGCTGAAACGGCCGCCGCGGGGCTTCGATGAGGACCACCCGCTCATCGAGGACCTGAAGCGCAAGGACTTCATCGCCTCGGCCCGCCTCACCCAGAGGCAGGTCACCTCGGATCACTTCCTGGAGGACTTCACCGATCGCTCCCAGAAGGCGGCCCCCTTCATGAGATTCCTCTGTGAGGCCATCGGCGTGCCGTTCTAGGCAACCGGCCGCACACACCCCGAGCGGGCCGTTCCACCGGCAATCAGAACGGCGGGCTCGACGAACCGGTTGGCACCGCCTCTGTGATCATCCGCACATTCCCTGTGAAGAATCCACCGGCTGGCGGTGTGTCTCGGGTGTGATCCAGGGAAAGACCCCGCCCAAAGGGGAACGATGTGAATCCACCCGCACCGGCAGCCGTTAGGTTGGGCCGGTTGCATCCGCCTGAGGCAGCCGAGCCCGCCGTGAAACGAGTCACCAGACAGACCCGCCTCTCTCCGGCGAGCCCGGAGGTCTTGTTCCGCAACGACTACGCCCGCCTCGTGCGCTCCCTGGCCCTCGTCGGCGGCGACGTCGAAGAAGCAGCGGACGCGGTCCAGGACGCCTTCATCCAGGCGTGCGTGCACTGGCGCCGGATCAGTCGCTACAACGACCCGGTCGGCTGGGTCCGTCGGGTCGCCATCAACCGCCTGCTGAATCGCCAACGCTCGATGCGACGCCGCGCCCGCGCCATCGCCCGCCTCGACCCACCGAAGGTCGCCGAGGACCCTGCCGCGGGCCTCGATGTCATGGAGGCGCTTCGCAGGCTCCCCGTGCGCCAGAGAACCGCCGCCGTGCTGCGCTACTTCGAGGGGCTGACGACTGCCGAGATCGCTGCCGCGATGAACGTATCCGAAGGAGCCGTGGGATCCCACCTCCACCGGGCCCGCGCCGCCCTTCGCCGGCATCTGGAGGTGTCGTGATGTCAATCGAGAGTCAGCTCGAGCGCGCCCTTGCCGACGCTGCGCCGCCGGTGGACGAAACGGGAGTCTGGGAACAGATGCAGCCGAGGATCCGCCGTGCTCACCGACGCCATCGCATCGCCGTCGGTTTCACTGCCGGATCGGCAGTGGTGGTGGCTGCGATCACCCTGATCGGGGCACTCCGGATTCCGGGCGCCGTCCGCGACCGCGACCCTGCCTCAGAACCGGCGGTCCCGGTCACCACGACCGAAGCGCCTCCCGAAAAGGCGGAGGAACCGGAGAGCCCCTCGATCAACGATGCCCTCGATGTCGCCTCGAATTGGGTGGCCGCCCTGGCAGCCGGAGACGTCGACGGCGCCTGGGAGCTGCTCAGCGACCATTCACGACAGAGCATCGGACGCGACGGCTTCGATGCCGTCGTCACCGAGCTGGAGGAGGGATTCGGCTCGTGGGCGAATGCCGGCCCCACCCTCCGCGGTGTACCCATCGACGTCGCGACGACCCCGACCGTTGTCGTGATACTCAGCGGGACCCGCACCGTCGAAGGCATGGTCGAGGAATCGACATCCGCAATCCCGACCGTCCACGAGAACGGCGAATGGCGAGTCGAATGGTATGGGTCCGTCGGTGGCGAGTTCGTCCCATCGATGCGCTCCGGATCCACGCTCGGGTTCGAGCCTCTGAGCCCGACGTCGGCGATCGAGTGGGTCGGCGCCGCCGATGGGCGCAACGGAGTGATCGTCGACGGCGACGCCCGGTTCGATGTCGAGCAGACGCTCGAGGGTGAAGGACTCGCCCACGTGATGTGGGCCCCGGCCCATCCGTTCGCCGAGGGAACCCACACCCTGGTGTTGGTCGTGGTTCGCGAAAGCGGCGCCGTCACCGTCCTTGCCGTGCCCGTCGTCGTCGAGGGCGAGGGCTCCTGACCTCTCGGCTTTCTCCTAGTCTCCATAACGGCATGAGATTCCTGCGGCGACGCCACGACCAGCTCAAGGGCATCGCCGGCTCGCTGCCGGGCCGGCACGTCCTGGTGACCGGCGGCGCCGGCGTGGTGGGTCGGGGCATCGTTCGGGTGCTCGCGGAAGCCGGGGCCACGGTCACCGCAACCGACATCGACCAGAAAGCCCTCGACGACCTCGTCGTTGGCGAGGCCGATGCCGCCGGCACGGTGATGGGGGTACTCTCCGACGTCCGCTACCCGGCGGCCGTCGCCGCGCTCCTCGACGGGCTCGCGCAGCCGCTCGACGGCCTCGTCAACAACGTCGGGCTCGATCCCTACGACCGCGAGCCGATGGACCTCGACGAGGACACCATGCGCACCGTCTACGAGACCAACGTGCTCGGGCCTCTCGTCCTCACCCGCGAAGCCTTGGCCCGGTTCCGCTCACAGGACCGCCGCGGCTCGATCGTGTTCATCACCTCGATCCACCAGGACATCCTCCGCCGACAACCCGGCTACAGCAGCACCAAAGCCGCAATCTCGATGGCGATGCGGGAACTGGCATTCGATGCCGCGCCGTCGGGAATCCGCGTCAACTCCGTAGCTCCCGGCCGCGTCGCCGCCGATCGGCGAGGAAAACCCGTCTACAGCCGGGGAGCCCCCCTCGGCGAGATATCACTCCACCCGGTCGAGATCGGGAAGGCGGTGTGGTTTCTCCTCAACGACGACCTCTCCGGAGGGATCACCGGCGCTACCCTGACGGTCGATCGAGGCATGTCACTCATCACGCCGCGCTGGTAGCCCATCGTGGGTTGGGGTACCACAATGCCCTGCTACATTGACCCATCGGTGGTCGAACCATGCCTCCGCGCAGCAACGGTTGGATCGAGCTGATGGACCAGGACCAGACACTGAGGGCAAACACGCCCACCGTCATCGGCGAGGTGATCGATGACGATGTGGTGTTGATCAACTTCGAGACCGGCACCTACTACCTGCTCGGAGGCGCCGGCGCCGAGATCTGGCCGATGCTGGAGCGCGGCGCCAGCCTCGCTGCTATCGCGGCCCGGCTCGGCGAGCGCCACCAGATCGACAACGGGGACCTTCGCACCGATCTCGAGACATGGCTCGGGGAGCTGCTCTCTGAGAACCTCATCGCCGCCGTCGACGCCGGTTCCGACGGCGCCGGGCGTGACGCGAAGACAGCAGACTCCCCCGACGATGTCGGCGGGTATGCACCCCCGACGGTGACCCGATTCGATGACATGCAGGAGATGCTCTTGCTCGATCCGATCCACGACGTCACCGAAGCGGGTTGGCCGCACCGGCCGACGGATCGCCGCTGAGCTGGGAGGCGCCGTGGGCCCAGAGCGCCCCGAACGAAGTGCCCGCCCCGCAGACGCCTTCTTCGAGTCTATGTGGGAAGCGGCAGCGCCCGCCACGGTGGTACACACGATCCGGCTGGCGGGCCACACCGTCGATCTCTGTTTCTCGTCCGCGCTCGAGCCGCGCCTCATGCCCGCCCTGGCGCACCTGACCACCGAACCCGGAAAGCGCGTCGATCTCCAGGTACGGCTGTGGGACAGCGACTCCACCGGCGTTCCTCTCCCCGCCACCCCGTGGAGCTTCGACGACTATCCCGACGGCGGCGAGATTCGCGGCCCCGACACCGACATCATCTCGATCGCCTACCGGTTCGACCCTGGTGCTCTCAGCCTCCTCGACCGAGCATCGGGGCGAGCCGTTTTCTGGATCGACGCCGGCTCCTCGGTGCCGGGCTGGATGAGCGCAGCCCCACTGCGCACGATCCTGCCGTGGTTCATCGCAACGACGGGAGGCCAGTTCGTTCACGGTGCCGGCGTCGGGCTCGGCGGCGGCGGCATCCTCATCGCAGGGGCCGGAGGGTCGGGCAAGTCCACGACCGCACTGCTGTGCGCCACCGCGGGACTCGAGTACCTAGGCGACGACTACGTGATCGTCGGAGCCGATGACGCCCTCCACTCCGCATACGGATCCGGCAAGCTCGACGACGACTCGCTCCGGCTCATGCCTCAGCTCGAGGAGTGGATCGTCAACGACGATCCCGAGCTGTCCAAGCACGTCGTGATGATGAGCCGGGCGTTCCCGGACCGTGTCGTGCCGCAGCTCACCCTGCACGCGGTGGTACTCCCCCACGTCACCGACTCCGACCGTTCCCGATTCCGCCCGGCTTCAGCATCGGATTCGCTCCTCGCCCTCGCCCCGACGACGATGTTCCAGCTCCCCGGAGCCGGGCGTCCGGCACTGCGGTTCATGGCCGACATCGCCCGCGGCGTCCCCACCTTCCACCTCGACCTCGGCCCGCCGGAAGGGGTCGCCGAGTCTGTGAGCGAGTTCCTGCGATCGGGAGGACCGGCGTGAGTGCCCTCGTGAGCGTCATCATCCCGGTGCACAACGGTGCGCGGTACCTCGGCGAGGCCATCAGGAGCATCGGCGACGACCCCCCGGTGGAGATCATCGTGGTCGACGACGGGTCCGACGACCGCTCCGCCGAGGTCGCAGCCGCCTTCAACGGGGTACGGGTGATCCGGCAGGAACGCGCCGGTGTGGGAGCAGCGCGCAATCGAGGCGTCACCGAGTCGACGTGTGAATGGATCGCCTTCCTCGACGCCGACGACGTGTGGAGCGACGGCAAGCTGCGCCGCCAGCTTGTTGCCTTCGACGCCAATCCGGATCTCGACATGGCGTACTGCCTCGTCGAGGAGTTCGTCTCGCCCGACCTCCCGCCAAGCGTGCGATCCAGCCTCTCGGCCCGGCCCGGGAGGCATCCGGCCCCGCTTCCGTCGACGCTGCTGCTCACTCGCGATGCCCTCGCTCGGATCGGCGTTTTCGGCGGATCGGTCACCGCTGGAGAAGCACTCGATTGGCAGCTGCGGGCACGGGAGGCAGGGCTCGAGATGTCGCCTGTCGCCGATGCCGTCGTCTACCGTCGTCTCCACGAAGGCAACAGCGGGAGAGCGACCCGCGAGGATCAACACGCCGAGTACCTCCGAGCGCTCAAGCGTTCCATCGATCGCAGACGAGAAGGTGCATCCGGATGACGCGCGGATCGTGGCGACAGTACCGAGACTTCTTCCACCAATCCAACCTGATGCTCGGCGTCGTCATCTCCCTCGCCATCGTCAGCGCCGCCCTGTTGATTCCTGTTCCCCTCGTCATCAAGTACGCGCTCGACGACGCCATCCCCAGCAAGAGCACCAGCCGCATCCTCACCGTGGGTGCCGTGCTCGTCGGCATGCAGCTCGCCAGTGCCGGCGTCACCCTGCTCCGCCGCTGGCTCGTGATCCGGGAGACGAAGGCGGCGACGCGGGAGATCCGCCACGCCATGATGCTCAAGCTCCACGACGTCTCGATCGACTACCACCGCCGCCACGAGGTGGGGCTCATCCACGATCAGATCGTCCAGCAGACTCAGCGGGTCGACTCGATGACCGACCTCCTCATCTCGACGTTCTTCCCGACGGTGCTGATGACACTCGGCATCTCGGCGATCCTCATCGGCATCAATTGGCTCCTGGCCGTGGTGACCTTCACCATCGTCCCACTGCTCACGATGAACCACCGGCTGCTCCGCCCTCGGGTGCAGCGATCCGTCAAGGCGTATCAGAAGAAGTACAGCGAGTTCAGCGCCGGGGTGCTGTTCTCGCTGCGATCGATCGAACTGACCCGCACCCGCGGCGCCGAGGAGCAGGACATCGCCCGCCAGGACGCCTACCTCGCCGAGCTGGAGCACAAGGACGCCCGAATGTCGTGGCTGCGGGGGCTGTACGGCACCACCCAACAGACCTTCCTGGCGCTGTCGGCGACCCTGATCCTGGTCATCGGCGGCATCACGTACGCCAGAGGCCATATCACGCTCGGCGACCTCTTCGCCTACTACGCCGGCCTCGCCCTGCTGCGAGGCCCCCTGGTCACGTCGTTCGCCGCCTTCCCGTCCATCATCGAAGGGCGCCAGGCATTGACCCATCTCTTCGATCTCTACAACGAGACCGACCAGAACCCCTACGCGGGCACCCGCAAGCTCGATCTCGTCGGGCACATCCGGGGCCGCGACATCACCTTCGGCTACGGCGACGAGCCCCTCGTGCGCAACGTCGACTTCGAGCTGGAGCCCGGCATCGTCACCATGGTCGCCGGGCCCAACGGCTCGGGCAAGACATCGCTGGTGAGCCTCATTCTCGGGTTCTACCGCCCCGATGAGGGGGATCTCAGCGCCGACGGCGTCCCATATGACGAGATCGACATGCCGACCCTGCGCCGTCAGATCGGCGTCGTGTCGCAGGAGGGCGTGATCGTCACGGGCACCGTCGCCCAGAACATCGGCTACGGGTTCCCCGATGCCACCGACGACGAGATCCGAGCCGCTGCCCACCTGGCGACCGTCAACGACTTCGTCGATTCCCTCGACGGAGGGTTCGACGAGATGCTCACCTTCGACGGCAAGACGCTGTCGGGTGGGCAACGCCAGCGCATCGCCATCGCCCGCGCGCTGCTGCGTAATCCCCGGCTGCTCATCCTCGACGAGCCCATGAACCACCTCGACGCCGCCACCCTGCGCCGAGTGCTCGCCAACCTCACCCGCCTCGACAACTCACCGGCGGTGCTGATCATCAGCCACCATCCGCGAGTGGTCGATCACGTCGATCGGCTCTACCGGATCGCCGGTGGCTGTCTCGCTGAGGACGTCGCCCACGAGCGTCCCACTCGCAGCGGGGTCCAAGATTCACCGGGGTCGGCGACGTGAGCCGCCGGAACAGCACCACCCGGCTGCGCCTCCGCCCCGATCATCTCCTGCTCGTGACGGCGGCCCTGGCCGCCGATGGGCCGGCACTGGAAGCGTGGGAGCAATGGAGCCGGCAAATCGACCTCGACGCCATCGATGACGCCTCCGTCGAGATGATCCCGCTCCTGACGGAGAACCTCACGAGGCTCGATGTAACCGATCCGCTGCTCGACCGGCTCGTGGGAGTCACCCGTCAATCCTGGTACCGCAATCAGCTCCTCATCGACGCGGCCGGCGCGGCGGCGCGGCGTCTCCACGACGCCGGAATCGATTGCATGCTCGTGCGAGGCGCGGCGATCGCGGCCGCGGCGTATCCGGACGTCGGGCTGCGTCACATCGGGCGTTCCGGCTTGGCCGTGTACGACGCGACCCCCACCCGGGCCGGCGCCCATCTCGTCACCGCAGGTTGGTTGACCGTCACTCCCGGTGACGGCTCGGTCCTGGCCACCGATCGACGCGGCCTCCAGGTGCTCCTCACGAGCCATGTGCTCACCGATCACCCCAACGACGCGGCCGATGCACCGTTCTGGGAGGGTCGCCACCAACAGGCGGTCGCCGGGACCCGCATCTCGATTCCGGCCCTCACCGACACGTTGCTGATGTCGATGCTCGAGGGCCTCCGCCACGGGCGCCCCACCGAGCTGCGGTGGATCGGAGACGCCGTCACCGCGGTTCGTAGGGGTGGTGAGCGGATCGAGTGGGATCGGGTCGTCGCCGTCGCCCGCCGGCTGCAGCGCGGTCTTCGCGTCGGCGCCGGCTTCGACTACCTGCGCCGGACCCTCGAATTGCCTGTTCCTCCCGAGGTCGTGGAGGCGCTCATCGCCGAGCTCCACTCCCGGCGTGAGCGGACCGAGCACCGCCTGTGGGCCCGAGGCACCCCCGGGTCCCGGCCTTCGGCGCTCGTGCGACACTGGTACCGGTACCGGAGGACCCAGCACGAGACCGGGAGTCTGCTGCACTTTGGGAGATACGCCCGCAGGGCACTGCGAGCGCGGAGCCGTAGGTGACGGCCCGCACCCTGCTCCTCACCCTCTCGATCGACGATCCTCCCCGTGGCGGTGTCGCTCTTCGCAGCTCCCAGATCGCGGCCACTCTCGCCGCTCACGGCCCCCTCGGAATCGCCACGCTCCAAGTCTGCAGGGCCCGTCCGGCCATTGCCGAATCCGCCTGGTTCGAGCCTGCCGCCGCCGCGGAGCTGACGACGCTCCCTGATCCGGCCCGGGACCTCTCCTGGCTCCGTGACGAGGATTGGGATCCCTCCCTCACCTACCTCACCGACGAGCTGAGAGAGCACGTCACGGCCGCCGTCGACGCTTTCGGTCCCGCCGTGGTGGTCGTCGACCAACTCTATCTCTGCGGCTACGTCGACGTGGCCACGGCAGGCGGCGCCCGCTGGATCCTCAACGAGCACAACGTGGAAGCCGACCTGCAAGACCAGCTGGCGAAGCAGGCGACGCTTCCTCCCGAGCGGGTGCTGCGCTCCCATTTCACACGCCGCACGACCCGCCTCGAGCAGGCCATGGTCGCCGCCGCCGATCAGGTGTGGGTCTGTTCTGACAACGATCGTGACAGCATCGCCGGTCGCTACGGACGTCGTGACGGGGTCTCCGTGATCCCCAACGCCCTCTCGTTGCCCGAGCGGCCACCGCAGCGCCGGGAGCGCGACCCCGGGGAGGCTCGGCTGGTGTTCCCGGGCGACTTCTCGTATCCGCCAAACCGGCAAGCGGCGACGCTGATCATCGAGCGGCTCGTCCCGGCCCTGCGCGACCGACTCGAGAGGTTCGAGGTGTGGCTCGCCGGGAGATACCCCACCGCCGAGATGATGGAGGCCCATCGAGCCGTGCCCGAGCTGCGGGTGACCGGGCCGGTCGAGGACATGGTCCCGGTGTTGGTGGAGGCCGATCTCATGCTGGCTCCTCTGCAATCGGGAAGCGGCAGCCGGTTCAAGCTCCTCGAGGCGTTCGCCGCCCGCCTCCCGGTGGTCGCCACCCCGAAGGCGGCCGAGGGTCTCGACGTCGTGAACGGCACGCACTTGCTCCTCGCCGACGACCCGGAGACGCTGGTGAACGCCGTGGTGGCGCTGGTGGCCGATCCGGCGAGGGGGCGTGCCCTGGCGGATGCCGGCTGGGAGCTGGTGAGATCCCGGTACTCGTGGGAAGCCGCTTCGGCGCTGGTCGGCGCTGCCTTGGCGTCGCTCTGAGCTCAGTCGGCCGCGGCGAAGACACGGGCCACGGTGCGGCTCGGGATCGGGCCGCGTCAGGAAGGCGCAGGGACCTCCACCAGACCGGTGAGCCGGATATCGCGTGACGAGCGCCCAACGCGGACCTCGTACTCGCCGGGATCGCATCGCCAGCCATCGCCGTCGTACCAGGACAGATCGTCCACGGTGAGAACGAAGTCGACCGTGGCAGCCTCTCCCGGGTCGAGGTGGACCTTGCGGAAGCCTTTCAGCTCCTGGAGCGGGTGACTGCCGAGGCGGGCCGGCGATCCCACGTAGAGCTGCACGACCTCGGAGCCGGCCCGATCACCGGTGTTCTCGATCGTCGCCGTCACCCGCACGCCGCCGGGATCGGCGGTCGCCGCCAGGTCCCGGTATGCGAACGACGTGTACGACAGGCCGTGTCCGAACGCGAACCGCGGCTCGACACCGTCCCGGTCGTAGCTGCGGTAGCCGACGAACACGCCGTCCTCGTAGACGTTGTGGCCGGGACTCCGGATCGTGAGTTCGGGCACGGGAGCGTCTTCGAGTACCTTCGGGAAGGTCACAGGGAGCCGGCCCGAGGCGTCGGCGAGCCCGAACAGCACATCGGCGACGGCATTGCCGGTCTCCTGCCCTCCGTACCAGATCTGGGCAATCGAGGCCACGTCGTCCGCCCACGGCATCTCGACCGGGGAACCGGCCGCGACGAGCACCACGGTGTTGCGGTTGGCTGCGGCGACCGATGCCACCAGGTCGTCCTGCGATCCGGGAAGCCGCAGGTCGGGCCGGTCGAGCATCTCGCCTTCCCACTCGCCTCCCAGCCCGACCACCACCACCGCGGCATCTGCCGATCGGGCGGCTTCGGCGGCCCGCTCGATCGTGTCCGGCGGCAGCGGCGGCTCGTGACCCACCTCGAGCATGCGGAAGCGACTCTCGCCCACGGAGGCAAACTCCACGACCAGTTCGTGGGACACACCGGCTCGGAGATCGAGGGTCACGCTCAAGGCGGTGGGCGCCGTCTCCGGATCGGGGCCTCCGGACAGCAACGGCTCACCGTCGAGAATCAGGCGAGTCACCCCACCGATGGCGCCCAGAGTCAAGAGGTGCTCGCCGGCGCGCTCGGGGGTGAACGTACCGCGAAAGCGGGCCGAGAATTCGTGGTACTCGACGAAGCCGTCGCCGCGGCTGCGCCAGAAGAGCCGGCTCTTCGATGTCGTGAAGGACCGGACCGGCGCCCCCGCGTGATCGGGATTGGCGTAGTACTCAACGGTGAAGCCCGGCGTTCCGTCGTCGGCGGTGACGAAGCACGCCTCCAGGGGCGGCGGAGCGGCGTGTGTCACGGCGCCGATCTCGTAGGAGATCTTCGTTCCGCTCCCCGCCGCGGCCCGGATCCCCTCCAACACAGATACTGCGTAGTGGGCGTTCACCTCGGCGCTGCCGCCACCCATGATCGGCGTGTGGGCGGCGAGGTCCCCGATCACGGCGATGTGGGCGGATGCGCCGGGATCCAGCGGCAGCATGCCGCCACGATTCTGGAGCAGCACGATCGATTCCGCCGCCGCCCGGCGTGCCAGGGCCCGGTGCTCGGGCCGGTCGTCGGCCCGCTCCGGCGACGGGCCGGCGGCGCCGAGCGCACCGGTGCGAGCCAGCAGCCGCAGCAGCCGGCGCACCTTGTCGTCGAGCCGTTCCTCGGAGAGATCGCCGCTCGCGATGGCGGCGTCAACGTGCTCGGCGGCCATCCAGCGGGCGGGGCCCGGCATCTCGAGGTCGAGGCCTCCGACCGGGGTCGTTTCCCCATAGGTGCCGCCCCAGTCGGACATGACGATGCCGTCGAAACCCCACTCGCCCTTCAGCACATCGAGCAGGAGCGGGTGCTCGGAAGCGTACGTCCCGTTGATCCGGTTGTAGCCGGACATGACGCACCACGGTCGGGCCTCTTGCACCGCGGCACGGAAGGGTGCCAGGTAGACCTCGTGCAGAGCGCGCTCGTCGACGTCCGAGCTCATCGATCTCCGCTCGAACTCGGCGTCGTTGCACACGAAGTGCTTGATGCAGGCGCCGACGCCCCGTGTCTGGAGCCCTGAGATGTAGGCAACGGCCATGCGGCTCGTGAGGTACGGATCCTCCGAGAAGCACTCGAAACTTCGGCCTGCCCGGGGATAGCGCTGGGTGTTCACCGTCGGTGCCAAGAGCACATGGGCACCCTTGGCACGGGCCTCTTCCGCCAGCGCTCCGCCGATCTCGGCCACCAGGTCGACGTCCCAGGTGGCAGCCAGTGCCACGCCGGCGGGGAAGCAGGCCGAGGTCAGCCCGTGATTCTCGTCCTCGCCCCGCGCCCCGTTGGGACCGTCGGTGACCTTGAGCCGGGGAATCCCCACCCGATCGATGGGAACCGTGCTCCACCGGCCCGAGCCGGCGAGCAGGGACACCTTCTCCTCATGCGTGAGCCGGTTCAGCAACTCCTCGATGCGCTCGTTCTCCGCTTCGGGCATCGTGGCCTCCCATCGTGTGCTGGCCGTGAGTCGTGACGGTGCAGCCTACCGAGCCCGCTTTCTCAAGCCACAACATGACGCAGCACCCGGGCGGCGGCCTCGTCGGGCTCGATCGAGGTGACGTCGACGACGAGAGACACCACTCTCCGCGTCCGGTCCCTTCTCGCCGCCGCCAGCACTCGGGCCTCCTCCGGGTCGAGAGGGCGGCGGTGGTCGCCCTCGGCAACCCGCTCGCGAAGCACTACCGGGTCACCGTCGAGCAGCGCCACGGTCAGCGCCGGGTCCTCCAATCGGTCCAGGAGATCGGGGCGATCGGCGATGCTGGCGGCGGGGCAGATCACGGCGGGCTCCACCCGATCCAGGGCGTCGATCAACGCACCGGCCTCGGCCTGGTGGAGCCACTCGACCCCGTGATCTTCGGCGAGGAGCCGGCCGCTCTCGCCGAATCGTGCCTCGATCTGCTCGTCGGAGTCGACCAGTGGGCGGCCGAGCGCGGCGGCGACGATGCCGCCCACGGTCGTCTTGCCGGATCCCATCTCACCGATGAGGACGATGTGACCCTCTCGCATGGCGACAGGCTACGGCATCGTCACCGCGAGAGTCCGCCGCTCATGGCGGCGGGAGTATCAGCTCTCCGCCCAGGCGGGCAGCTTCGCCATCATCTCGTCCACCGCCTTGCGGGCGGCGGCCTCGTCGATCCCCTGACTCCGCACCATGAAGGCGGTCATGCCTTCACGTGCCTCCTCTCTCGTCGTCATTGCTCGCCTCCCTTGCATCCGGGGCGCAGCAGCGCCTCGTAGTGA
>CAZMSN010000016.1:0-10781 GCA_964569015.1 uncultured Acidimicrobiaceae bacterium | reverse complement strand
GAGATCGTCACGGGTTGGGAAGTGCACGAAGAGGGTCCCGTGGGCAACGCCGGCGGCCATATCCACCATCGGGCGTGTTGGCGGCCTCCGCCGAGCGAGCATATCGTGGAGTGTCAGGAGGAGGCCCAGGCTGATGGCGGACACTTCGGCGGGACCCACCGTTCCGACCACGCACTGGCATCGGCGGCACGACGGCCGGGCGCAATGCGATCTCTGCCCCCGAGAGTGCAAGCTGCGGGAGGGACAACGTGGCTTGTGCTATGTGCGCGCCCGGCGCAGCGACCAGATCGTGCTGACCACCTATGGGCGATCGAGCGGATTCTGCGTCGACCCGATCGAGAAGAAGCCGCTCTATCACTTCCTCCCGGGCACTCCGGTGCTGTCCTTTGGCACGGCGGGATGCAATCTCGCCTGCCGTTTCTGCCAGAACTGGGACATCTCCAAGGCCCGCCAGGACGACGTGCTGGCCGACAGCGCCACCCCGGAACAGATTGCGCGGGTCGCCCGGGATCTCGGTTGTCGCAGCGTCGCGTTCACCTACAACGACCCGGTGATCTTCCACGAGTACGCGATCGACGTCGCCGAGGCGTGCCACGAGCTCGGCATCCGCACCGTTGCCGTCACTGCCGGCTACGTCAATCCTGCACCCCGTGCCGAGTTCTTCAGGCACATCGATGCCACCAACATCGATCTCAAGGCCTTCGACGATGACTTCTACCGGCACTACTGCGGCGGACGCCTCGAACCGGTGCTGGACACACTCCGGTACCTCCACGAAGAGACCGATGTGTGGCTCGAGATCACCAACCTCCTCATCCCCGACCTCAACGACGCCGATGCCGACCTCGACCGCTTGACCCGGTGGCTCGCAACGAACCTCGGCCCCCGGGTGCCCCTGCACTTCTCCGCCTTCCACCCTGCCTTCAAGATGCTCGATGTCCCCCCGACGCCGCTAGAAACGCTGCGGCGCGCCAGGGATATCGCCCACCACAATGGCTTGAGGTACGTGTACGTCGGCAACGTGCACGATCCCGAGGGACAGACCACATGGTGTCACGCCTGTGGTGCCGCTCTGATCGAACGCGATGAATACCGGCTGGGGCGATGGGGCCTCGACCCATGGGGACGGTGCAGCGGATGCGCCACGCCTTGCTCAGGCGTCTTCGAGAATCGGCCCGGCACATGGGACGGCCGCCGGCGCCCGGTGCACGTCGCCAATCAGATCGCGGCCCTCCCCGACTCCGATGAGGAGTCCGCAGAGTAAGCGCCCCAGAGTGCTCCGGTCACTCCACCGGTCCGAGCACGAACGCCCCATAGCCCACCACCCGCTCGGGTGACCCCGCGGTGTCGCCCGAGTTGCGGAGATCGAGCAGGCGACAACTCCACCCGCGCCGGCGAGCCACCGCCAACGCGCCGCGAATCGCGGTTCCTCCACAGGCATCCGGTGGATCGATCGCATCCGGCTGGAGTCGCTCGATGGCTTCCGCGGTGCGGGCATCAGCCTTGCGCGCGGCCGCGATGTCGAGGTAGTGGGAGAGATCCGAGCTGACGACGACGATCGCGTCCTCCGAGCACAGCGCCTCATCGACCACGGCGGCTGCCGGAACCGGATCGGCGTCTCCGGTGAGAACCGGGACGACTGTCGTTCCCGGCAACACCACTTGGAGGAACGGGAGCTGCACTTCGAGGCTGTGCTCCCGGTCGTGGGCTTCGCTGCCGCGACGGACCCGCCGAATCGCTTCGATACGCGCACTCAGCTCGGGATCCACCGGCACCTCACCGAGAGGCGTAGCGAAGGCCCCGATCCCCGCGGTGGCGAGGCCTGCGAAACCGACGAAGTGCGAAGGACCGAGCACCAGCACGCGCTCGATCCCGCCGGGGGTCGCCTGCACCACGGCATAGGCAGCGGCCGCCACTGATCCCGAGTAGACGTAGCCGGCATGAGGGACGATCAAGAGCCGCGGCCGGATCACCGTGGTCGTGGTAGGTGCGGCCGCCAGCAGACGCCGCACCAGCGATTCGAGCCGCGCCGGCTCTGCCGGATAGAACGATCCGGCCACGACCGGCCGACGAACCCCGGAGCCCGGTGACCACTGCCGCATACTGCTCACCCCGCTCGAGGCAACGGTACTGCCGAGGCCGGGGAGATCTCCACTCGACCTCTTGGGCGACTGCGAATCGGCCCGGCCGGCCGGAAGCCCAGCCGAAGCACGGCTCCTCACAGCAGTGACCGTCTCGGAGTCACGAGAATACGGCAGATGAGACCGGAATCGGCGAACCGAGGTGCTGCGGCGTTCACGACCGAACGCGATGCCGTGTCCGGCTGGAGCCGAAGATCCCGTATCCCAGCGACCGCCCACGCCCTCAACCGCCGTCCCGGCCGCCCGGGGAAAGCCGAGGCCTCAGTCCTCTTCTTCTCGCTGGATGAGCCGCTTGGGCAGCACCACGAATACCACGAACATCGCCACGAAAGCTCCCAGTGCTAGGAAACCCATGTTCCGACCCCTTTCATCGCATCGCCGTCTTGCATGACTCTTCTCACCCGACATAACCGAGCTGAGCGAACTCGCTGGCATCCAGGCCCGTTTCCTCGTCGGCTTCCGATACCCTCAGACCGATCGTCGCCTTGATGAACCCGAAGACGATCGCCGAGGTGACCGCGGTCCAGGCAACAACCACAACGACACTGACGAGCTGGGCGAGAATCTGCCCTCCTCCACCGTCGATGAGCCCCGAAACCCCGCCGTAGGTGCCGTTGGCGAAGATGCCGACCGACAGCAGGCCCCAGATTCCCCCGCCACCGTGGCAGGCGACCGCCCAGACGGGGTCGTCGAGGCGCCACCGGCGCTCGAGGTACTCCGCAACCACGATCACGAGTGCACCGGCGATCCCGCCGATGACGACGGCTGCCCACGGATCGATGAAGGCGCAGGGCGCCGTGATGGCGACGAGGCCACCGATGAGGCCGCTGCACGTGACCGCGATGTTGGCCTTGCCGGTCCGGACCAGGCTGACGTAGTAGGCGACCACGGCTCCGGCGACGCCCGCCAGGAAGGTGTTGACCGCGATCACGGAGATGCGGAGGTCGGTGGCCGCCAGCGTGCTGCCGGAGTTGAACCCGAACCAGCCGAAGAGAAGGATGATCGTCCCCAGCACGACGAAGCCCATGTTGTGACCGGGGAGGCTACGCGGCCTGCCCTCGGCATCGAACTTGCCGCGGCGGGCGCCGACCATCAGGGCTCCGACGAATCCTGCCACGCCGCCGACGGCGTGCACTACTCCGGAGCCTGCGAAGTCGACCGCTCCCGATCCCAGGTCGAGGCCGGAGAGCCAACCTCCG
This sequence comes from uncultured Acidimicrobiaceae bacterium, assembly GCA_964569015.1. Lineage (GTDB taxonomy): Bacteria > Actinomycetota > Acidimicrobiia > Spongiisociales > UBA5794 > CAYQEC01. Next base: position 7,441 of record CAZMSN010000016.1, on the reverse strand, counting down.
CCCCACACCCAGTGGCCGTAGATCGGGTAGATGAGGGCGCTGATCAGGAAGCTATACGCCATGTAGGCGTCGAGGCGGGTGCGCTCGGCCAAGGCGCCGGACACGATCGTGGCGGCAGTGGCGGCGAAGACCATCTGGAAAAGCCACAGCTCCATCGTGCCGACATCGTTCGCCTCACCGGCGAGGAAGAACCCCGAGAACCCGAAGAGGGAGTTCCCGTCCTCCAGTCCCGAGCCCCCGGATCCACCGAACATGAGGGCGAAGCCGAAGGCCCAGAAGGCGAGGCCGCACATGCAGAAGTCCATCAGGTTCTTCATGAATACCGAGCCGGCGTTGCGGGCCCGGGTCGAACCGGCCTCGAGCAGCGCGAATCCGGCCTGCATGGAGAAGACCAGGAATGCCGCCACCAGGGTCCAGGTGTAGTTGACCGCCTCCACCGCCGCCGCGGCGGGATCGGTCTCGACACTGATGGTGGAGGCTCCCGTCGGGTCCGCCGCCCAGGCGATCCCCGCCGGGAGCAGCCCGATGAGCAGGAACACCAGCGAGAGCCACAACCGCCTCTGCCTGAGCCACGCTCTCAACAGCGTCCGCATATCCGTCACCTTCCCCTCGTGATCGAACGTCCCACGGCTCCCTGCATCATGGAGCCCGTGTGTTTCTCGTTGGTTGCCCTGCCGTTGCGATTCCGTGAATCGCGCGTTTCCGGTGCGGGAACGGAATCGCTGCCGGAAGGTCGCTTGGCCGGCACGCGTCTCGCCAGCTCATGGCGGTGACGGGAAACTGGTAGTGGACAGCGAGATTGTGGAACGCGGCCGCAGCTTGATCGGAGGCGATGAGTGACTGGCTGGCGGTGAATGACCCGCCGCTGTCGCCGATGCGGGGCACCACGTGATCGACGAAGCGCTCTCGGCCCGCTATCTCATCCGGCGGGAGCCCTCCGTCTACTGACGAATCACCCCTGCCCGCCCGCTACTCAATGACGTGGTCTCGCACGCAGCGGTGGGCGAACTCGAGCTTCTCGAAGTCGTGATGGGCGCCGCCGCCCTCATGGCCGTTGAAAGGGAAGACCCTGATCTCCTTCTCCCCCTGCCACCAGTTGTAGGCGGCGAAGACGGTGGAAGGTGGGCACACCGTGTCGGTGAGACCAACAGAGAACAGCGCCGGCATCCTCGCCCGTTTGGCGTGATTGACGACATCGATGTACGACAGGGTGCGGAACACCTCGTCGATCTGGTCGCGGTGGGTGTGGCAGTACGCGGTCAGCTCGGCGTAGGGATAGTCGTCGGTGATCTCGACGGCCCGCTCGAAGTGCGCGAGGAACGGCACGTCCACCATGGCCGCCACCGGGAGCGCCGCCAGGTGGGCAGCCGCGATGGCCACTCCCCCACCCTGGCTGCCGCCCGTCACCCCGACACGGTCACGGTCGACGAAGGGATGCGCCCGCACCGCCTGGACGGCACGAAACGCATCGATGAACAGGCGGGTGTAGTAGGAGGTGGCGGGATTACGGATTCCCTTGGTGAGGAACCCGGGAACGCTGGGGTCGCCGGGGTCCCCCGGATCGGGGCTCTCACCGGTTCTCCAACTCGATCCCTGGCCTCGGGTGTCCATGATCAGGTGGGCGTATCCGGCGGCGCTCCACAGCAGCGACTCGTGGGCGAGGCCTCGCCCTCCGCCGTACCCGACATAGTCCACGATGGCCGGCATCGGCTTGCTGCGATGCAGCGGCAGCAGCAGCCAACCGCGGATCCGGTCGCCGCCGTGCCCGACGAAGCTCACATCGAGCACGTCGACCGTGTGCAGGGGCCCTGCGATCGGGTCGAAGGTGGCGTCGAGTGGATACTTGGCGACCATCCTCAGCTGCTCGGTCCAGAAGTCGTCGAAGTCCTCAGGCTCTCTCACCTCGGGCTGGTAGGTCTCGAGCTCGGCGAGCGGGAAATCGAACTGCATGGTCGGTCTCCTGCAGTGTGGCGGCACGTGTCACTCCCGAAGCTAGCGCGAGATCGCCGAACTCCGAGGTCACTGCGCCGGGCGCAGCCGCGAGATCCGCACCCGACCCCTGTCCGTCCCACAACCTCGCACAGCCGCCGGGAGCCGGTCACTGGCGATGCGTTCGCACGGCACACGAGAGGGCGGGCCTCACATGACCCGCCCTCTCGCTCGGTCAGCTCTCTCTCGCCTCAGGCCTCAGACCGGGGAACCGGCTGGAGCTGGAACAGGTTGCCCAACCGCCGCAAGCTCCCGGCCCGGCTCCGCTCCGGCATCGGCCTCGTGCTCGCCGGGACGTCAGGCTCGATGTCCACGAGCAACGGATTGCTTCGCCGCTCGAACGCCGTGACGAAATAGGGACTCGGACTGACGAAGAATTCGGCTCTCACGGGATTCTCCTTCACGGGTATCGTGTTTTTCTTTATCGATTCAGTACTTGATCGATACAGTACCCGAGGACTAAGGTGTTGTCAACCCTATGGGCAGATCAGTAACCCTCCAGACGATCGCCGACGAGCTTGGTGTCTCCCGCACCACGGTGTCGAACGCGTTCTCGCGGCCCGACCAGCTCTCCGACGAACTTCGTGACCGCATCCTGAGAGCCGCCAAGCGACTCGGGTACACCGGCCCGGACCCCGCAGCCTGCGTCCTGCGCACCGGCAGGGCGAGAACCCTCGGCGTGGTGCTCACCGAGTCGATCGTCTACGCCTTCGACGACCCGTACGCGGTCGCTTTCCTGCGCGGCCTCACCATGGAAGCGCAATCCGCCGGCCTCTCCATACTGCTCATCCCCTGCCCCTTCGGGGCCCAGCAGGACGAATGGGTGCGTCAGGCCGTGGTCGACTCCATCGTCGTGATGGCGATGTCCGACGACAACCCGGTGGTCTCGACCCTGCTCGAGCGGGGCCTGCCGACGGTGTTCGTCGACGGCCCCCGGCTCAATGGCAGGCGGTTCGTCGGAATCGACGACCACGCGGCCATGGTGGATGCGACACAGCGGCTTCTCGACCTCGGCCACCGCCGCATCGGCCTCTTCTCCTACCAGATCGACCGCGAGGAGCGGGTAGGCCCCATCGACGCCAAGCGACTGGCCACCGTGTCGCACCGAACGATCCGGGGAAGGCTGCACGGGGTGCTCGATACCCTCGACGCCGCCCGCCTCGAGCCGACATTCTTCTATGAGGTCGGGCCCAATCTCCGGCGCAATGCCAAAGCCGCCACCCTCGATCTCCTCGCCTCCGAGTCCCGTCCCACCGCGGTGCTCTGCCTGTCGGACCGCCTTGCCCTCGGGGTACTCAGCGGCGCCAGACAACTCGGCCTTCGGGTCCCCCAAGACCTCTCCATCGTCGGCTTCGACGACATCCCCGAGGCTGAGCGAGCCGGGCTCTCCACCGTCCGCCAGTCCGCCGCCGAGAAGAGCCGCGCTGCCTGGGAACTGCTCCACGCCGACCACGACCAGCACGTGCTCATCGCCTACGAACTGATCGAGCGCTCCACCACAGGGCGTCCCCCATCACCCAAGGAGAAGGGCACGAAGGGCGGTGTCGCCACGAAGCCTGCACCGACCGTCCGTACCTCGCAGTCCGGCACGGCTCCCTCCCGGTCTTCGCCGCCGCCCACCAAATGAGCTTCGAGGTGAACCCCGCAGCTCTGCAGCCCATCGCTCCGGCGAGCCTCCGGTTCCCCTCGTGGGCTCGGCGCGATCGTCTCCGAGGGCCGCCGAACCTCAATCGTCCGGTTGGGACCGCAGCCGTGGCATGCTTGTGTCACTAGCCAGGCAGGACACGATGTCGTCGATCGAGCACACCGAGGAGCGCCCAGACCAACAGCCCCCAAGATGGTGGGCCGAACCCCGTCACGCCTTCCTGATCGGACTCGGAATCGGGATGGTCATCCTCGTCATCGCAGGATTCGTCGTGAACCGCAATGTGGAGTATGCCGAGGACCATGGCCTCGCAGCCATGAACCGGTGGCGGCCCGAGCAGGTAACGGACTTCTCTTGCCTGATCGAGACGATCGAAGCGTCGCCGGAGTTCTTCTCGGTCGAGGGAGGCTTCGAGTTCGTTCCACCGGCGAATGTGAGCAACGAGTGGTTCGTCTTCCGGACAGATCGGCGAACCCAAGAGGCGAAGATCTCCGAGAGCGTCTTGACACTTCGCGCCTGGCCGAAGGACATCATTCAGACCCTCGACTGCAACGGCTGAGACTCGCCGGAGATCGCCGAGCTAGACAACGCTGGAATCGGCAGGAATGCCCTCGCCCTGATCCCTCTTCATGAAGCAGCAAGCACGGCCGGAGTGCAGGGAGTGTCCTCTCAGGGCGCGGTAGCTGATCGTCACGATGGCGGCGCCCAGCAGGACGCCGGCGACGACGTCGCTGGCCTAGTGCACGTCGAGGTAGATCCGCGACACGGTCACCGCGACGACCACCCCCACCGACAGAAAGAACACTGCCCGCCGTATCCAGTACCGCGTCGTCGTCTCCCAGGCGAGGAACGGCAGCAGCCCGTAGAAACCGGTGCTGGCGAGCACGTGGCCGCTCGGGAACGACGGCCCCCGCCCCGGAAGGAGCTGTGCGACGTTGGGACGGACCCTCCCGACCAGCTCCTTGAACCCGAACTCGAGCACGGGATTGAGGAGAACTGCGATCACGAGCACCGTCACTGCGGCGCGGCACCGGCCGGTGAGGAGCGCCCACGCCACGATGCCGATGGTGAGAGCCCCGATCACCCACCGGGTGCCGAGAAGGGTGAGCAGGACCATCGTGTTGTCCAGCCATCCCTCACGCGATGCGATGGCTGCATCCTGCACCGCGTGATCCACCCCCAGCAGCGTGCCCTCGGCCACCATCGCCAGAACCGCCAATGTCGCGAACGCCGCCAGGAGCACTCCTACCAAGCGACGGGCGCGGCGCCCATCACGGGATACCTGCATCAAGCGTTGAGGACCCTCGTGCACGATCCATGCCACCCGTCGGAAGAGTGGGTGAATGATCGGTCGCGGCGCGACCCACATCTCGGCTGGAGGCATTGGCTGCTACGCCTTCCGTAGGAACCTGGTGGTCATTCATCAGCCAAACGGGCACGAGACTGTAACCAGGGTCCTGATGCTGTGTGAACCCTCGGACCGCGGTCCACACGGGTTCGACTGCGAAGGGGGTGCCCGTGACGTAGCAGGCTTCCTCGGCGCACAGGCAGACGATCAGAAGTCCGATCTCTCTTGCTTCACCACACCGGCCCCACACAACGGGCGCCGTCACCCGGCCGGGTGACGATCTCGGACTTCCCCGGCCGGCGAGGACACCGCCGAGGAACAATGATTGCCGAGCAGGCCCGACGCAGCCGCGAGGGTCTTCAGTCGTCGGGCGCCCGCTGGTGGATTCCTCAGCGATCTCCTACCGTTTCTCGGATGTACCGGGGCCGATGGCTCGATTGTGGCGCGCCGCCGATGAGGCTCCCATCGCCCACTGCGGCCCCGTTGCCGCGTCCCGGCGGCGACGCTTCAAGTGACAGAAGCTGCAATGCGAGCTGATGATCGCCGCCGACCCGCGGCGGATCGCCTCCAGCGTATGATCGAGCAGGCCCGGCCCCTCTATCACAGCCGGGACTTCCGCATCCTCATCGTGCTCAACCTGCTGCTGGGTTTCTCGTACTCGTTCATCGGGCCGTTCATCTCCATCTTCGGGACGATCGAGGTGGGAATGAGCGCCTTCGAGTTCGGGATCTTCATGACCGTCACGGCCCTCGGCGGCATCGTGGCCGGCACTTGGCTGGCGCGCTACTCGGACACCAGCGCCTCGCGCCGCTCGATGCTGCTCCTAGGCGGGATCATGGGCATGGCCGGCTACGCGGGCTACGCCTTCGTGCGCGAGTTCTGGCCGTTGCTGCTGATCGGGACGTTGGTCCTCGGCGTCTCGTCGATCACGTTCTCACAGCTCTTCGCCCACGCCAGGGAGCTGCTCGGCCGCTCCGACATTCCCGAGGAGCAGAACGCCTTCTACATGAACGTGTTCCGCATGTTCTTCGCGCTGTCATGGACGATCGGCCCCGCCATCGCCTCGTGGGTGTTGACGGCGACCTCGTTCCACGGCCTGTTCCTCACGGCGTCAGCCTTCTTCGGGTCGTTCGTCGTCATGGTGTGGCGCTATGTCCCAGCAGTGGAATACGCGCAGCCTCGCACCGGGCCCGAGGCCGGCTCGATCCGCCGCGTGTTGCGGCGACCCGACGTGGCCGCCCATTTCGCCGCCTTCATCGCCGTGTTCGCGGCCAGCACCATCGGGACGATGAACCTGCCGCTGCTGGTGCTCAACGATCTCGGAGGCACCGAGGGAAACGTCGGCATCATCTACAGCATCGCCCCGATCTTCGAGCTGCCTCTGATGCTCTACTTCGGGCTCCTCGCCACCCGCCATCACCCAGCCCGGATCATCAGGATCGGGATCGCCATCCTGGTGGTCTACTTTGGCGCCCTCACGCTGGTGCAGGCGCCGTGGCATATCTACCCACTCCAGGCACTGATGGCTGCCGCCACCGCCGTCACCAGCGGGGTGGCGATCACGTACTTCCAGAACTACCTGCCGAACCACGCCGGTTCGGCCACCAACATCTACGTCGTGGCGTCGCGCGTCGGCCAAACCGCCGGCTACTTCGTGTTCGGCGCTCTCGTCGAACGCTTCGGACACCGGACCACCTTCGTCGCCTGCGCCGTCCTCACCTTCGTGTCACTGGCGCTCATGTCGATCCGGATCCGACCGGAGGCGATCTCCGAGGACGTCGAGGTGGAGGGCCCGGTCCGTATCGCCGGCCCGGTGCGCACCCGGGGCAAGTGAAGCTGACGAGCAGTCGACGGTCGATGCGTCGACACCATGGTTTTCGACACAGCAGCCGAGTACGTTGGCGGAATGAAACCAACACCGGCGTGGATCCAACACTTGGGCGCCGATCCCCTTCCCTGGCTCCTGGAGACATCGAACCCGGCCGTGCGGGCGGCCACGCTGCAGCGCCTCCTGCATCGGCCCGCCGACGACCCGGAGGTGATCGAGGCCCGCCGGCGCGCCATGGAGGCCGACCCCATTCGAGCGATACTCGACGCCCAGCACCCCGACGGCTGGTGGGAACACCCGGGGCCCGGCTACGGGCCGAAGTACCGCGGAACGGTGTGGAGCCTCGTCTTCCTCGATCAGCTCGGCGCCGACCCGGCCGACGAACGAATCCAGGCTGCCACCGGTTACGTGCTCCGGTGGTGCCCGACCTCCTCCGGCGGCTTCGGGTGCTCACTCTCCGCGAAGGAAGCCAACCCGCCTCCATCGAGCGTGATTCACTGCCTCAACGGCAATCTGATCCGGGCGCTCATCGACTTCGGCCACCTCGACGATCCTGCCGTCGAAGCGGCCGTCGAATGGGCGGCCCGTGCCATCACCGGCGAGGAAGTCAGTCGCTGGTACGCCTCGTCGA
>CAZMSN010000015.1:27130-35752 GCA_964569015.1 uncultured Acidimicrobiaceae bacterium | reverse complement strand
TGATCGCGGTCCCGGTCACGCCCGCCGCGGTCTCCGCCACCGCTGGACACGGCGCCTTCGGGGATCTCGAGCTCGACGCCCTCGGCCAGGTCGAGGCTGACCTTGCCGCGATCGTCGATCTCCTGCACCACCACCTGCACCTTGTCACCCAACGAGAGCACGTCCTCGACCTGGTTGATGCGGCGGCCTCCGCCCATCTTGGAGATGTGCAGCAGCCCGTCACGTCCGGGGAGGATGTTGACGAAGGCGCCGAACTTGGTGATGTTGACGACCTCGCCCTCGTAGTTCTTCCCCACCTCGGCTTCCGGGGGGAACCCGATGGCGAGGATGCGCTCCCGGGCCAGCTCCATCGACGCCGTGTCGATGGCTCCGACTCGGACGATGCCGTCGTCGTCGATCTCGATGGTGGCTCCGGTCTCCTCCTCGAGTTCCCGGATGACCTTCCCCTTGGGCCCGATGACCTCGCCGATCCGATCCTTCGGGATCTGGATCGCTTCGATCTTCGGTGCGTTGGCCGCGAGCTCGGGCCGCGGCTCGGCAAGCACCTCCGCCATGGCGTCCAGGATGAACAGCCGCGCCTCGCGGGCCTGGCCCATCGCCTGGATGAGCACGTCGGCGGGAAGCGACTCGATCTTGGTGTCGAGCTGCAGGGCGGTAATCATGTCACGCGTCCCGGCCACCTTGAAGTCCATGTCGCCGAGGGCGTCCTCGGCTCCGAGGATGTCGGTGAGGGTCACGAAGCGGCCATCGTGGGCGATGAGCCCCATGGCGATGCCGGCCACCGGCGCCTCGATCGGCACGCCGGCGTCCATCAGCGACAGGGTCGAGCCGCACACCGAGGCCATCGAGCTGGAGCCGTTCGACATCAGCACCTCGGACACGATCCGGAAGGCGTACGGGAAGTCCTCAGATTCCGGGATCACGGGGAGCAGCGCCTTCTCGGCCAGCGCTCCGTGCCCGATCTCACGCCGCTTCGGACCACGCATGAAGCCCGTCTCTCCGGTGGCGTACGGCGGGAAGTTGTAGTGGTGCATGTAGCGCTTGGTCTCTTCGACTGAGATCGTGTCGAGCATCTGCTCCATGCGCATCATGCCCAGCGTCGAGACGTTGAGCACCTGGGTCTCACCGCGGCGGAACAACGCCGAGCCGTGACCTTGGGGAATCACACCGACCTCGATCTCCAGCGGCCGAATCTCAGTGAGTCCCCGGCCATCCATACGCACACTGTCGTTGACGACGCGCTCGCGCATGACCTTCTTCTGGACAGCACGGAAGGCCTTCTTCGCCGCCTTCAGCGTCTCCTCGTCCTCCTCTGCGATACCGAGCTCTGCGACCGTCGCCTCAGCGATGGCCGCCTCCGCCTCGAGCCGCTGCCGCTTGTCGGTGATGATCCCCATGTCGAACAGCTTGAGGCTTGCGATCTGCTCGACCCGCCCGTACAGCTCCTCTGAGTATTCCTCGACGACTGGGAACTCGACCGGCTCGGGAACGCCGAGCTGCTCACGCAACTGGAGCTGGAGGTCGATGAGCTGGCCGATGTAGCCCTTGGCATCCTCGAGCCCGCGGGCAACGGTCTCCTCGTCGCTGGCAGGCTGGCCTGAACTGACGTGACGGTGGCCCTGCTCGGTGGCACCCGCCTCGACCATGGCGATATCGACGACGCCATCGGCATTGCGCTTGCCGGCAACGATCAAGTCGAACACCGATTCCTCGAGTTCCTCGAAGGTCGGGAAGGGAATCCACTCGCCGTTGCGCAGTGCCAGCCGCACGGCGCCGATCGGTCCCACGAAGGGGATCGGGCTGACGGTCAGCGCCGCCGAGGCGGCATTGAGGGCAGGAACGTCATAGGGATTGACCAGGTCGGCCGAGAGCACCGTCGCCACGATGTGGGTCTCGGAGCGGAAGCCCTCCTGGAACGAAGGCCGAAGCGGCCGGTCGATGAGACGAGCGGTCAGCGTCGCCTTCTCGGTAGCGCGGCCCTCCCTGCGGAAGAACGAGCCGGGGATGCGTCCCACGGCGTACATCCGCTCCTCGACATCGACGGTGAGCGGGAAGAAATCGGTGCCCTCCCGCAGGCCCCTGCTCGCAGTCGCCGTCACCAGCACCTCGGTGCCGCCGACGTGGGCCACTACGGACCCGTCTGCGAGTTGGGCGAGTTTGCCGGCCGTCAAGACGAATTCCTTTTCGCCTACCTGGCCGCGTACAGTGGTCTCTGCCACGCGCATCTCCTTTGTGATCGTGGAGGGAGAGCGCTCAATTGGCAGTGGTCGATCCTCGAATCGAGCCGAACACCGACCACTGACAACTGAACCGCCTCACCCCCCTGGTATCGGTTCCAGCATCACAGAAGGCGGCCCGAAGTCGCTTCCTGGATGTCTAACGCCGCAGCCCGAGACGGGCTATCAGCGTGCGGTACCTCTCGACGTCTTGGTCTCTGAGGTAGCCGAGAAGCCGTCGGCGCTTGCCGACCATCATCAACAGGCCCCGCCGTCCGTGGTGGTCCTTCTTGTGGAACCGCAGATGCTCGGTGAGGTGGTTGATTCGCTCGGTCAACAACGCGACCTGAACCTCGGGCGTGCCCGTGTCGGTCTCGTGCTTGCCGAACTCTTCGATGACCGTCTTCGTGTCTTTCACGCAGACTTTCCTTCTCGGAAAAACGTAAGCGCGGACGAACGTCCGGGCAGGAGTGTAACAGGTTCCCCTCGTCCACCAATCGGGATTCCACGCGACGGCCGAGGCCAGCGCTCGTCTCCCCTGGCATCAGGGCAATCGGCGAACGTTGCCGGCCTTCCCCTCACTCGTCCCCCCTGGCATCGGGGAGGGACCGGCGCACGGAGTGCGCCGAGGGGGAGCTGCAATCCCGCACGTCACTCGCCGCTCAGCAGAGTCCGGGCGATCGCCACGTCCTCGCCGATCTGCGCCCCCAGCGCGTCGACGTCGGGAAACTTGCGCTCCGGCCGGATCCACGCCTGGAAATCCACCCACACCTCGCTGCCGTACAGGTCGCCCTCGAAATCGAGGAGGTGAGCCTCGACCACCCGCTCGGTCCCACCAAAGGTGGGGCGGGTCCCGATGTTGACCACGGCCGGGATGCAGTCCCCGGCGACCTTGCACAGCGCCGCGTAGACGCCGGACCCGGGAACGAACATCCGGGGATCCAGTTCCAGGTTGGCGGTCGGGAAACCGATCTTCCTGCCCCGCCCGTCACCCTCGACCACCGTGCCCCGGAGCTGGAAGGGCCGCCCCAGAAGCCGCCACGCCGTGGCCACGTCGCCCTCGGTGAGCACCCGCCTGATGGTGGTGGAGCGCACCGGCTCGCCGTCTTCGAAGACACCGACTCGGCGCACGGTGAAGCCGCGCTCTTCCCCGAGTACCTCGAGGAGCGCAACGTCGCCACCCAAGCGGTAGCCGAACCGGAAATCCTCCCCGACCACAACGAGCCGCGCTCGCAGCACCCGCACCAGCACCTCAGCGACGAACGAGGGCGCCTTCAGATGCCGAACCTGCTCATCGAAGTCGATCACCACCGCCACGTCCGCGCCGTTTGCTTCGAGCAGGTCGAGGCGCTGCTCGATCGTCGTCAACAGCAGCGGGGCCTCGTCGGGCCGCAGCAGCACCGCCGGATGGTCCCGGAACGTCACCACGGCGAGCAATAGGTGCGGGTCGGCCGAGCGCAGCTCGGCGAGGACCTGCTGGTGGCCTCGGTGCACGCCGTCGTACATGCCGATCGTCACCGCGCTGGGATGCTCCACCGGCTCCCAGTCGTGGAAATCGCCTTCGAGCACGATCACGCCAGCACTACCTCCGCCGTGGCCCTGCACCCATCGACCCGGTACACGGCGAGCAGCACGCCCTCGCCGTCGACAAGGCGCAACGGGCCATCATTGGGCTCCGCGACCAACCTCGCCGCCGGAAATACGACGCCGTTGCGCACGGCCTCAGCCGCCTCGTCGCCCACCGTGGCCAACGGCAGGTCGGGCAGGCCGTCCGCTGCCGGCAGCGCCATGGCCCTCCACTCTTCGCCGGCGGCCTCGATCGCATCGATCGAGTGAGCGTCCTCGACCCGGAGAGAGCCGTTGCGGAGACGGCGCAGGGCCGTCAGATGAGCACGGCCGCCGAGGGCACGGGCAATGTCGTCTGCGAGCGTCCGCACGTAGGTTCCTTTGCTGCAGGTGATCTGGAACGACATCTCCGGGTAGTCGCAGGGAGCGAAGTCGAGCAGGTCGAGCGATGAGACCTCCACCAACCGGGCTTCCCGTTCCACCTCCACGCCCTCACGGGCTAGCTCATAGAGGCGACGCCCATCGACCTTGCGCGCCGAAACCATCGGTGGGATCTGCGGGATCGTGCCGACGAATCGAGCCATCGCTCGGCGCACCTCCGCCTCCGACACCGCCATCGGCTCGCGCGACAGCACCGCCCCGTCGGCATCGAGCGAATCGGTGGCAACGCCCAGCTTGGCGTGGGCCAGGTACTCCTTCGGGGCGTCCTGCACGAAGCGCAGCAGCCGCGTCGCCCGGCCGAGGCCGAGCACCACCAACCCGGTCGCCAGCGGGTCGAGCGTCCCGGCATGACCGACCTTGCGTGTCTCGGTGAGACGCCGCACCTTGGCGACCACGTCGTGCGAGGTCCAGCCCGCTTCCTTGTCGACGAGCAGGAAGCCGTCGAAGCGGTTCTTCGGGCTCACGACAGACCGGCCCGGACCAGCTCGACGATCTCCTCAGGCGTTCCCTTGTGAGTGAAGCCCGCGGCATTGTGATGACCGCCCCCGCCGAGGGCCGTCGCGATCGCCCCGACATCCACCGAGCCGCGCGAGCGCAGGCTGCACTTCACGACCTTGCCGTCGAGTTCCCGCGCCAGGCACGCCACCTCGGCCTCCTCCGCCACGCGGATCAGATCGATGAGCCCGTCGGCGTTCTCGTATCCGATGCCGGATCGCTCCAGATCCTCGACGTGCAGCACCGACCACACCAGCGACCGCTCCGGATCGAGCTGCGCCCGCGACAGCACGGCTCCCGCCACCTGCAAGTACCCAAAGGGGGATTCCTCGAACAGGTAGCGCCCCACGTCGTCGGGACGCACCCCCGCTGCGATCAGGCGGGCCGTGATCTCGTGCACCTCGGGGCTCGTCGCCGAGTACTGGAAGCGGCCGGTGTCGGTCACCAGGCCGGTGTAGAGGGCTGTGGCGATCTCAGTGGTGATCTCCCACTCGAGTTGCTCGAGCAGGTGATACACGAGCTGGGCGGTGGCGGCTGCGGTGGGGTCGATCACGGTCACGTCACCGAAGTCGCCTCCGTTCGAGGCGTGATGATCGATCACCAGCAGCCGGCCGGCGCTGCTCGCCAGTGGCGCGGCGCTCCCGAGACGGTCCGGAGACCCGGTGTCGACGGCGATCGCCAGATCGACGCTGTCAGGGACTTTCCCCGGCGCCACCAGGAGGTCCTGAGCGAGGAACCGGAACTGCCGTGCGAGCACGAACGGCTCGCCGAAGGTCACGTACGCCTCCTTGCCGGCGTTGCGGGCGGCTTCCGCCAGTGCGAGGGCCGAGCCGATGGCGTCACCGTCCGGCCCAACGTGTCCGATGGCGACCAGCGATCTGGCCTTGCGTAGCAGGGCAGCGGCTCGCTGCAGACCGGATCGAATCTCGGGCGTCATTCCTCTTCCCCTTCTGTCTCGAGATCATGGAGGATGCGATCGATCCGCAGTCCCTGCTCGATGGCGGGGTCGACCCGAAATTCGAGCACCGGCGTGTACTTGATCCGGGCCTGGACCCCGATGACCGCTTGCAGTCGGCAGGCGGCCCGGCGCAGCGCGTCGGCGGTGGCCTGCTCATTCTCGGGCGTTCCCAACACCGAGTAGTACACGATGGCCTGGCGGAGGTCGGGCGCGGTTTCCACACCGGTGATCGTGAGGAACCCGATCCCGGGGTCCTTCAGCTCGACAGCTTCCTCCGCAATGATCTCACGCAGGAGCTCGTTGACCTTGCGCATGCGCGGGTTCGCGGCGCGGCTCATTGCGGGTCCTCCAGATGGGAAACGCCCACCTCCAGCACCTCGACGTCCGTGCGTCGCCGCAGGTCCCGCTCGACGGTGTGCAGGATGCGGTCGAGCTGCCCTGCCTGCGGCGCCACCGCCGCCACCCCCAGGGTGGCACGTTGCCACAGCTCCTGATGATCCACCTCTGACACACAGACGCCGTAGGTGCGGGCGACGGAGGAGGTGATCGATTTCACGACCTGCCGTTTCTCCTTCAGCGAGTGAACGTCCCGGATTCTCAGCTCGATGCGCAGGGCCGCGGCATGCACAACGATCGTCAGGTTCTGGCGACTTCCCGAATCTCAAAGGACTCGATGGTGTCGCCCTCTTTGATATCACGGAAGTTCTCGAGCCCGATCCCGCACTCGAACCCCGCCGCCACAGAGGCGACGTCGTCCTTGAAGCGCCGCAACGACACGATGCGGCCGTCGTAGACCACAATGCCGTCACGGACCAGGCGGGCTCGGGCATTCCGGCTGATCTCGCCCTCGGTGACATAGCACCCGGCAACCATGCCCAGCCGGGGAGCCCGGAAGGTGGCGCGCACATCGGCAACCCCGAGGAACGTCTCGACCTCCTCGGGAGCGAGCTCGCCGACCAGCAGCCCCTCGACGTCCTCGAGTAGCTCGTAGATGATCGAGAACGTGCGGATGTCGATACCCTGCTCCTTGGCAGCCTTGCGGGCTCCGGTATCGGGGCGCACGTTGAATCCGTAGATGATGGCGTCGGATGCCTCGGCCAGCATCACGTCGTTGGCTGTGATTCCGCCGACGCCGCCGAGGATGATGTTGACCTGGGCGTCCTCACGCTTGATCTTGGCGATGGCATCGCAGATCGCCTCCAGCGACCCGGTGGCATCGGCCTTGACAATCACCCGGAGCTCGGCCTGCTCGGCGCTGCGAAGCGACTCGAGTAGTTGCTCGAGTCGCTCGGTGGCGGTGGGAACGAACAGGTTCTGCGCCCGGAGCCGTCCTGCTTCGTCTTGGGCCAGCTTGCGAGCATCCCGCTCGCTCGCCACTACCTGGAACATGTCGCCCGCCGATGGCACGTCGTCCCATCCCATGATGAGCGCCGGCGTGCTCGGGCCGGCCGTCTTCAGCTGCTGGCCGTTCTCGTCGAACATCGCCCGCACCCGCCCGGCCACGCCTCCGGCGACGAGGGCATCGCCACGTTTGAGGGTCCCGCGCTGGACGACAACGGTGGCGAGTGGACCGCGGCCCACCTCGAGCTCGCTCTCGATGACGGTGCCCACAGCAGGCGCATTCGGGTTCGCCTTGAACTCTTCAACTTCGGCGACGAGGGCGATCATCTCCAGCAGGTCGTCAATGCCGGTTCCCTCGAGAGCTGAGATCTCGGCGCTGACGACTTCGCCGCCCAGGTCCTCCACCACCACACCGTGCTTGGTGAGGTCGGCGCGCACCCCGTGGGGATTGGCCGCAGCCAGGTCGATCTTGTTGATGGCGACGATGATCGGAACGCCCGCCGCCCTGGCATGATTGATCGCCTCCACCGTTTGCGGCATGACTCCGTCGTTGGCGGCGATGACGATGATGGCGATATCGGTGACGTCGGCGCCACGCGCCCGCAGCGCAGTGAACGCCTCGTGGCCCGGGGTATCGATGAAGGTGATTCTGGCCCCGCCCAGGGTGACCTGGTAGGCGCCGATGTGCTGAGTGATGCCACCGGCCTCGCCTGCGATCACGTTGGCTTTGCGAATGGTGTCCAGCAGTTGCGTCTTGCCGTGGTCGACGTGGCCCATCACCGTCACCACCGGCGGCCGTGACACCTGGGTGGAGGGATCGTCCTCGTACTCCACGAGCGATCGCGCCGCCACCGGCTCCGCTTCCGGCTTCTCGGGGGCGGCTTCAACGAGGACGTCGTACCCGAAGAAGGCACTGAGTGGCTCCAACGCCGGGGCAGGAATGGTGCCGCCTCCCGGGACCATCTCGCCCATGGCCATGAGCTGACGTACCACGTCTCCCGTCCGGACACCGACCATCCGCGCCAGCTCGGCGGCCGTGATGCCCTCGTCGACGGCGAGGACGGGTCGCTCCGGCACCGTTGACGGCACCCGGGCCGGCTTCTCCGCCGGGGCCCTTTCGACCTCAGGCTCCGGGGCGGCCGCCTTGGCCTCAGGCTCCGGGGCGGCCGCTTTGGCCGCGGCCACTTCGGCCGCAGCCTCTTCGACCGCAGGCTTCTCGGCGACGGTCGCCGAGGCATCGTCCTCGTAGGACATGGTGAGCAGGGCGACCGAGTCCTCGTCGAGACCGGAAGAGGCGGTCTTCACCTCGATCCCCAGGCTCTGGGCGCGCTCCAGCACGTCCTTGGACTCGAGTCCCAGCTCTCGGGCCATCTCGTACACGCGCTTCTTCGCCAAACGTCACCTCCAGGCGCCCTATTGTGCCAGACCGCTCACGCGGTCGAGCCGGCGCCCGTTTCCTCGTCTTCGGCATCCGACTCGCCGGCTGCCTCGTCGTCCGTGGCCTCGTCATCTCCCCCGGGCACGTCCTCGGCCGGCGGCTCCTCGACCTCGGCCTCCACCGCAGCTTCCTCGACCTCGGCCTCCACCGCAGCTTCCTCGACCTCG
>CAZMSN010000015.1:16959-27030 GCA_964569015.1 uncultured Acidimicrobiaceae bacterium | reverse complement strand
GCAGCTTCCTCGACCTCGGCCTCCACCGCAGCTTCCTCGACCTCGGCCTCCACCGCAGCTTCCTCGACCTCGATCTCCACCGTAGCTTCCTCGACCTCGGCGGCGTCAGCCTCCGCTCCCTCGACTTCGGGGCCTTCCTCATCTTCGACGTCCAGCCCGAGATCCTGGCTCTCGGAACGGATGTCGACTCGATATCCGGTCAGCTTGGCGGCGAGGCGGGCGTTCTGGCCTTCCCGGCCGATCGCCAGCGAGAGCTGATGATCCGGCACCACGACGGTGGCCACCATCTCATCCTCGTCGAGCCGCACCTCCTTCACCCGTGCCGGGCTGAGCGCCTCTGAGATGAACCCCCGAGTGTCTTCGCGCCACTCAACGATGTCGACCTTCTCGCCGCGTAGCTCATTGACCACCTGGCGAACACGCGACCCCCGGGCGCCGACGCAGGCCCCCACCGGATCGACGTTGGGATCGTTGGACGCCACTGCGATCTTCGAACGGTGGCCGGGCTCGCGGGCGATGGCCCTTATCTCGACGTCGCCGTCCACCAGCTCGGGGACCTCGAGCTCGAACAGTGATCGGATGAACTCGGGATGGCTGCGGGACACGACGATCTGTGGTCCCTTGCCCTCACCTCGGACCTCCAGGATGTAGGCCTTGACACGGTTGCCCCGCTCCAGCCGCTCGTAGGGAATGCGCTCCGACGACGGCATGATCGCCTCGGCGTTGCCGAGGTCGAGCAGCGCGTAGCGGTGATCGGAACTCTGCACGATGCCGGTCACCAGGTCTCCCTCGCGGCCCTCGTAGAGATCGAAGACCTGCTCGCGCTTAGCGTCGCGCAGGCGTTGCATGATCACCTGCTTGGCGGTCTGGGCGGCGATTCGCCCGAAATCCTCGGGTGTGTCCTCCCACTCGCGGATGACGTTGCCGTCCTCGTCGAGCTCCTGGCCGTAGACGACGATCTCGCCGGTGTCGGCGTCGATGGTCACCCGCGCTTCCTCGGCGGCTCCCGGCGTCCGCTTGTAGGCCGACACCAGGGCGTTGGCGAGGGCATCGAGGATGGTTTCTGCGGGCACTCCCTTCTCACGCTCCAGCAGTTCGAGAGCGTCAAGCAAGTTGTAGTCCATCGTCGTCCCTCTCTATCGCCGCTTGCCCGGCTTGGCGGTCTTCTCCCAGGTGAACACCGTCCTGGCCGAAGCCACGTCATCGAAGGCGATGCGCCGCTCGACGCCGTCGACCTCAATGCAGAAACCCCCGTCATCGACCTTCGCCAGCACCCCGCGGTGCTGGGAGGCATCTGCGACCGGGCGGCGGGTTCTCACTCGAATCTCTCTTCCCAGCGACTTCTCGTAGTGGCGCGGAACACGGAGCTTGCGCTCCAGCCCCGGCGAGCTGACCTCGAGCGTGTACGGGCCCGTCACCGGATCTTCCTCGTCGAGGAGGCGAGCCAGCCCACGCGACAGGGCGGCGATGTGGTCGACGTCCACCGGCGTCTCGGCATCGACGGTCACGCGCACGAGGGTGCCGGGACCCTGTCCGAGGATCTCGAGGTCGTCGAACTCGATCCCTTCTGCCGCGACGTACGGCTCGAGCACGCTCCGCAGGCGCTCCTCCGTGCCGGTCACAGCCGCTCCTTTTCCCGGTCCCCTTCACAAAACGAGGCGGGCCCAGGCCCACCTCGAGCTCGATCTCCGTTCCGGGGAGGAGTATAGCAGCCGGCCTTTCCTGCCGATCGCGCCCAAGCACCGGCGCACAATGGCCCGAAAAGCAGCCGCCGCCTGGCGGCGAACGATGCGAGAACGGGCCGCGCCGCGTCAGCCGCGGGCGTTGAGCACGTGCTCGATCACGACGGCGGCCGCCTCCTCGACCGGAAGCGACCGAGTATCCCCGCTGCGGCGCTCGGTCATTTCGACGGTGCCTTCGGCGAGACCACGGGGACCCACGGTGAGCCGGTACGGGATCCCGACCAGCTCAGCGTCGTTGAACTTCACCCCGGGCCGCTCGTTGCGGTCGTCGATGATGGTGTCGATGCCGGCGTCGACAAGCCGGCGGTAGATGCTCTCCCCGGCCTGCAACGAGGCGGCGTCGTCGACCTTGACGACGGTGACCACGACTTCGTACGGCGCCACCGCCACCGGCCAGGCGATCCCCTTGTCATCGTGGTACGTCTCGACGATGGCGGCCAGGTTGCGTTCCAGTCCAATGCCGTAGGAGCCCATCACGATCGGGCGGCTCGTGCCTTTCTCGTCGAGCACGGACGCTCCGAGCGGCTCCGAGTACTTGGTGCCGAGCTTGAAGATGTGCCCCGCCTCGATCGCCTTGAACACCTCGAGCGGCTCGCCACACGACATGCACGGCTCGCCGGCCTTGACCTCACGCAGGTCGAGCCACCGGTCGACCCGGAGATCGCGATCCACGTCCACCCCGCGCAGGTGGAAATCGTCCTCGTTGGCCCCGGTGGTCATGTTGCGACGCCCCTCGAGAGCGTGATCGGCCACGATCGGCACACCTTCGACTCCCACCGCGCCCAGACTGCCGGGATCGGCGCCGAGCAGCTCACGGACCTCCTCGGGGTGGGCGGGCCGCATCTCGATGGCACCGGTGCCGTCGAGCAGCTTCTGCTCTTGGAGACCGTGATCGCCGCGCAGCAGCACGAGCCACGGAACGCCGTCCAGCACGTACACCAGGGTCTTGATCTGGCGGTCGGCGACCGCCCCTCCCTCGAAGTGCACGAGATCCTCGATCGTGCGCACCCCCGGCGTCGGGAACTTCTCGGGGGCATCGGGGCCGGGTTCATCGGCCGCTTCCGGCAGGGCGGCGGTCGCCCGTTCCATGTTGGCGGCGTAGCCGCATCGAGGCGAGTGCACCACCAGGTCCTCACCGGCCGATGAGCGCACCATGAACTCGATCGACCCGCTGCCCCCCATCGATCCGGAGGATGCCTCCACCGGCACCGCATCGAGCCCGAGACGACGGAAGATCGCCTGGTACGCCTGGTGGTGGAGGTCGAAGGCCCGGTCGAGGCCCGCCTGGTCGATGTCGAAGCTGTACGAGTCCTTCATCGTGAACTCGCGTGTTCGCAGCAAGCCCGACTTCGGCCGCGGCTCGTCACGGAACTTGGTCTGGATCTGATACCAGATCTGAGGGAGCTGCCGGTAGGAGGTGACCTCCAGCGCCAGCGTCGTGAAGATCTCCTCGTGCGTCATCCCGAGCGCCAGCTCGGCGCCCTTGCGGTCGGTGATGCGGAACATCTCGTCCCCCATCGCCTCCCAGCGACCGGTCTTCTGCCAGATCTCGCTCGGATGGATCGCCGGCAGGAGGAACTGCTGGCCACCGATGGCGTCCATCTCCTCACAGATGATGCGCTGGATCTTGTCACGAACCCGAAACGCCGGCGGCAGCAGCGAGTAGACCCCTGCCATGAGCTGCCGGATGAACCCGGCGCGGATGAGCAGCTTGTGGCTGGCGGCCTCGGCCTCTGCCGGGTCGTCGCGCAGGGTGGGTAAATAAGCTTGGGACCAGCGCACAATCACTCCACGGTCGCCTCGTGGCGGCGGAGTCTATCGCCCCGCCGCTCCCCTCCCCGTTTCTCGGGCGGATTCGGCGGCCGCCAGGCGGGCCTCGACGCCCTCATCGACCAGGCGACGGGCTTCCTCGACGAGGGCATCCACCATTTCCGACTCGGCGACGACGCGCACCACCCGGCCCTTGACGAAGAGATGGCCCTTGCCGTGGCCGGCCGCGATCCCCAGATCTGCCGCACGGGCCTCACCCGGTCCGTTGACGACACAACCCATCACCGCCACCTGCAGCGGCGAGTTCTCGGCCTCCAGGGCCGCGCTCACCTTGGCGGCGACCTCGATGACGTCGACCTCGGCGCGGCCACACGATGGACAAGCGATCAGGTCGAGGCCCCTCCGTTCCCGCAAATCCAAGTACTCGAGGAGCTTGCGGCCCGCCTTGGCCTCCTCCACCGGGTCTGCGGTCAGCGAGAAGCGGATGGTGTCGCCGATCCCTTCCAGCAGCAGTGTCGAGATGCCCGCCACCGACTTGATGAGGCCGCCGGGTGGCGGGCCGGCCTCGGTGACCCCGAGATGCAGCGGGTAGTCGATCCGCTCCGACAGCAGCCGGTAGGACTCGACCATCGAGGGCACGTGCGAGTGCTTCACCGAGATCTTGATGTCCTCGAAGCCGACCTCCTCGAGCAGCCGGATCTCGCCCAGCCCGGACTCGACGAGGGCCTCAGGCACCGGAGCCCCGTACTTGGCGAGTAGGTCCTTGTCGAGCGACCCGGCGTTGACACCCACTCGAATCGGCACCCCGGCGTCGGCGGCGGCCCGGGCGACCATCCTGATGTGCTCGGGCTTGCGGATGTTACCCGGGTTGAGGCGAAGGCCGGCAACCCCCGCCTCCAGGGAGGCAAGAGCAAGGCGGTACTGGAAGTGGATGTCGGCGATGATGGGCACCGGCGAGCGAGACACGATCTCGCCGAGGCCCGCGGCGGCCTCTGCGTCGTTGCAGGTAACGCGCACGATGTCGGCGCCTGCTCCCCTGAGCGCGTAGACCTGAGCGACGGTGGCCTCGACATCGGCCGTCTTGGTGGTGGTCATCGACTGCACCGAGACGGGGGCGTCGCCTCCAACGGGAACGTCGCCCACCATGATCTTGCGGGTGGGACGTCGGGTGATGCTCATGGATGCCTCATGCTAAGCGGGAGATGTGCGCTGCAACACGGCCGCCCGTGCCGGCTACCCCGGGAGCTGGATCGGGTCGACGATGTCGAAGTAGAGGCCGAGCAAGCCGAGCATGATGATGAAGGCGAACACCACCGCCGCCACCGGCAGCAGCTTGCGGACATCGGCGGGACGACCCCGGACCTTCTCATAGAGGGCCACCGCGAAGTGCCCGCCGTCGAGGGGGAACAGTGGCACCAGGTTCAAGATGCCGACGAAGACGTTGACGAAGCCGAGCAGAAACAGGGCATCCTGCACCGGACCGGCGATGCGCACGAGCCCAACGACGCTCACGGGGCGGACCTCGCCCACGTCCCCGTC
Source organism: uncultured Acidimicrobiaceae bacterium (assembly GCA_964569015.1). Taxonomy (GTDB): domain Bacteria; phylum Actinomycetota; class Acidimicrobiia; order Spongiisociales; family UBA5794; genus CAYQEC01. Next base: position 21,979 of record CAZMSN010000015.1, on the reverse strand, counting down.
TCCCTGCCCAACGGCTTCGCCGATGATCGAAGTGAAGTTGGAGACCATGCCCCACAGACCTTGGACCGCGTACGAAGACGTCGTTCCGATCATCGCCAGCGACTCCGGGACCGCCGAGACCAGCCCGTACCGGTGCTCTACGACCACGGAACTCAAGCCCAAGAACCCGATCGATCCGCCCTCGACCGGGACCGAGGCGAGGGTTGCCTCGATCGTCTGCTCCTGCCCGTCCCGCTCCACCACGACGGCGACATGCTTGCCGGGACGCTCCTGAGTCAACTCCACGAAGCGATCCCAATCGTCGACAGCGATCCCATCGAACGAGATCAAGACGTCCCCCGCCTGGAATCCGGACAGCAGCGCCGGTGGTGGAACCACCAGGTCGGTGGTGAAGAGGGTGACCAAAGCTCCGTTGCGTTCGACCACCACTTCCGCCACGGCATCCGGGTCCTTGGTGGCGGCGGGATCGACCTCCTTGAAGGGCACTCCGTCCACGCTGACGATCACGTCGCCCTTCTCCAGGTCGAGCGGGATCTCGTCGGACACTTCCGACGTCGACGTAGCCAAGACGGAGCTCACCTCCCTCACCTCGGTGCTGTACGAGAAGCTGCCGTAAGCGAGGGCAACGATGTAGAAGAGGATGAACGCCACCACGAAGTGGCTGGCGATGCCGGCCAGGACCACGATCGACTTCTGCCAGAACGGCTTCTGGCGATAGGTGCGGTACTCCTCGGCTGGGTCGACTTCCTCGAGCGGATTCATCCCGACGATGCGCACGTAGCCTCCGAGCGGTATCGCCTTGATGCCGTACTCGGTCTCGCCCCGCTGGGTGGACCAGACCCGGGGACCGAAGCCGAAGAAGGCCTCGGTGGCTTTCATGCCGAAGATCTTGGCCGCAACGAAGTGGCCACCCTCGTGGATGACGATCATCAGGATGAAGCCGACAATGATGATGGCGGGTCCCATGGATCCTCTCTCGGCGGCAGACACGCTACCCGGCGGGCCACGTTACCGAGTCCGGCTCACCCTGCCGATTCGATGAGGCCGGTCGCGATGTCACGAGCCTCGCGATCTGCTTCCAGGGCGGCCGTGACCGTGGTGATCTCCCTGTGCTCGACCGCATCGAGAGTGGCGGCGACGATGGCTGCGATCTCGGGAAACCGTATCCGACCTGTGATGAAGGCTGCTACCGCCACCTCGTCGGCGGCGTTGAGAGCCGCCGGGGTTGAGCCTCCCAGCCGGCCGGCGGTGTACCCGAGGCCGAGGGCCGGGAAGGCTGCGAGATCCGGCGCCTCGAAGGTGAGAGGCGTCCTGGTGAGGTCGAGGGGGGTGACGGGTGCCGGCGCCCGCTGCGGGTAGGTGATGGCGTACTGGATGGGGACCCTCATGTCGGGATCGCCGAGCTGGGCCTTGACGCTGCCGTCGGTGAACTCCACGAGAGAGTGCACGATGCTCTGCGGATGGACCACGACGTCGATGTGGTCGTAGTCGACGCCGTAGAGGTAGTGGGCCTCGATCACCTCGAACGCCTTGTTCATCAGGGTGGCCGAATCGACGGTGATCCTGGGCCCCATGTTCCAGGTCGGGTGGTCGAGCGCCTGGTCCACGGTCACATCCTCCAGAGCTTCGGCGTTCCACCCTCGGAACGGGCCGCCGGAGGCGGTCAGGATGAGGCGGCGGACCGCCTCCACCGGCTCGCCCACCAGGCACTGCCACAAGGCCGAGTGCTCAGAGTCGACGGGAATCACCTCACCTCCGCCGGCTTCGGCGGCAGCGATGACCACCGGCGCCCCCACAACGAGGCTCTCCTTGTTGGCGAGGGCCACCCGATTTCCGGCCTCGAGGGCGGCCACCGTCGGCTCCAGGCCGGCGGCCCCCACGATGCCGTTGACAACGATGATTCCCGGGCGGGCCGCCAGGGCGGCGACGGCATCCGACCCGAACGACACGCGGTCGCCGAGGACATCGCGGCATCGGATCTCGCCTTCCTCACCCGGGGCGGCGACGACCACCGCGGCCGCCGGGTTCGCGGCGGCGATCTCCAGCAGGCGAGAGGAGCATCCTCCGGCGGCGATTCCGGTGATCGGGATCTCCAAGCGCGCCGCCACGTCGAGCGCTTGGCCTCCGATGGACCCGGTAATGCCGAGGACGATGAGCGGCTTCAGGCGAGCAACCCCATCCAGGCATACGCCATCCACGCCGCGGGGATGACGAAGAGAACGGCATCGATACGATCGAGCACTCCGCCGTGGCCGGGCAGGATCGTGCCCATGTCCTTGATGCCGAGGCTGCGTTTCATCACCGAGACTGCAAGGTCGCCGAAGGGGGCGATCAGTGCAACCACCGCTCCGAGCACCAAGCCGTTGACCAGGTCGAACGGCTCGAACATGCCGAACCCGGCGCCGGCGGCGAGCGCGACAATCACTCCGCCCACGAGCCCTTCGACTGTCTTCTTGGGCGAGACCACGGGCGCCAGCGGGCGGCGGCCGATCCGGCGACCCACGAAGTACGACGCGCTGTCCATGAGCGCCACGGTCACCACCAGAGCCCCGATGAGCCACCGGTAGTGAGGCGAAGCGAGAATATCGAAGGCGAAGGCGCCCAGGCCGCCGATCCAGGCGACGGCGAGAACGGTGAGCGCCGCGTTCTCCAAGGGCTTCGACCTGCCCGACACCACCGCGTAGAAGAACAGGACCGCGATCGTCGCTGTGAGCAGTGCCACCGGGACCGCCACCAAATTCCCCGCCCACGTCCCGATGAAGGCCCCGCCGACGCCGAGGAATCCGAAGAGCGCCAGCGGATGCCAGCCGCTGCGGACGAGCACGGTGAACAGCTCGCCGACCGCCAGCCCCAGCACAACGAGGATGAGCAAGCCGATCGCAAGCGGATGCGTCAGTGAGGCGAGGAACACGGCGCCGAGCAAGAGCCCGGTGAGGATGCGTCTCGGCAGGTCGGAGGCCCGGATGACCGACTCGTCCCCCGCGCTCTCTATGCCTGCCGTCACCATGTCGTCGAGGCCGACGATGCCGGCTTCGACGCCGGGCATCCCGGCGGCGACCGCCATCGGCTCGTGCGACTCCCCAGCCGCCTTGGCAATGGCCTCAGCGAGATTGGCGTACTCGCGGGTGCTGGCCTGGGCGTATTCCTCGCTGGTGAACCGGGTGAAATCGGGGACCTCGTCGGCGGCATCATCGTCTTCCCATGTACTGCTCGAAGCAGGCGGCGCCTCCTCGGGTTCCTCGGGCAATGGGGCTCCATCATCGTCTTCCGGCTCGAGATCGCCGAGGGCCGCGATGGCATCCTCGATGTCCTCGATCTCCTCGATCTCGTCAACCTCGTCGACGTCTTCGACCTTGTCGACGTCTTCGACCCTGTCGACGTCCTCGACCGTCGAAACGTCGCCGGTCGGTTCCTCGAAGCTCTCCGGCTCTTCGTCAAGCGAATCGGGAGGCTGCGGCATCTCATCGTCGGGTTCCCAGTCGGAGCGATCGCTCACGGCGTCACCCGCGATCCATTCGGGAGCATCGAAGTCCTCGATGCTCCAGGTGGGCCGGTCGGCGGGTGCGAGTCTCGCCACACCGAGGTGAGCCGCAGCCGCGTTGTCGCTGTCGAGCGCGGAGGACTCGATCGTGGGCTCAGCCGATTGGGCACCTGCGTCCTCCTGCGTTCGCTCGACACCGGGAAGGTGGCTCTCCGGCGTCTCCGTCTCTCCGCTGCGGACCCGGCCGTCCCCTGCCGCCGCCGGCTCGTGAGGGCGGATTCCCGACTCCAATCCACCACGTGCCGGCACCGAGCGGCGGTGACGCCTGAAACGCCACCAGCCTCTCACCTTGGATTCTGCCACGGAATCGCCGATTCCAGCGACCTCGGAGCCGGTCCCGGCCCCAACGTCGACGAGCACGGAGCCGGCGGCTACGCCCGGACCGCGGCCACCGGCAGCCATCCACGCCCGGATCTCGGCAGCAGCGGCTGCCATCCTCACGACTTCTCCCCGCATGGCATCGGAATCCGCGGCAGCCGTTTCTCCTGCAAGCCGGCGTTCGAGTTCGATGCCCTGTTGCGCCGCCGATTCCTCGGCGAGGTCCTCCAGGGCGACTTCGCGGCCGCCCGTCAGCCGGGCCAACTCGGACTCGATCGCCGTTGCCTCGACAGCCGCGGCACCCTGCGCCAGCCGTCGCTCCGCGGAAAGGATCGTGTCGGCGAACGCCGCCGCCTCGGCGACGAGCAAACGGGTACGGGCAACAGTGCCAGCATTTGTTGCCCTGGTCAGCTCGCCGGCAAGGGCCGTCTCCTCTACGGCGCCGGAGCTGAGCGACAGGTCTAACTCCATCGTGCGGCCGCGACCGGCCGCCCGCTCCGCCAGCCACCGATTGCGAGCCGCCGCCGTCGCCCCCACTGCCCGTCCTACCTCGTCGATCATGAGCGCCTCGTTGGCGACCGCTTCCTCGACGGTCACGTCACCGGCGAAGGCCCGAGCGCGAGCGGCCGCGCTGCCTGCGAGCCGGGCCAGGAGCAGGGAGCGCTGCACGGCTATCTGGACGTCCGCCCGCGCCAGCTCTCCGGTCTGTGCGCCCGCGGCTTCCTCGGCTGCGGCGAGCGTCAGCTCGTGCTCGCAATCACGGCCGGCGATCGCCGCCCGGCGCGATGCGGCGGCGACGAGCCGTTCCCGCTCGACGTGAATCGCCGATGCGGCTCGCCTCGATTCCAGCTCAGCGAATCGGTGCTCGTGGTCCTCCAGGTCGGCCGCGACGGCTCGCTGATGATCAAGGGCGGCATGGGCGGCCCGATCGGCCTCTGCCGCCCTCTCCCGCGCCAGCGCCGCCGCCTCCTTCTTCGCTCTCCTCCGTTGCCGCGCCGCCTCCTTCTCGACCGTCCTCTCCCTCTCCTGTGCCGCCGCCTCCTGTGCCGCCGCCTCCTGTGCCGCCGCCTCCTGCGCCGCCGCCTCCTCTGCCGCTTTCTCCTGCGCCTGGGCCGCCGCCTCCTTCTTCGCTCTCCTCCGTTGCCGCGCCGCCTCTTTCTC